>NZ_CP147913.1:2186333-2498666 GCF_037414475.1 Myxococcus stipitatus | reverse complement strand
GGCCATGGGCGTCACACCTGCCGGGACAGCTCGAGCGAGTCGAAGTAAGCCCGGCGGGTGACGTCCTTCACCGCGAAGCCGAAGCCGCCACGGCCCGAGGTGAGGGGCTGGCTGCCGGAGTTGATGCCGAGGTTGTCGTCGATGAAGTCGGCCATGCCCGGCACGGGCTGCCAGTCGGGAGGCGTGCCGAGCGGGTGCGCGGCCAAGTCATTGTGGAAGGCCTTGAGGACGACGTCACCGTTGGCGTTGACGACGACGTCCAGCCGCAGGTGCAGCCAGGTTCCTTGGGTGAAGCTGGCCGAGGACTTCAGGAGGACACCTGGCCCATCCGCGTCAGGCAGCCCCGTGGCCACCGCGCCCTTGCGCAGCACCACCCGGTGAGGCTCGTCGTCGGAGAGGCCCAGGAGGTAGGCGGAGTCGTTGACGGAGGTGCCCTGGCCGCAGAGGAAGAGGAAGGGGGAGAAGCCGGTGGGGCCTCCGCCGGGCCCGCGCTGGAGGCAGCCGCGGATGCTGCCTCCCTTGGCCATGGGGGCGAAGTCCGGCAGGTTGGCGAAGAGGGCGACGGCGCCCTGCGCGGCCGACAGCGAATTGAAGGCGAAGAGGAAGTTGCCGCCCCCTGGGGGCCGGGCAATGCCCGCCGTCACGCCTCTGTCCACGGTGGCGATGTCCAGTCCTCCATTGAGGTACGTCCAGTCTGCGAGTGCCATGGTGTCCTCACTGCGTGGTGGCCGTGGGCCACCCGGTGTCGAAGTCCTCGGTGGGCTGCGAGGAGCTGAAGCGCGCCGCGCGCGCCGTCACTTCCTCCCAGCGCCAGGCGTAGGACTCGTGGGTGTGCCAGCGCTGCCCGAAGTCCTCCTGCGGTGAGTCGCCGAAGAGGCACTCTATGGAAGCCGCGTCCACCCAGTCCGCTAGGAGGGGCTCCTGTCCCCACGTCTCGACGACGTCCCCCTTGAAGCGGTGCAGGACGAGCTGCGCGGGCGGCAGCTCGTAGAGGAAGCCGTCGTTGTCCCAGCCCCTGGAGAAGGCCTCGAAGCCCTCGCGCTGGCCGGAGAAGAAGGCGAGGGCGACGGAGACGTCGGAGAGGGAGGGGCGCCACACGTACCAGCGCTCGAAGTCCTCGCACGCCTCTTCCGGCACACCGAAGCCCGCCAGAGCTTCGAGGCGCGTCACCACCGTCAGCGTCCAGTGCGCTGCCTCGCCGGGCCACGTGCCCGCGTCCTCGAAGCTGGGGTTGAGGAGGGCCATGTCAGAAGAGCCTCCCGGTGTCCCCGTCCTGGAGCGTGACGCTGCCCAGCACCGGCAGCTCCCGCACCGTTAGCTTCACATCCGCGGGCAGGCCGTTGAGTGTCAGGTCCATTCGCGCGTCGCCCAGCTTCCTCACTCCGGGCACGTCGCGGATGATGTTGAACACGTCCGACCAGGCCACCTCTCCCGTGGGGAAGCCCTGGGCGTCCTTGAGGTTGAATCCGAAGTCGATGCGCGGGTTGGGTGTGCCGTCCAGCTCGCTGATGCGGAAGTGAGCGGTGAGCGCCTGGCGGATGCGCGAGGCGACGTCCCGGGCCGAAGCGCCCTGGCGCAGGAAGAGGCGCGCGGCGATGTCGACGCGCCGGTACACCGGCTCCTGGACACGCACGTCGAAGGTGAGGGTGCAGGGGTAGACTTCCGTTACCTGCCGCAACACCTGGGCCTTGAGCGCAGGCGTGGGGACTCCGCCGCCCTGGGGCACCACGTAGAGGATGCCGGCGTTCTCCCCGATGCTGGTGTCCTCGTTGGATGTCAGCATGAGGGCGCGCGCCACGCTGGGCAGGCGCCGGGCATTGATTTCGAAGTCCTCACGGGAGACGGTGCGCGTCAGGGCCCGGAGACTCTCGGGGGCGAGCAACTTCGCGGAGGCGATGGACTGCCGGTCCGCGCCGCCGGATGCCGGGGCGGGGTTGTGGACGGACGCCTGCACCGCATGGCCGTGGGCGTCCCGGTAGCTGCCCTCCACGACAACGAGGCGACCTGCGTCCACGTTGCCCGCTGCACCCCCGCCCGTCTTATACGTCACCGCCACGGTGCCAGCGGGTGGCAGGCCGTTGGTGCCGGTGCCGAAGCGGACGGTGGCCTTGTCTCCTTGGTCGACGCTGACGAGGAAATGGGCGTCGGAGGCGCGCGAGTTGAGGAAGGTGTCCACCTCGCTGAAGGCGCCCTGGGCGGTGGACACTCGGGCGGAGCCGTCGAGGTAGGGCGCGAAGTCTAGGTGCGCTTCGAACTCGGCGAGGCCGCGAGCATCGAAGAGCTGGGTGTGCGTCTTCGAGTGCTCTACCACGGCGACGACGCGCGGCGGGTGGGCGCCGGCCTGGATGGTGGTGGGGGCCAGCAACTGGAAGCGGACGGCCTCCGTCACCTCCTGGGTTCGGACGATGGTGCCCGCGGGGAAGGTGACGGGCGCGGCGGGAGGCTGGGCCAGGCGCAGCTCCACCTCGGCCGTGGCCGCCTGCGCGCCGTGAAGCCGGTAGCCCAGCATGCGCGCTAGGGCGAGGACGTTGCGGCGCTGGGTGGCTGAAACGAGGCGGGACTCGCGGGCGAGGTTGTCCTGGTACGTGCCGAGGACGTCGCCGACGAAGGCGTACATCTCCAGCAGGACATTACCGAAGCTGGCGACGTCGAAGTCGTTCCAGTCAGGGAAGACACTCTTCACGAGCGCGATGAGGCGCGCGCGCAGGGCGTCGAAGTCGCGGTGGGTGTAGTCGGTAGGCACTGGAAGAAGCGGCACGTCAGCGAAGGCCTCCATCGGGAGACAAAGGCTTCGGGCTCACTTCTTTCGGGGACATGGGGACTGCGCTTGAGCCTGGGGCCCGTCTACGCTCGTCTTGGCGGTGCCAGCACCCCAGGGGCTGCCCCTGGGCTCCCAACAGGAGTTCAGGGCGGCAGTCCGAAAATTCAGTTTAGCGAACCTCGTGGCAGGCGGAGTTGCTGGTCGATGCCCCGCTTGCTGACTACGGGCCATACGCCGACATGAGCTGCGAGATGCCCAGTGGCACCGCATCAAGCCAGTCTTGGGCTTCAGGAGCAGCCCTGCATCAAGGAGAGAAGACCTCGACTTCATCAATGCGGTGGTGTGGCGCGTGAAGATCAGGGTGCAGTGGCGGGACCTGCCAGAGCGGTTCGGCATTTGGAAG
Organism: Myxococcus stipitatus; assembly: GCF_037414475.1. The sequence continues at coordinate 2,495,502 of NZ_CP147913.1, read as the reverse complement.
ACTGTCTACAATCGATTCTACAGTTGGGCGCGAACTGGGCGCTGGGAGGTCATTTTCAAGGAGCTTCGGCTCAAGGTCGATGAAGTCGGCTCGCTGACTGAATCATCGGTTGTCTGGGCACACCAGGATGCCTCGGGCGGAAAAGGGGCTACACCACTGCCGCGCATGCCAGTACTGCGGGTTGAGGCCGACTATGTTGGCCGTGTACCCGCACATGGCCATGAAGGTACGTTCCCGCGCGAGTTCTGGCTCACGATTTTACCTCACTAACTGTGTCTAGCTTGACGGGGCGACTCCGAGTATCCTTCGGGGTAATTTCAGTCATGACATCATCATTGCCTGTGTCTTGGTTGATGTGCTGTTGTGGTTTGGGATAGAGGCAGGGGTGGCTGGAGACCCCCTCCCTGATGGCTTGTGCTTTGGCTGCAGGGTACCGCGAATTGCTCCGTCGAGAGCCAATGTGGTATATTGGATGTCGTTACGGGCGCGCTCGATGCCTGGATCGTTGGTATTGAGCGTACATTAGCATTCAGATGGAGCTGATGCCCTTAAAGGTAGGGCGTGTTCCGACTCGAATGTGGTGGGGGGTATCTTGAATGTTGCGCAGCGTCATCGCTCCTTGGATTGGACTCGCCTGTCTCCTGCTCGCCACTGCGTGTGGAGGACCAAGACCCATACCACCCCCCACTGTGCTCCTTCCCTCAAAGGAGGAGCCCCGCGCCGTCACGTTTGTCGAGAATCGTCCTTGGAGTGATGCGCGTCTTCGCGCACTGGTTGTGGAGCAGGTGTCTCAACTCCCACGGCTCTCGTTCGAGAACGCCCTCACGGCAACATCATTAGGGCTCACTCAGAGCATGTCTGAAATTGCCCTTCTTCCGTCGAGAGATGAAGTGGATGCCGCTGTTCGAGCGGTCGCTGAGGCGCCCGTTATCAACGGCATGCCTATGGCGTTTCACCAGCTACAGAACAATTGCCAGTCTCGCGCGCAAGTCGCCATGGCACTGCTCCTGAAAGAACATCCAAGTTGGGCTATTGGGAAAATTTTCATCACAGGCGGTCTTCATGTTGCCAACCAGAAGATTCAATGGGGATGGCACGTCGCGCCCTTCGTCCTCGTCCGAAATGACGCCGGGCTTGAACCGCCTCAGATTGTCATTGTGGATCCGGCTTTCGAGATGCGGCGTGCGCTCTCGCTAGATGACTGGATTGGCCGAAGCCGCAATGGCGAGAAGAACGTCGACGTGAAGATTCACTTGCGTGGAGCAAACGTCCACTACATGTCAGACCCGCCAGATTCCAATTTCTCTTCGGCAGTAGACTCAGCATTGAAAACGTTGAGGGAATTCGCCGAGGATAATGTGCACAATGTCGATAGGCGAAAATGTGGCTATTACTTTGTTGGGCTTGATCGTGGGAGCGCTGTTCTTCGGTTGAGGAGGCGTGGTGTTGTCTTCGTTTTCAGGTATCGCGAGGATGTTCTCGATGGCATGAAGGCCTTTGAAGGCACCCAGATTCCTCTGTGTGCAACGTATGACCGGGTTCCCTATGCGCGTCGAGGATTGATGAAGTTGTGGCCATGGGAGCCCAACTATCTTTCAGTCAAGTCTTTGGAGGTGGACGGCTCTCCTGGGCGAATGTGATACTCGGGAGATGCCGTCAGCTGTTGATGTGCGGCTTTTTTCTCGGGTGGGTCTGTTGCCGGAAACGTATAGGCCCCCCTTCTTCTTTCGGAGACTCTAATGCCAGTTTGGATGCCTATCGACCCGGGGCTCGATGAAAACGGGAACATTCGGGTGCTGGTCCCCATCTTCGGGGCCGAGGCATCAGTGCCTTACCCTCAGTTGGCGCCAGTCTTCGACCCTGCCATGGGGATTGAGGTCTTGTCGAGCTATTATGAGTCGACACTCCAGGCTGCTGCAAGTATAGGCATGGGGGGGCTGTTCCAGATGAAAGCGGAAGGGTTCTATAAGGCTGTCGTGATGGACTTTCGGGCTGGCTTCCCAAAATTTCGGACGGGCGCTCCCGGGACCACTAAGATTCTCGGAACATTCTGGGGTGTCACTGTTCGCGTCGCCATGCGGGTGCGAACCATCGCAGCGTCAGCTCGGATGGATCTTGCCTCTTTGGCCGCATCGGTCGAGACAGGTGCCGCAGAGGTCCAGTACTCCGTCTCCGCAGTAGGGGTGGATCGCAGAATCTTTGCCGCAGCCCTCCGGGGCGTTCCTCTCTTTGGCAAACTGGATTACACTGGTTTTGCTCGACTGAGCGCGGCGCTTGTCGCCCTCAAAGCCCCACTGACTGATCGCCTCTCTACCCACCCCTTGCTGCCCATCAGCGTCTGGGTTGAAAACCCTTTCGACGCAAACATTATCTCGGAAGGGCGCAGTGTGCGTTGGGCTATGTCGAAGATCTCCAGTCGCGTCAAATATGAAACGGCGCTCGCGCAGGCTCCTTCATGGGCTAATCTGATGATTGCCCGGCGTGCCTATCAAGACATTCTGGGCAACGCATTCACCATTGATGTTCCGGAACATGCAGCGAAGCGTGCACGAGATTGGCTCAAGGTAGGGTGAATGCCATGAACGAAAAAGTTCCTTATGCTCCCGAGCTGAGTTACTCGAAGGATGGTGTGCCCCTCGTTTGGTTCAAGCCGCAAGCGGCGAAGAGCGTCCCATATGAGTTTTTGAGCGGCAACTCGGCGCTGGCCGACGTTAATAATGTGGTCGCTCAGATCACCCAGTTTCAGGTTTCTTTCTTCGCGACATCTGTCGACGTTGCGGCGAAGCTATCGTTGGGAAGCATCTTCTCGACGAGCGGCAGTTTTGGCGCGAAGGCCATCTTCTATGACGCGGTTGCCACGACTGACTTCTATGCAGAACAGGAAGCCGACAATGGGGCGGTGTTGTATGGGGTCCGTCATGGGACAGGTGCTCGACTTGCGTTGAGGGCACAGAACCTTAAGAGCGAGAGCAACCTGAGCTACGCAGGCCTTGCCGCGCAGGCCCGTGTCTCGGGGGCGGAGGTCTTTTACGAGGTTCAGGGCATCGGAATTCCTCCGGGGCTCATACAGGACTTGCTCGGTGTCATCCCTGCCAGCGGCTCGCTGGACAGCGAGACGAACTACACGAAGCTTGACGAGTTTCTTCGAACAACTCTACCGGACTTTCTCGACGACTTGACGAAGCCGCTGACAGTCTCCGAGTACATCGTTGTTCCGAGAACAAAGGCCTTCGGCTCGACGACCGGGTATTCTCTTTCGGTCAACTTCGCAATGGGGCAGCTCGCTCGTAGGCGTAGTCTGGTTGATGCTCTTAAGAATCTTGATGATGTCGATGTGGTGGATGGGATTGAACGGCAGCTGGTTGTTCATGTTTATTTGCAGATGGCTGGACTGAGTGACCCACAATCCGATAAGCGTCCTCACGAGGATGCGGCAAGGCGGGCCAAGGAATGGCTCAACGTCTAATGCTGTGGATGTGGTGGTGAGTTCGGTGGCTAGCCCTCCATGTTGTTGCAATTCCCCCCTGGAGATGATTCAAGATGAAGTGCCCCATGGCCGCTTCGCACTCCTTGTGCGAATGCGTCTCCATGGGCGTGTCTGATGGGATAGTTCTCTGGTCCCTTCACATGCGTGCCGGTATGGCCACGACTATCTCGGCTTGATGTTCTCGCACGTGCAGGTGGAGTATCAGTACTTCTCCATCCTGCTTGGCTTCAAGGTGTACCAACTGGACACCAGGGAGCCAGCGCAAAAGCGCGTCACGGATGTACACCCTCGCCAGCTCCGCCAGCACGGCGTCGTTGCGCTGGTGGCGAAGGCGCGAGAGGCCCGCGCCGAAGCTGGTGCGCCAAGGCAGCTCACCAGTGGAGAAGGGTGTGGCGCCTTCTGTCAGCAGTACCTGCCGCACCTTCGAGGCGAGCAGCTCAGCCCCGGTGCCGGAGGCGAAGTCCCGCTTCTTGTCCCTGCGGAATGGGACGAGGAGATTCTGGGGCGCTCGACTCATGGTGTCCTCATGGAACGGGGATTGCCGCGCGCACCTGCTGCAGCGTGCGGACGATGGCGTCGAGGGGGGCAATGGCTTCTTCCAGCGCGCTGCCCTCAAGGCTGGAGAAGTCCGGCACCTGGGGGCCGCCCACCAGCCCCAGGAGGATGTTGAGGAGGGCCATGAGCTGAGAGAGGGCTGCCAGGGCCTTCCCGACGTTGGCGGCCTCCTGGGCGACGTTGGCCTCCGCGCAGCCGGCCACCGCGATGAGGCCTGCGTCCCCAAGCTGGGTGGCACGCTGCCGGGCCCGCGCCACGCTCGACAGGCGCAGTTGCAGGTGGACGAGCTGGGCACGCGCACGGCCCAGCTCTCCCAGGATGATGTCGATGACGCCCACCACCGTGTACGGCACCGAGAGCTGCGGGACGAGGCGGAGCAGCTTGGACACCTTCTCGGCCAGCTTCGGGAGGGCTGCGGCGATGGCGGTCGGGTCCGGCGGCGGCCCCAGTGCGTCCGGTATGGCCTTCACGACATCGAAGACGGCCAGTACCGCGCCGATGATGTCGAAGAGGGGCGTGAGGGGCGCGAGCGCCGGCTGGACGGCCAGTAGGAGCTGGTGGTGCTGAAGCGTGGTTCCCCCGGGCAAGGTGAGGGTGGGCGCCTCGGGCAGCGGAGGGACGTGGATGCAGAGGGGCAGTCCCATGGGCGTCCTCAAATGGGCTCGGCGATGGGGCGGACGACGCGGCCGGCGATGGTGACTTGGGCCGCCTCCAGGGAGATGGCCCCCACCGCGCGCAGAGTGAGCGAGGTGGTGGCCTCCAGGGTGACGGTGTTCTCCTCCGCATCGAAGGTGAGGCAGTCGCCTGTCTTCCGGTTGGTGAGCTTCAGCTTCCGCTTCCCCGCGGACTCGTCCAACTCCACACGGAAGGTGGGTGTGGCGAGGACGCGGTTGTCGGGCGGAGACACCTGCGCCTCCTCTGGCACTTCGCTCTTCCCGCCCGGCATGCCCCAGTGCGCGCTGAGGTAGTAGGGCGCGTCGACGTCGCCCTGGTGGAAGAAGACGGCCACCTCGGCGCCCACCATGGGAATCGCGAAGAAGCCCGTGTCCTTGGCCCCGCCGCCGGAGGTGCCCAGCGGCCAGGCCCAGGCGGACTCAGGCTCGAGGACACCGGGGATGCACACGCGGACGCGGCCGAGGCCCTCCGTGTCGTCGCGCTGAGTGACGTAGCCCACGTACATGCCGAGGAGGCGCGTGTCATGGGCGAGGAGGTCGTCGTCGAAGGTGCTCATGGTTCGCTCCTCACTCCGGGGGGCTGTGGCCCGACTCGGGGTCCCCCGCGCCGATGGATTGCCCGTTGCGGCGGTACTCGACGTGCGTGGCGCCGGACTTCTTGTAGACGACCTCCAACTCCGACAGCACGGCGCCCGTCGCGGGCGTGCAGACGTTGGGCTGACCGCCCTGGGGCTGGCCCTGCTTCTCCGGGCTGGCTTGCTGACGCGGGCCCGTGCCGTCACGCGACAGCTTCAAGTCGCAGGTGTAGCCGGAGGAGGAGAGGACGTGCTTCGCCTCGGTGACGTAATACTTGCCCGAGAGGAGGCGGGAGATGCCGCGCACCTCCACCACGGACTTGGCGCGCAATGAGGGGTTGCCCACCACCTGGAGGGACAACTTCACGGTGCCGGCTTCCGCGCGCCGGAAGCGAGCCTCGGATTCGCGCTGGGCTTGGGCCGGTGTCGAAGCGGAGGTGGGCTGGACACTGGTGGTGGCATTGCGGAGCTGCAGCGAGGTGGTGCCTGTGATTCGGTCGACCACCTCCAAGAAGTCCGCGAGGGTGGTGCGCTCGACGGAGGCACTGCTCGCCTGGGCCTCGAGGTTTCTCTTGGCCATGGCGTCCCGGCCGCGCACTTGCGCCTTGCCCACCCGGCGACCCAACTCGGACTCGACGTTGACGGAGAGGATGTCGCCCCGGCCCGCGTCGGCGTACCACCACAGAACGTGGGTGGGGGCGGAGGCTTGGTTTCGACGGGCGAAGGTGAGGCCCCTGTCGTCGACGTGGAACTCGTACTCCTCGCGCGCGGCCAAGCGCCGGAGGAGGCGAGCATCGGTCTCCCCGGCCTGGTGAATGGTGCCAAGCGGCTCTCCCGTGTCCTCGACGTGGATGGAGTCCCCCTCGTAGCCGTACTCTGCGGCCACCTCGCGCACCACCTGGCCGCGCGTCTTGCCTTGCCAGGTGCGTGTCTTGGCCTCGCGGTGCATGAGGGTGCTGAGGGCCTGCCCTTCGACGGTGAGGACCTGGAAGCCCTTCAGCTTCGTCACCACCATTCGCCGCGGGGGCGCCATGAGGCCTGGGTAGCCCCAGGACACCTCCAGCACCACGCCGCCCACCAGCTCCGCCCTGTCGAAGAGCGCCAGGTCGAAGTTGTCCAACTGGAGGGACAGCTTGTCGGCCTTCGTCGCAGAGTCCTCGAAGGTGAGGCCGAGGATGCGGCTCTCCAGTGTGAGGGGCTCGCCGCTGCGGGCCCGCTCGTGTGCAAGCAGTGTGAGGCGCACGCCAGGCGCGCTCCTGTCGAGAGGGCGTGTCATTCGGATTCCCTCCGCCGCTGCTCGCTGAGGATGACGTCGGTGAGGACGCGGAGGGACGGAATGAAGAGGCGTCGCCCCGCCTCCAGCTCCAGCGTCGCGTCGATGATGGGCTCGGGTTGAAAATCGGCGAGCACCCACCAGAAGCCGCAGGCACGCGGCAGGGGTGCGAAGTAGCGGCCGGCGAGTCCCCAGAGGGAGTCACCCTGCGCGACGAGGTGGACATGCGTGTCCGAGTGCGGCTGGAAGCCGTAGGGGACTCTCTCGGTGAGCACCAAGCGGCCCATGTCGTCCCGAACACCGAGGCAGAAGGAGTAGCGGCTGCCGGCGTGCGGGGCCATTACGGAACCTCCTGTCGGAGCTGCTCGGAGGTGACGCGGGTGTCCAGAATCTCCTCGAACGTGACGGTGGCGGTGTAGACGAGGACGCGGCCGTCGACGGCGAGCTGGCGGTACTGAAACTCCACGCTGGCGACGACACACTCCACTGTGAGGAGGCCTGGCCAGAGGACGAGGACGCGCGGAGGCGCGGTGGCCAGCACTCCCTGGGTGCCCTGCGGAGGGATAGTGAGCGCGAGAAGGAAGGCGCGGAAGGCCATGATGTTGGGCGTGTTGCCCTGCTGCGCCGCGAAGTACGCGTCCAGATAGAACTCGACGCCCGAGAGCTGCCGGTTGGAGGTGCCCTGGAACTGGAGCACCTGGTGAGAGAGGCCCGGCACCGCCAGGCGATTCCAATTCACTTGGCACTTCTCGGTGAGTTGCGTGGGGTTGAAGAGGCACTCCATGGCCTCGCCGGTGAGGACATTCACCAGGACACAGCGAGGCGGACGGGCGAGGGCAGCGGAGGACATGCGGAGCCTCTCAGTACGCGGGCATGGGGGAGAAGCTGCGGGAGGCGGCGTCTCTCTCGGCGCGCGCCGTGGCCTGGGCGAGCACCTCCCCGTCCACCTGGACACTCACGAGGACGGGCGGACTGGACGACGAGGCCGGCTCCGAGGAGCGCACTTCCGCCTGGGGCAGCGAGGCCTGGAGGGCGGCCACCGCAGGCATGGACGAGGACTCCAGGGGCCAGTCCACTGGCGAGGTGGGCGAAGCGGTGGTGACGACGGACGCGGGTGTGGCGGAGCTGCCGGTGGAGTCCTCGAGGCCGAAGGCGACGGACAAGTCCCGGTGGAGGCCCAGCCGAGCCGTCCGCAGGGCTTGCTGGAGGCCGGTGTTCGCACCGAAGAGGCTCGCCACGGCATCCACGACGCCGAGGATGGCACCCACGAGCTCCAGGAGGACGCCTGAGATTGCGTCGACCGTGCCGAAGACGACGAGCTTCATTCCCGTCCAGGCCTCGGCCCAATTGCCGGTGAGGATGCCACTGAGCGTCAACACCACGCCCCAGAAGACGTCGACGATGCCGGAGAAGGCCGCCAGGGCTGCGTTGAGGACGCCCCCCACCACGGACACCGCGAGGGAGACGGCGGACACCAGCACTCCCACGACGGTGGTGATGTTGCCGATGGCAAACCCAATGGCTTGCCCCATGAGCGTCCACCCGCTGCTGCCTTGCTGCACGGCGGAGGTGGTGCCCAAAAGGCCGGAGAGCGCCCCTCCGAGGACGCGACCCAGGTGGCCCAAGCTGCCCAGGAGGAAGTCGACACCGGCCTTCATGTAGCCCCACTGCCCCGCCAGCCCCTCCACTACTTCCGCGGCGGCCGTGAGTGCCAGGACGACGAAGTCGAAGACGCGGGCGAGGGCACGTCCCACCGTGGCCCCAGAGGCGCCGAATGCAGCGAACTTCGCGGCGGCCGTGGCTGCGTCGTCCCTCTCGGAGAGGAAGCCCATCGCCGCGCCCACCCGCCCTAGCGTCGCCTGGAAGGCGTCGAGGGTGGGGCGCGCGGCCTCCAGGCTAGAGGAGAAACTGTCGGCGATGCCGGAGAAGAAGCTGTGGAGGCGATGGCCCCACAGGTAGAGGTTGATGAGGAAGTCCTTCAGCCCGGCATTCTCGGCCCTGACCAGCTCCTCGCGCACCGCGCCGGAGAATCCTCCGTCCTCGAAGAGCTGAACGAGGCCGCGGAAGGCGAGAGTCACCCGCTGCTGCACACGCTCGACGAAGTCGCCCAGGCCACCGAGGTTGTGACGGACGGCGTAGGCAAGGCCGGCCACGGCGACGCCCAGGAGGACGACAGCGCCCACGGCCGGAAGCACCGTGGCCAGGAGGCCGCCCAACGTGAGGCCCAGCACCTTGAGGCCCACCACGAGCAGCGCCAAGCCCACCTTCGCGGCGATGACCGCACCGACGAGAGTAACCAGGCCACCAGCTCCGAGCGCGACGGCTGCGAAGGCGCGCTTAACCGGGCCGGGCAACGACTGGAAGACCCCCAGCACCTGCTGCACCGCGCTGGCGACGAGGGTGACGAGGGGCTTCAAGACTTGGGCGAAGGGCTCCCCGAGGACGATGGCGAGCGTCTCCAGGTTGCCAGCCAGCAACGTCTTCTGGCCCTGGAAAGTGTCCAGCATCTGCTCGCGGAATGCCTTGGCGGTGCCGCCCGCCTTCTCGAACTCGTCGCGCAGGTGTTTGAGTGCCGCGGCGCCGCGGACGACTTCGCCGGTGTCCTTGCGGATGCCGTTGCTGAACTGCGTGAGGATGGCATTCACACCGCCGAGCGCCTCGCGGCCGAAGGCCTTCAGCAGGAAGGCGCTACGTTGCGCCGCCGTCATGCGCTCGAGGGCGGGCGACAGCTTGTCGAGGATGTCGAGGAAGCTGAGGAAGTTACCCTTGGAGTCCGTGACGGCGACGCCCAGTCCACGCAGGTGCTTCTGCACCTCCGGGTCCGCCATGCGCTCCATGGCGACGGCCACGGCGGTGGAGGCGCGCTCCACTCCAGGGACGACGTTCTTCACCAATCCCAATGCGATGAGTGTCTCGGGCAGGGACTGATTGAGGGCCTGCGCTCCTCGCGCTGCGGTGCCGAGGGCCAGGGGCAGCTCATTGGCGCTGAGGGCGAAGACGTTGACGGCTTGGAGCATCTGGTCGACGGAGATTGCGGCGTTGTCGGTAGAGATGCCGAAGGCCTTCATCGCCTGCGACGCGAGGCCCGCTGCGCCCTGGGGAGTCAGCTCTCCCAGCGAGCCACCGGCCAGGTCCAACACCGGCAGCAGTAGCTTCATGGACTCCGTCGCGGTGAAGCCGGCCTGGGTGAGCTCGCGCAGGCCCAGCACCGACTCCGTGGGTGTGAATTGCGTGGCGAGGCTTGCCTGGATGGCTGCGTCACGGAGCTGTCCAAGCACCTCGGCCGAGGCACCGGAGACGGCGGCCACGCCCGCAACGGCCTGCTCGAATTGGCCGGCGGTATTGGCCAGGGACAGCGAGGCGCCAAGGGTGACGGCGCCCGCTGTGAAGAGGGCCATGGCGACGCCGAGCCGCTGGAATGCACCCTCAATGCGCGCGGTACCCAACCCCACGCGCCTGTCCAGGCTCATGAAGTTGCGCTCCACGTCTTGAAAGGTACCGGAGGCCAAGTCGCGCGCCGTGAAGACGAAGCCCAGGCCGAGGTTGTTGAGCATGTGCTACCTCCGCTTCGCGGCCTTCTCCAGCGCCTTGGCCTCCTGGGCGCGCTGTTGGCCCATGCGCTCGAGCAGCCAGTCCCTGTCTGAGGTGGGCAACTCCAGGGCGTCACCGAGGGGGGCTGCGAGGCCGCTGCCTCCGTGCTGGTGCCAGCACAGCTGGAAGAGGCCCTCGCGCCATGTCTCCAGAGTCACGCCGGGGAAGAGGTGGAGCGCTCCCGGCGTCTCGTCATCCGCTGAGTCCCCGGAAGGAAGAAGCCCCGGTCGAAAGGGAGCTCCACCTCCTGACGCATGAGGCACTCGGGGCACTCGACTTCGAGGGTGGTGTCCACGCCGCAGTCGACGGCGTCAAACTCGTCGACGAGGAAGTCTGCGTCGCGCAAGCTGAGGTCCTCGAGGAAGCGGCGCTTGTCGCGCGCGTCCACGCCGTCAACGTCCAGCACCCGGTAGGCGAGGACTGAGGACAGCAGCTTCTCGGGCGCCGCGCGCTGAAGCTGCGGCAGCCGCCGCTCATCCTCACCCGTCAGCAGCTTGAAGCGCACGCGCTTGCCGGCGTCCGGCAGCGTCGTCTCGAAGCGGTTGCCGGCCATGAAGGCCGCGCGGCTGGCGTCCGAGAGGGGGCGGACCGGGAGCTGCCTCAAGTCCAGCTCCCAGTCGATGCGGGTGCGGCAGGCGGCAGCCTGACAGGGGACGGTGAAGACGTATTCAGGGCCGTAGGTGAGAACGCGCACCTGGAGCAGCGCATAGAAGCGGTCCCCCTGCAGCACCTTGCCCCAGTCCACCTTCCCGTCGGGGTAGGCGTAGGGGCCGGCGTCCAGCAGTTCCTCCCAGCACGCGGAGAGCAGCTCATCTACCTGGCCGCCGCTCTTCGCCAGTTTCCTGTCCGCGAGGACGCGCTCCTCCCGCACTCGCATTCCCCGAATACGGCCCGTCAGCCCCGAGGGGCACGAGATGATGTCCGCCATGTCCAACCTCCGGGAAGGACAAAGGCCTCGGGCGGCAAATCGGGGACATCGAAACTGGGCTGAGGGGCTGCTGGCAGGGGGCCGTACGGATTGGGAGCTGGTTGCAGCAGATATGGTTGTTGCCTCGCTTGACAGGTTGTTGGTCAAAGGACAGGCTCTTGGGGTGGTGTCTGTGTATGCGCCGTGCGACGTGTCCTACGTATTCTATTGGGGGTAAGGTGCTTCGGACTGTGATCTATGTGGATGGTCAGAATCTGCACTACAACTTGGATGCACTTGGTCTCCAGGAGAAGGATGTGGATTGGGGGCAAGTATTTGAAGACTTGGTCCCCAAGGGGGACCGTCTGATTCGCGTGAATTGGTATCAGGCCGCCAGGATCGCGTCTTGGAGCTGGAACGCGAAATATCACTCAAAGATGTGCCCGGCTGGCATGAAGCCTGATGAGTTCCAGAAAAAGGCAGAGGAGTATTACCGGACGGAGTGTGATCGGCTGGAGAAGTTGCACGATGCTGTCTACGGGCGAATTGAGGAGAATTTTGATGCCATTGAGTTTCGCTATGCAGGGGTGTTGAAGGTTGACCCAGTGCAGGTTTGGGGGGCGAAGCCTAGTGAGTTGCGAATTGGGAGGCGCGTGGGGGAGAAGGGGGTAGATGTCGGATTGGCCGTCGATATGGTGAGGCAGGCTGCTGAGTATGATCATGCAATTTTGGTAAGTGGAGACTTTGACTACGTGCCGGCACTACAGGCTGTTAAGGATATGCTTCGTAGTGTGACGGTCGTGTCGGTGATGAAGGGTACGCCACCAAAGCATCAAGGCCACGCTCGCAGGCTTCGTGGCTTGTGTGATGCCGAGCGTCAGATTTTTGAGGCAGACCTCAAGGGGAAGTACAAGTTCCAATCGGGAACGGCTGCCACGAAGGCGCCGTAACTATTGAAGCTCGAAGAAGTCGTAGGTGAGGGTGACAGACTCGATGACAGTCTCGTCACTCTCATTGTCCCATTCCCCTGCAACGAACTTCACCGGCCACGCGCGGGAGAGACTCCACCGACGCAGCGTGGTGCCGTCCCTGTCCAGCTGGACGATGTCGAGGTTGCGCTTGTAGAGGCTGTCCGGCAGGCCCAGGCCGCTCGACATGTGCACGACATCCTGAAACCAGTCGAAGAGCTCGTGGTCCTGCGTGGCGCCTCGCTCGAGGGTGACGTCGCTGAAGGTGAGGCGCCCCGGACTCTTGTTGGGGATGAGGCTGCCGCCCTCGAAGTATTGGATGTTGGCGACCTCGACGGACAGCTCGCTGCACTTCTGGAAACCCGCGTGCCCGACGTCGTCAATTTCGACCAAAAACTTGAACCGCTTATGGAAGCTGCGTGGCTGTCCGATGATGGCCATAGAGGGACTCCTTACGCGCCGGCCGAGGCCAGCTCGGCGTCGAGGGCTCGGGTGTCCTGGGAGATGCGCAGGACGATGTACTCAGCGGGCTTGTTGGTCGCGAGGCCCACACGCACCACCAACTGCCCAGCGAAGACGACGGATGGAGGGTTGAGGGAGTCGGAGGCGTCGACGAAGAAGGCCTTGGCCGGCTCCATGCTGCGGAAGGCCCCGTTGCGCATTTGCGTGAGGAGGAAGGCGGTGATGAAGCGCCGCACCTGGGCGCGCAGGCCCTCGGTGTTGTTGCGGTGACGGGCGAACTGAAGGCCGGCCTGAAGACTCCTCTCGATGAAGGACACCCCGCGCCTCTCGGCGATGTACGGGAAGTTGCCGCCGGCCTTGAGGGTGCGCGAGCCGTCGATGTACCTCGGCAGGCCGGGCGCCGTGGTGAGCGGGTTGACGAGGTGGGGATAGACGACGTCCCGCTTTTTCTCCTCCAGCACCTCGTTGGACTCAAAGCTGAGGACACCCAGCATGCGCCCCGCCTCGATGCCCGCAGGCGAGTCGTACACACCGCCCGGGCGTGCGGAGTCGTTGCGGGCGTAGACGCCTGCGATGATGCCGGACGGCGGGACGACGAACTGCTCGACGTTGCCGAAGACGCCGCGCGACGGGTTGATCACCTTGACGCGGGGCCAGTACAGCGCGGCGTGCTCGGACAGGCCTTCCAGCGCGGCCTCCTCGGAGACGTAGGAGACGATGTCCGTGGCGGTGTAGCCCGCGGGCGAGTCGAGGATGGCGAAGACGAGGCCGTCGCGCGCCACCTCGCAGTAGCGCACCATGGCATTGTGGACGGCAGGAGTGGCCCGCCCGGGCACGAGGAGGAGCGACAGCTCCTGCACGGAGTCCAGCGCGTAGAGGCCCGTCTTCGCCGCCTCCGAGCCGATGAAGTCGGAGTCCCTGAGTCCGACGAGTCCGTCGGCGCCACCCGAGAGGGCCACCGTCTGCACGTCCGGGACGGCGCCCGGCTCCATGAGGAAGGCCTGGATGTAGCGCGAGCCGGTGCGCCCGTCGTTGAGGACGCGCTCGACGTAGCGCGCGTCGCCCTCGGTGCTTGTGAGGTTGGGGAAGGACTCGCGGTAGGTGCCGTCCTCGAGGATGAGGATGTCGTAGGCGTCGGGCGAGCCGCTGGTGGCGGGGCGTACCTCCACCTCCAGACGGTTGGCGTAGGCACCTGCGTCCTTGGCCTCCAGGCGCAGGACGTCCATGTCACCCGAGGCGGCGCCCTGGTGCAGTAGCGCGTCCAGGCCGAGCCCCGCGCCCCCTTGCACGCGCAGGGAGGCGGAGGGGCCGGTAGCCGTGGTGCGTAGCTGCAGCGTCCCGAGGGAAGACGCCTCCACACGCACTCCCGCCACCGAGGCCTCGATGAGGGACTGCACCTCGCGCAGCTCGACGGCGCGCAGACTCTGGACGTTGCCTGTGCCCACCTGGGGGCCGAGGGCGAAACCGAAGACGGCGTTGGCCACCTCGCCCCCCACCTCCAGGCGGCTGGTGGCCCCGAAGGTGTCGCTGGAGATTCGCAATGCCCCAGCCTCAACCGTGGCGCTGCCCCCGACGAGGACTGCGTTGAGGAGGGCAGCGACCTCCTCTGGCGTGGCCTGGGACATGTCCACGAAGTCCCCTGCACTGAAGGAGATGAAGATGTCCCGCGCACCGTCGATGCGCACGCGAAGCGGCTGGCCGGAAGTGAGGGCATAGGGGCCCGGACGGCTCGCCACGACGGAGGCGGCAGTCCCAGCGAAGGTGACGTCCACCGCCGCGCTGCCATTGACGGCCACCTCCAGGCGCTGCCCGTCCGCGAGGGAGAAGGGAGGACGGAGGGTGCCCCACACCACAGCGGGCGTGGGCCCGCCGCCTGTGGCGAGGGCGGCCGTCGCACGCGTGGCCGTATGCGACTCGGGGTTGGACGTGTCCTCGTAGTGGACGGTGCGCACCACCCACAGGCGGCTGCCGCCATTCTCGAAGAAGCCCATGGCGGCGATGGCGAGGTCAGAGTCGGGCGTGAAGCCGCCGAAGGTGGCCTGGTAGTCCTCCATGGAGGTGCACAGCACGGGCTTGCCGATGGGGCCACGCTCCGCCAGGCCTACGGCCCCCGCCACGGACGTAGGCGCGGAGGGGATGCCGCGGACGCGAGGCTCCTCCTCCACCACGACAACCTTGGATGACAGCAACTCGCGACTCATGACGTACCTCGCTTCTTCCGGGACACACGCACAGCGGCCTCCGGCATGGAGTGGGACGGGGCTGTCAGCGCGGGGCTCGACACAGGGGTTCGGGACTCCTGAGCCACCTGGCGTTTCACCGCGACGTCACCCCGACGGATGGCCGCAGCTACGGACGCCACCTGCAGGACGGCCTCCGGCAGGCCCGCGAGCGCGACGCCTGCCGCCAGGGTCAGAGATGAGGGAAGGCGGCGGCCTCCACGGCCGGGTTGCAGGCTGCAGGCGCACTCACCGCAGGCCGAGCAGTACCCCTCGTGTGACAACAGGAAGGTGAGGAGCCGGCCCTTGGTATTGGTGAGGGCGACACTCATGAGGTGCCTCCAGGGAGAGAGTCTGTGTCGAGGTGTGCCTGCGCGACGGCCTTGCCGATGTCGAGGGGCAGGCCCTCATCCACGTCGAAGCCGCGCACGACGAGGCCCCACGTGAAGGCGCGCACGTCGTCGCGGCTGCCGAGCTGCGTGCGCACCTCGCCGTCCGCGTCCATTTCCCACCGGACGGTGCCGCGCGAGGCGTCCTCCGCGTCTCGAGCCATGACGAGCCACCTGTTGCGGTTGAGGAAGGTGGCCACGGCGGCCATGAGGTTGAAGAGCTCGGCGGTGCGCTCGGAGGCCACCGTGAGGGTGAAGGCCAAATCCACCGTGTACGCGGGGCGCCTGCGCACCAGCTCCGCGCCGGAGGGGCCTTGCACGACGTCCTCGTGCAGCACGTTGGTGGAGTAGCGACGACTCTCGCGCAGCGCGGGGCCTGACAGCACCACCGAGGGCAGCGAGGCCATGGCGATGACGTTGAGTCCGCCTTCCACCGTGTCGTCGTAGTCGACGGAGACGCTGGCGCTGACGTTGGCCACTACCTGGCGCTTCAGCTCCCGCAGCAGCGTGCGCACGAGGCGGGTGAGGTTCGCTTCCGCGGCGACGCGCGGGCGCAGGTAGCGGTACGCCGTCGGAAGGACAGCCACTTCACCTGGAACCGGGCTGTCCTCCGCGGAGAGGTTGAGCAGCTCCACGTTGACGAGCCCCGCCTCGTGGGCGGGAGTCCTTACGTCCGCATACGAGGCGCCCGACTCCTGGCGGACGGTGAGCACCTCCGCGCGCAGCCCGCCCACGCGCACAGCCACCCGCGCGGCGAAGCCCACGCCTGTGAGGCGGAGGATGTCTCCACCGCTGGTGGGGCCCGACGACGGCGTCACGGAGGTGAGGGAGGGGACGGCCATTACCCGGGCCCTCCGAGGCCCAGCTCCTTCGCCACGCGCGAGAGGAAGCGCCGGCTTGCCCCCTGGCGAAACCGCGCGAAGGCAGGCCGCAGGAAGGGACGGGCCGGCGTCTGCGTCACCACGACGCCGCGCCCGCTGCCGCCGGTGGGGGCCTGGCCCGCCTTGCGCAGCAGCGTGAAGAGGTAGCGGCGCATGCGCGGCGTCATGGGGATGACGACGGGCGGCCCGCCGTACTCCTGGAGCTGCGCGACGTCGACAAGGGACTCTCCGTCCGGACTCTTCGCTGAACGCGAGACGCCGATGAAGGCCTCGTCGCCCTCCACGACGACCGAGATTGAGTTGCGCAGCGCCCCGGAGACGAGGAGAGCCTTCGTACCGGAGAAGCCCGCGAGCTGACGCGCCGCCACCGTGAGGGGCGAAGGTGGGCGAAGCGGCTCGCCACCCGGCGCCTGTTGGGTGAGGCCCTGCACGACCTCGTTACGCAAGGCGTGCGCCTCCTGCCGCAGGGCCGTCTGCATGGCGCCCTCAAGGCGCGAGGCGCCCGCCTCCAGCAGTTGGCGGGCCCGTGCCCAGTCTCCGGTGCGCGAGACGGCCATGGGGGACTCAGCGCTTCTTCGCCCGCAGGTGGGGGACGTGCGAGTTGAGCCACTCCAGGGCCACCTGGGTGGCCTCACTCATGATGGCGCCCTGTCGGACGGACACGGAGGTGAGAGCCAGGGTGTGAGCGGCGACGGCCACGTCCTCCGGCCGGCAGCCGTAGTGCTTGAGTCCCTCGGCGATGGGACGCACGGCGGGCACCGTGCCATAGCGCCAGTAGTGCAGCTCCAGGTTGCAGGTGTACGCCTCGGCCTCGTACTGCGCTCGAGCTGCAGGGCTCGTGAGGTAGCCCAACTCGTAGCTGGGGCCCTCCTCGTCGTGCTGGATGACGTGCTGGTGCTCGTGGACGCACACCACCACCTGGGCCCACAAGTCCCAGCCCCCTTGTGGCACGCCCACCTCGAAGGGGACGTAGAGGGTGCGGCCCACGGTGGTGGCGTAGTTGGCGAGGAATCGCTGCCTGTCGAGGATGCCCATGCGCTGCAGGGCCTCGGCGGCGAACTGCATTTCGAGCGAGTCCGCCTTGCTCGCCACCTTCGTGCGGAAGCGCTCCCCCATGTGCTGGTAGAAGGCCCACACCTCCGCGGGCTCGAGGTCGCGCTGGAAAAGGGGACCCACGCCAGGCAGGGACTGGAGGTAGCCCTTCACAGGACACCTCCAGCTTCGGTGCCCGCATCCACGGTGGTGGGCAGGCAGGTGTGGCCGGCGATGCCCTCCTCGTTGACGTAGGTGCAGGTGAAGGCCGTGCTGCTGTGCTCGGTGACGGCGTCGCAGTCGGCCAGCACCTGCCAGTTGCCGTCGCCGTTGCAGATTTCGGCGACGTTGCCAGCGCAGCGCGTGGACACGGGCACGCACCCGTCCGGTGCGCGGCAGCGGGTGAGGAAGGCGGTGGCGAGCAGCGGGGCGAGAAGCAGTGCTTTCATGCGAGTCCTCGGGCCTGGGGCCTGTCGTTGAAGGTGACGTGAAGGAGGTTGCGGCGGGGCCTGCGGCGGTGGAGGCCGAAGCCGGTGGGGCGCGCCTCGGTGACGTACATGCCGGGAGGAGTCCTCACGGCCTGCACGAGGGCGCCCGTGACGTCGTAGAGGGCCCCCAGCCTGTCGCTGGGGCGGATGAGGGCGTCCCCCGTGGCCGCGTCGACGAGGCCGAGGCGCTCCAAGTCTCTGAAGTGGAAGACGAGCTCGAAGCTCGTCCGGGGGCTGTTGCCGGAAGGAGTCATGCGCAATGACTCAAAGGCATCCGGCTCCACCTGGCAGGGGACACGCACGGGCGGAAATTCGCGACGGAAGGTTTCGGCCAGGCCGTCGTCGTCCGCGTCCACCAGCACCGACTCGCGAAAGTCGGCGTCGTACCCGCTGATATGGGGGCCTGGGCCTGGGCCCGCCATGGCGGCGGTGTCCAGGCGGTGCAGCTCCGCGAGAAAGGGGAAGATGAGCTTGCCCCTCATCAGGCCGCTCCGGGCAAGGAGGGCTTCACGTAGGGGGCGAGGAGGACATCCACCTCCGGCTCTCCGGTGAGAGGCCGCACCGAGGGGCGGACGCTGTCGAGGCGGTAGCTCTGCTCGCGCGTCCTCTCCTCCACCACCCGCCAGCGCGTGCGCTCTTCCAACGAGGCCTCGTCCGCCAACGGCGAGAGGCTGCGCAGGACGAGCAGCATGCAGGCACGGCGGATGGCTGGCGGCGTGCGCCCCTCGGGCGTCCCGTCCTCTTCGGTGTAGCCCCAGCGCGCGCCCACCGCGACGTTGCCCTCGCCACGAGGGAAGACGCGGCCATGGCGCAAGGTGATGCGAGGCCCATCGAAGTCCGGGCCCACCGGGGAACCCACCACCACCAGGTACGCCCGGGAGAAGGGCACATCCTCGCCGTTGATGGCGAGGCGGTAGATTCGGATGGGGGGCACCGGCAACCAGAGCGACTGGGTGCCGCGTCCGTCGAACTGCAGCGTGGCCGAGCGCGGCTCGAAGTGCCACCCCGTCACCTTGTCGATGGTGCGCGTCGCCTCGTCGAGGAGGACGGCCAGGCGGGTGTCGCCCGCCATGGCCGGTGTGACGCCCTCGGAGCGCATGTCGGCCACCGTGGCGTACACGTCAGTCCTTCTCCCTCTTGCCGCGACGCGAGTCCTTCTCGTCGCTCGCCTTCGGGATGTCATCCGTCGTGAGCGTGCCGGCGGGACGCGCAGGGCTCAGCTTCAGCTCGTCGCTGGCGCTGCGCTTCACACGGGCCTCGTCGGCCTCGGTGGCGTCGAGGGCCTTCGCCTCGGCCTCCGTGCAGACGTCGAAGGCCAGCGGCGAGTAGTTGTCGCTGGGGAGTTGGTGGACGGTGCGCAGGTAGTCGGCCACCGGCTTCGCCACCCGGTACCAGCCGCGCTCCTCCTGGAACTTGATGCCGGCATACGTGTAGCGCCGCAGCACATGGCCCCGGCGTGCGTCGTAGGCCTTGAGGCGGACGAGATAGGTGTTGGTGTTGTCCATGGTGGGCCTCACAACTGCACGTTGATGGCCTTGGCCGTGCCCGACTCCTCGGCGAACTTCGCGTCGAAGCGCAGCGTGGCCACCACCTTCAGCGTGCCTTCACTGATGTCACGCGCCGACTCGATGCGAATCTGCCGCCAGATGCCGACGTGGATGTTCTTGGGATTGCACAGGAGGATGGCCGTGCGGTCATTCGTCGCGCCCAAGTTCTCGGGCCAGAGTGGAATCGGCCGCACCGGGACGCCCGAGTAGAGGACCGGCGCGTCGCCCTCGAGGAACTTGTCGCCGACCGCCGTGGCCCGCTCTGCGAGAGTGCTGCGGTAGTCCAGGTCCGCGTCTACGCTGGTAAGAGGAACCCCATGCTGCTCTTGTCGCGCAGGTGCTCCGAGGGCAGTGACTTGAGCAAGTCTCCCAGCACGTCCTTGGAGATGGGCGCGCCGGCCGCGTCCACGACGTTTGAGGTGGCCTGCTTCAGTACACCATCCATGGTCGCGAGGAACGGGTCCGCCGAGGCCGTGTCCCCGTTGACAAGGATTTCCTCCATGTCTCTGGAGATGGCATCCGCGAGCATCTCCATGAGCGTCTGGCGCAGCTCGCCGCGCTCGATGCTGTCTTCGAGCACTTCATCGGAGAGGCGCACCTCGCCCTTGAAGAGCTTGGCATCCAGCTCCACTTGGGACAGGTCCGGCTTCACTCGCTGCGCGGCGGGGACGGCGGTGGCCTCCTGGCCAGGCCGCAGGATGCGGCTGCCGAACTTCAGCTTGCTGAACTGCTGCTTGGGGGCCGCCATGGGGACGACGGTGCATTGCTGCAGCAGGACGGACTGCTTGATGAGCAGCCGCAGGAACTTCTGCGCCTGCGCGGGCTGGAGGACGCCGCCGCCGGCCGTGAGGTCGGCGAGGGCCAGGTCCGCCTTGGCCAAGAGGGTGCTGTTGTCGAGACGACTCATGGGGATTCCTTCGGCTTGAGAGGCTTCCTGGGGGCGGGTGGAGGTTTCAGACGTCGTGGAAGGAGAGGGCCTTGTCGACGCTCTCCCGGTTGAGGGGCTTGTTGAGGTCGAGCGGCCAGCCGACGTCCTCGACGGTGGGCTTGGGCGGACGCTCCGCGGGGGCGCTGCTGTTGGGCAGGCCGAACTGCTTCTCCACGCGCCCCAGTCGCTGGTGCTGTTCCTTCACGCTGCTCTCCAGCGCGCGGACGGCGTCGGTGAGCTTGGTGAGGCTCTCGTGAAGGCCGGGGGCATCCGCGCCCGGCGTGGGCGTAGGCGCGGGCGGAGTCGGAGGCGGAGCGGGGTTGGCGGTCTTGGCGCGCGCCTCGACGTCATCCTCCTCTTCGTCCTCGTCCTCGCCCTCCAGTTCGTCGGCCAACGCGCGCAGGTGCTGGGCTACCTCCACCACTCGCACGCCGTCGATGCCGTCCGTGGAGGCCAATGCCTCGACGAGAGCCGTTACTGCTTCGAGGGCTTGCTGGGCCGTGGCGAGGAGTGCGCCATCGGCCTTGGAGGTGTCCGAGGCGGCGCTGTTGGCGCCCTCGGCCTGTGAGGTGTCCTGGGGAGCGTCGTCCATGGTGTCTCCGTCTCTCTTCACGAGGAGGAAGCGGTGCTTGTTGGCGGCCCTGTCCACGAGGGAGACCTCCTCCACCACCATGTCGACGAGGCGGTGGACGGACGCGGGGCCTTGGGTGGTGGTCGTCATGCGGCCTCCGGCTGGGAGTCAGCAGTGGGCGTGTCGGAAGGGGGCGGCTCGGTGGCGGGGGTGGCCTCGGGGAGACGGCGCGCGGTACCGCCAATGCTGAAGCCCGTCAGTTGCCCGTCCTTCACCCGCCCCCAGAGCTCATCGGAGAGGACGCGGACGGCGAGCAGCCAGGTGCCCTTGCGTACCTGCACCTCGCCCAAGACGAAGTCGACGGGGGCGAGGTAGCTCTCCAGCACCTTGACGTGCCCGTTGACGCGCATCTGGTGCATGAGGCCCAGGCCGCCGAACTCCTCCATGAAGCGGTGCGCGGCCTGGCGAATCTCCGCGGCGGAGTAGAGGTCGCCCTGCGCGTCCACCGTCTCCGGCTCCAAGACGACACCCAGGACGTACCGCTCGTCGTCGGGCTCAACGCCCTTGAGGAGGGACGTCGTGGTGGCGAAGGGGGCGGTGCCGGGCGACTCCTCCGGCTGCCAGTCCTCCAGGGTGAAGTCGTCACCGCCCTCCAGCGCCTTCTCGGCGGGCTGGTAGTTGGAGACGAGGAGCTGCGTCAGCACGGAGGAGCCACCCACGCCGCGCATGGCGGCGATGGTGCGAGGCGTCCGGATGCGCTTCACCACGAAGCCGGAGCCCTTCAGCATTCCGGGCAACTTCCCCCGGATGCCATACGTCATGAGCCAGCGGCCCTTCAGCGACTTGAGGGTGTTGTAGAAGCGCTCCTCGTCGAAGTCACTCTCGCCGACGCTGACGTTGTAGCCAGGGTAGGGCGGGTCCAAGAAGAAGACGGTGTCCTTCGAGTCGTACTTGCGGACCACCTTCTCGTAGTCGCCGCCGTACACCTTCACTCGCTTGAGGCGTGGGGCGAACTGCTCAATCCGGGCGAGCGTCTTCGCCTCGATGCCGGCGCCACTGGGACTGAAGCTCCGCCCGCGCAACTTCCCGTAGCTGAAGTGCGTCAGGTAGAGGAAGCGGTGCAGGCGCTCCACGTCGCCCTTGGGTTTGGCGTCGTAGAGGCTCTTGAAGGTCTTCTCGTCGCCCTTCCATGGGAGCTTCTTCAGCTTGGCGAGGCCCGCGGGCGTCAGCTTCTGGAGGAGGCGGTAGGCATCGGCGATTTCGGTGTCCGCGTCGTTGATGGCTTCGACGTCCGAGGCCTCCTTCTCGAAGAGCACGGCGGCGCTGCCGGCGAAGGGCTCCACGTACGTCTTGTGGGCGGGGAGCATGGCCACCAGGCGCTTTGCCAGACGTTTCTTGCCCGCCGGGGAGCCCCAGACAGTCTTTTCCACCGGCTCGCCGCCCTGGAGGGACTCCAGGACGTGGCGGGCCCGGGCGAGAGCCTTCGAGAGGGTGTCACCCATCGCTGAGGCCCTCCGGGTCGAAGCCCCACGCCAGCTCACCCGAGGTGGGGAGGTTCAGGTCGCGAGGCCAGACGATGGGTGTCGCCTCGGCCTTAGCGGTGGAAGTCGACGGCTGCGCCGTCGCGGTGCCCTCCGTCGTCGGAGGTGAGGTGGGGGTAGGTATCGAGGTGGCCGGCATGGCGGTTCGTCTCCGGAAGAGACAAAGGCCCGCGGCTCGAAATCGGGGACATCACTTTATGGATGTGGCGACGCTTGGCTGGTGGCACGCAAATCCGGTCCCCTCGACTGGGGCGGCGAATAGGCTTGCCCTGGCGCTATGCATAGCGTCGGCACGGCTGCTGTCATGGGACGGCTTGAGGAAGGCTTCCGCGGAGGTTCATCGGAAATGTGGCCTACCGCATGCGGTGTTTGTCAGAGCCGCGTCCCGCGCAGGCGGGAGAGGTCGGCGTCGAGCCTCTCGTCATAGGCCGCAGCGAGGTCCTGCAGCGCCCGTGCGCAGTCTCCAGTATAGGAGGGGCCGTGCATGAGGCCGAGCGTTCGTGGTCGCAGGGCAGCCAGAGCACGCATGGTGGGGCCAGTCGCAGGCGTCAGACATGTCGCGTGGCCGCCATCCTCAGTAGAGAGTGCGGGCCCGACGATGTCCTGTGTTGTCAGGGCTGGCGCGTCGCCCATCGCTGTGAACAGGTCTCCACACAACAGTGTTCCGGTAGCTTCCTCTAGAAACAGTCCGGCATCCCAGCCATGCGGTACGTGAGGTGTCTCGACTCTCCGCAGCCGCATCCCGCCCAGGTCCATGACTTCGCCGTCCTGCAGCGGGCGTGGTGGCCTATCGGCGAGGTCGTTCACTGAAACGAGACAACCCATTGCGCCATGCGCGACCTGTGAATGAGGCGCGGCGGCCAGCCAGGAATTCATCGCCCCACACTCGTCTGCCTCTACATGCCCAAAGGTGAGCCACCGGAGTCGCTCCAGCGGGAGAATCTTGCGCACTGCGGCCGACACCAGGGGGAACAATGCCCTGGGCCCAAGGTGGAACAGCGCCGGCTCCTCAGCGTCGATGAGGAACTGGTTGTAAAGGAGGTTGGCTCCGCTGATGTATGTGGAGAGCCGGTAGAGTCTTGGAGCAATTTCTGTCACCTGCGTCTCCACCAACTACCTCCCTGTTAGAGCACCCCAAAATAGGGCGAGCTGCACCGAAGAATACCCCATGCGCCGGCATGCTCACTTCAAATGCTGGAGACTTCATCGCGCTCTAAGAAATCCCGAGCGTCGTGGTACGGCAGAGGCCGTGGAAAGGAGGGAAGCCCACGCCCCCTTCCACCAGTTGCCTATCCGAAGCGAGTGCGCGGAACTCGCCAACGTCGTCGCGTGTGCCGGCGGCGGAGCGGAGCACCTCGGCCAGGCGCGTCTCTTGGCCACCTCGGTTGACGTAGATGAGGGCACGCCCGGTGTCCGCGTCGAGGCGCTCCCTCACCCAGGGCAGCTCCTGCTTCACGTCCTCCGGCCGCTCGAGCGACTCGACGCGCTCGAAGCGCTGGAGGGCGTCGGCCACTGCGAACGTCCGTCCATGGAGGAAGCGGCACACCTGGGTGGTGGCTTCGTCGAGTACCGCCTCGATGCGATAGCGGCGGATGCCGGCCTCTGCATAGCTGCTCATCTGACTGAAGGAGCGCCCCTGGCTGATGAAGTGGCTTGCCACCACTTCCCAATAGAAGGGGGCGCGCTCGATGAGCGCGCCGCGCGCGGCCCGCTCCAAGGACTCGGCGATGTCGCTTCGTCCCAGGCCAGCCTCCAGCCCTTCGGCCACGAGGCGCCGGGCTTTCCCTCCGAATGAGTCCAGCCGACGCCCGTACTCGTCCCGCACGAAGTTGCCCTGGGTGCGGACGATGTGTTGCGCCACGCGCCTGTCCATGGCGTTGAAGCGGGCGGCGAGCGCGAGGCCCTGCTCGCGCCGGGTATGGCTGCGGGTGGATGCGACCACCTCCTGGGCTGCGTCGCCGAGGGGCGCCTGGATGCGAGAGGGGATGAGGGC
Organism: Myxococcus stipitatus; assembly: GCF_037414475.1. Next base: position 2,471,421 of record NZ_CP147913.1, on the reverse strand, counting down.
TGTCCGCCGGCCAGCGGCCTCCAGTGCCTGGGCGACGAGGCGCCTGCGCTGAGCCGCCGTCGTCGTCCTCCAGTCCACATCGAGGATGGCCACTGCCTCTCGCATGGCGTCGACATCCGCGCGCCCGACAGCGCGACGGAGGCGCGCGGCAAGCAGGGCCACGGCGCGGTCCATGCCCGCGGCGGTGCCAACGTCCAGGGCCTTGGCCACCGGCAGCCGCAGGACGTCTCCTAGGAGGGTGTTCGCCACGGCCCGCGCCTCGTGCAGGAGGAGGAGGCTGTCAGCGGGGGGCGTGCACACGGGGCACCTCCTGCGCCACCAGCTCCACGGGCCTGCGGCGCCTGGCGCGCACCTCAACGCCGGCTGGGGTGGGGGAGAAGACGACGTCGTGTCTGGCCGAGCACCTGTCACACAGGGCGAAGACGAGGAGGCCGTTGCGCCACAGCGTCGTCGTCTCCTCCAGAGGGCCGCGCCTACGGCACATGCGGCACTCCAGGACGCCGCGCTCGGCGTCGGCCTGGGCCTGGAGCACCCACGCGCGCTGGAGTTGCTCGGGCGTCATGGGGCCTTCTCCGAGAACCAGGTGTCGAACTCCGCCCGGGGGACGGAGACGCGCTCGCTGTCCATGTAGCGGCGCGCCAGCGCCAGGCGTCCTTGGGCCAAGCGCTCCTCCTCAGCCCGAAGCTCTTCTCGCAGCCCCAAGAGGCGCTTCGCGTCGCCCACCAGCGAGCCCTTGTCCGTCCGGGGCTTCAAGTCTTCGACGCCGGTCTGAATGCCCGCGAGCGTGAGAGTGATGGGGCGCTTCACCCAGTCGTCCCCAATCTTGCGGAACTCTCGGTGGAAGATGTCTCCGGCCAACTGGCGGCCCTCCTCGGGCGTCAGCACGCCCACGCGCACGAGGCGTTCCACCATCTCCGTCATGCGCTCCGGGTCTCGCGTGGCCGTCGTCTGGCTGCGGAAGCGCCAGAAGCGCACGCCCATATCGGCAAGAACCTTGCGGTTGAGGAGGAAGTCAAACTCATCTCTCTCAGGCTGAAACACTTGGTCCTCGGCAAAGCGGAGCTGCGCCTCTGCCACCGAGCGGTTGAAGTCCCGGCCATCGCCGCGCAGCAGCGGCGGCAGGCGGAAGGCGCTGCCCACCTTGTCGATGTTGCGCGCGTCATAGGCCTGGAAGAGGGCGTCCTGCTGCTGGGCGTCCGTCAGGGGGCGCAGCTCAATCTTCGCGCGGCCTCCGTCGCCGGTGCCCGCGCCGTCGGCCTCAAGGATGAGAATCTTGTGAAAGTTGGCCTTGCCCTTGAGGTTCTCCTCAATAAATCGCTCGATTCGCGGGACCGAGGCGTCAGAGAGCCTTCCACCGGAGACGAGTAGCGCCAGGGGCGGGACGGACTTGTTGTTGAAGTAGAGGTAGTTGACCTCCTCCATCTGCCGGGAGCCGAGGACAGACAGCAGGGTGCCCACCCAGCGAGGGATGCCGTAGGGGGAGCGCGGCGAATGGATGGCGAAGTGGATGAGCTCCGTGGCGGGACCGTCGAAGGCGTCCGCGGCCTTGAGGGCGGCGACATCCTTGAAGGTGCGGCCAGTGAGGCGGGAGATGACGCGCGAGTCGGAGAAGGCCTTGAAGTACACCCGCTCGCTGCCCTGAGCCTGGAGGAAGCGACGCAGGCGTCGGCGGGTGGTGACGGTGTCGAAGGAGATGGCGGAGATGCGCGCGCGCTCGCGTACCTCGACTGCCTCCTTGTCCAGAGGGAGCAGACGCACCGTGTACGAGGGGACGTAGACGAAGCGGGCGATGTCGCCCTTGCCGTCGCGCAGCACCTCCCAGTACGCGTTGCCCGTCACCTCGAGGTCGTGGCGGGTGCGGCGGCGCAGCTCGACGAAGCTGCCGTCGAAGCAGCAGAAGTCGAAGAAGGACTCGAGGCGGGCCTTCTCCACCCGGGCCTGCTGACGCACCTCCTCCGCGTGAGCCGCGACTTCCTCGTCCGTGGGGCGTAGGGGCGTCCCCGGAGGCAGCGTGCCCGCGTCATGGGCGGCGGCGCGCTCCAGGGCCATGGCGTCGGCCACCTTCTCCCGGGCCCCGTCGGCGTCGAAGTCGATGGCCGGCTCGAAGCGGAAGCCGAAGCCGTCGATGTTCGTCGCGTACGCGTCGACGTTCTGCCGCAGGGAGTTGGAGTGCTCGACGAGGAGGCAGAGGGCCTCCGGCTCATACGGGGGCTGGAGCGCGCCTGCATCGTTGAATGCCAAGGCCTCCTCGCCGCCGGGGCGGCTGGCGGGCTCGTCCACGCGCGCGCCCACCACCACCGCCTTGAGAATTGCCTGGAGACGCTCCTCGGTCTGGTGGACCTCGGCTGGCACCGTCACGGGTGGGCCTCCACGTAAGCCAGTAGGCCCGCGGGGGTATGCGAGATGGCGCGCACGCGCTGGCCTCGGGCTGCCAGCTCGGAGTGGAGCGCCTCCAGCAGGCCGTCGTGGGTTGCGGCCTCGACGGTGAGCTCCGGCCCGGGATGTGGAACTCCCGAGGGCGAGGAGAGGACGAAGACTCGGACGACGCTCTGCACGCGGGCCTCCCACACGAAGAGGAGGCAAGGCGCGCGGTGGGAGGGGGGGCCCCTGCGTGAGAGGGCGTTGGGAGCCGCACGCCTTGCCTCCAGCGAGGTCAAAGGCTTCGGACCCGATTTCGGGGACATCCGGCGCGCGCTTTTTCGCTCAGAGCCAGCGCATCAATGAGTTGCTTGCGTCGCAGGACAGAGCGCTATTGGCGACACCTGCGGCTGACGATGGAGCCAGCACGTGAGCGGAAGCCCATGCGTGGAGGCACCTCTCCTGCCGTGAGTCACAGACGATTGAGAGGGTCTGATGATGAATCCAAACCTGGAGTGTTTGATGCGAGAAGAGGAGCCGCGCGGCATCGCGCCCTCCGGTGACGTTGCCGCCATGGCGGACGACGTGACGACGTGCCCGTGCCCGTGCTCGGACCGGGAAGATGAGACACACCATCCGAGCGACTACCTCGTGACGGCAGAGGAGTACCCCGAGCACCCTGCTGCGCAGGAGGGCTACGAGGGGTGGGTGTTCTGCATCCACTGCGGTGCGTGGCGCGCCGACGACGATGACGCGCCCGACGCGGACTGGGTGCCCTGACGCGCGCTGCGTCCGCGTGGGGAGTTGTCCCCACGAGCCTTACTCCTCATGGCAGGACGGGCTCAGTCTCGCCGTCCATGGCGAACACGTTGAAGCCCCTCTTCACCATGGAGGAGACATCATGGACAGCTACCGTGTCGCGCGACTGCTCGCGAGGCTGCGTGGCTTCGCGCTGTCGGACACGACCACGCAGCCCGCAGGCTACGTCGAGGCTGGCGACTACCTCGTGCTCGAGGAGAAGTCCCGCTTCCCCACGCCCGACAGCGACTACGCCCGGCTGCTGGTGCCGAAGCCAGGCGCACTCGACACCTGGGTATGCACGCGCTGGCGCACGCAGCGCTACGCGACGCTCTCCTCCCAAGAGCGCGCGCCTGCCATAGCCAAGCTGTCATTCGATAGTGAGCCGCTGGCCATCATCAAGGAGCGCCTCGTCGCGCTTCTGGGGGCGTTCCTCGACTACAGGTACGACGTGAGCAGGGCGTACTACCCATGGGCGCTTCCCGGCGCCCGCGTCCCGGTGGCGCCTCCCCGTTTGAACAATTGCTGCACCTTCGTCGAGGCCCTGCTGGTGAAGGCCTTCTCCGAGGCTCATGGCGCGGCCTTCACCTGGGACGCACGCCGCCACCGGCAGATGATGATTGCCTCCACGGAGGACTACTTCTCGCCTGTGACGGCTGCCGTCGAGTCCGGCATGGCCCTGCTAGCGCCGTCGGCGGATGTGCCTCCCCACCCCTGGACACTCATCCAGGGGTGGCGCAACCGGTGGGGCTCGGGGCACACCTTCCTCGTCGTGGACTTCCACCCGGAGACAGACAAGGTGCTGGTGCTGGAGTCCAACGCTGCCTTCGGGCTCGACGGCGTCGGCTACCGTGGCCTCGGGAACCTGAGGGACGTTGGCCTCCAGTTGCCTGTGGAATGGTGGACGCGGAGCGAGGTGTGGACATGGCGCCGCATCTGTTCGGCGTACCCCCTCCGGCGACAGGCCTGGCTGAAGGTCAAGGTGCGCTGAGTCCGCATCCCCCATGCTGGCGCAGGCTCCTCGTTCTCAGGACGCAATGCAGTCTCTGGTTGCATGAACGCTGTGTGGATGTTCCCCACTTTGTGGGACGCTCGCGAGCCCAGTTACTTGGCTGAGAACCTTGCGCTCTCGGCCTCATTTCTATAATATTCCCTGAGTTTCGGCTGCATTGCTGATGTGTCAGCGCTGCGCCGGGGTCCGAGGGGTCAAACATGGCGTCACGCAGTTGGGTGCCGGAGCCGGTGAAGTACATGGACGAACGTGTTCCGGTGGGGTTCTTCCTGGATACGCTGCGCGCGCTTCGCGATGCGAATCGCATCGCTGCGGCAAGCCTTCGAGAACTCGGAGCCGATTGGCGCAAAGGCGCTTTCGCCCACGTACGGCGGGAATGGTTCAACCAGCTTTGGGGGCCGGTGGCTCGCAAGTACGGCGGCCGAGCGCGAGCGGTGCTCAACGGGAACTTTGCAACGAAGCATCTGGAGGTGTCCCTCGGAGGAATCACGTTCACCTCGGTTGCCGTGCAGTCGCCCAACGAGTTCCCGAGGGATGCCGATTATCGAAAGTCATTGGCTGGAGGGAGCCAGCTCACCATGCTGGCGCGGATGGGGCTGGAGGAAGAACAGCCGCTAGCTGAGGCTCAGCTCTACGCCGTATTCGGCTACTCGAGCGACGTCGAGGAGGAGAGCGGTCTGCCTGTGTTTGGGCATATCGGGTTCCCCCACCACAGGAAGAAGAAGTATGTAGATATCAAGTCCTTGCATGTGTTGATTCGTGAGCTCGGCGGCCCAGTGGTTGCGATTGGTGGCGCGCAAGATTTGTCTACGACCGACTCCAGCCCCGCCATCTCGCCTGCTGAGTCGGAGTTTGAAGAGGTCCATACGGATGCGGAGCCGCCGTTGCGTATCATCGGCCGTGATAACAAGGTTCCTAATAACCCCGAACAGAGTCAGTCGGCAGGGTTCGAGGAGGAGCGGACCGAAGATGAGCCGCAACTGAGTATCATCCCCCGTAACATCAAAATTCCTGTTACAGAGGACGAATGATTCTAGGCACTCCAGGCTTCATTGGCTCACGCTTGGTGGAGGCGCGCCTTGAGCGCGGCATCCCCGTGCGCGCGCTCGCCGAGCGTGTTGAGATCAGTGTGCCTGCTATCTACGGTTATGAGAAGGATGCTTCTAGTCCTCGAGCCGATGTGTTGCGACGGTTGTGCGACGCGCTCGATGTTCCTGAACGCTACTTTCTCATGCCCGTGGAGGAGCAACCTGGAAGTGCGGTTTTCTACCGTGCGCAGCGCTCGACAAGTGTCGCCGCCTGTAATGCCGCAGAGGCAAAGCTAAGCTGGCTACACCGGCTCGGAACCGTGGTCGGCCAGTTTGTCGGCCTGCCGCCCATGAACTTGCCAGACTTTGCCATCCCGAGAGACCCTCTGGCTCTTTCGGATGGTGACATTGAGCGGTTTGCGGTCGAGACGCGACGCTTTTGGGGGTTGGGGCAAGGGCCAATTAGCAACATGGTTGCCTTGCTGGAGAAGCATGGCGTTCTGCTCGCCCGGGCCCAAGTTGATGCAGATGCTTTGGATGGGTTGTCGCAGTTTTTCCCGGACCATGCTGTAGGTCTGCTGGCCGCTAACAAAGAGTCGGGGCCGCGTTCACGCTTCGACGTTGCACATGAGCTCGGTCACCTTGTGCTTCATCGTGGAGTTGACCAGTCACGTCTCAATAAGCCGGGCGAGTGGCGTGCCTTCGAGAATCAGGCTCATCGGTTTGCTGCGGCCTTGTTGTTCCCTCCGGAGGCGTTTCGGCACGAGGTGAAGTCGTTTACTCTGGATGGCTTCTTTGAGTTGAAGATGCGCTGGAAGGTCTCTGTGCGGATGATGATGATGCAGGCGCAGCGCTTGGGGTTCTTGAGCGATGACGCGATGACTCGCCTTCACATCAATTATGCGCGGAGAGGCTACAAACGGAGCGAACCGCTGGATGAACAGCTTCCGCCGGAACAGCCTCGCTTGATTCGCCGTGCGATTGAGCTGTGGGTGGCAGAGCGAGGCTTTGAGGAGGTGTGCGCGCATTTGCCCTTTGCCAACCGAGACATCGTGACCTTGACGGGCATTCCGCGTGGAGTTCTTACGGGGGAGAGCGCACAGGTGCTTAGGTTGGTTCCGACCGCTACGACTGCTGAAGATGTCCCTGGGCCGAAGGACCCTCCACAGGGAGGCGGATCGGTGACTCCTCTTCGGCGCTTGTGAAAGCGAGCTTCGCTACCCGATGACCCGCACGCCGATCTCCCCTCTACCTCGTCGCTCGGGCCCCCGCTCGCGCTGGCATGCGAGGGCGACGGCCCAGAACTTGTCCGCATGGCTGCGGTTGGTGCGCTCGGCGTCGAAGGAGACCTTCCCCGAGGGCAACACTCGCCGCTTGATGGAGTGAATCTGCCCGACGAGTTCGCGGTCGCGCGGAAGGATGATCTCCCTTCGCTGGAGCAGAATCTTGAAGTCGGTGGCCCACCTCTCCTTGGCTTCGTTGGTGAAGTTCTCCGCCGTCACCTGAGGGAAGTCACGGGCGAGGTTCTCGGCGAGGTTCATGCCGATGCCGCTACGGTCCACGGACAGGCGCGCCACGGGCAGGACGGAGAGGAGGCGCCGTAGGTGGGCCTCCTGCTCGGCGAACGGGACACCGTCGAAGCTGCGCAGCATGCGGCAGGTGAAGCGGCCCGCCACTTCTTCGAAGACGGCCAGCTCGGAGCGGTCGCGGGTGCGGCCCACGTCGAAGCCCGCGACCAGGCGCCCCTGGGGCACGGGCACGTCGGACGCGTCCTGGGCCAGGGGCAGTTCGTCCGTGGTGCAAGGCAGGATGAGCTCGTAGGGGAGGAAGGAGTACGACTCGTCGACGTAAAAGGCACTCGAACTCCTGCTGGAAGTCCTCCTGCGGCAGAGAGTCGAACTGCTCGGTGAGGACGGGGCGCCCGAATCGAGCGACGCGCTCCTCGGTGGGCATATGGGGCGCCTCCACTGCGGCACGCTTCACGTCGAGGCTGAAGAATCGGCACAGCCACCAGGGCACCAGCTGCCGGGTGTGGTGCGGATACTTGCGCAGTTCCTGGGTGTCTATCTCCCAAAAGATTCCGCGCCGTCCGAGCGGCGTGCTGCCCCCCGTGAGCTGTCCATGGGAGCGCAGGATGAGGGCGGTGCTGCCCGTGTAGACTTCGCGGTCGTTGACCAGGTGCGCCAGCTCGTCCAGGTACACATCGCCGCGCTTGCCGCGCGGAGGCTTGGCGGGAACGGAGATGATGCGCGAGAGGCGCCGGCCTCGGGAGTTCGACTCGAAGGCCAGCTCCGTCTTCGCGTCCGTCACGAGCTTCTTCTGGTAGGCGAGCGGCAGTTCCTCGTACACCTGACGGGCGATGAGCACCTTCTCGACGGCGTCACTCAAGTTGTATGAGACGAACACTGCCGTGTGGCCGTCGCGCAGGTGGCACCGAGCCAGGGCCTCGAGGGCGAAGAGGAAGGAGAAGCCCACCTGGCGGCTCTTCGCGACCCAGCGGAAGCGGGAGCGGTTGCCGAGGAAGGACTGCTGGTACGGCTCCAGCACCACGGGCTCGTTGTCGTACTGGCATAGCCCGGAAATGAATCCGGACTCGGTGGCCAGCCACTGGGTGAGGTCATCCTCGGTGCGCTTGACGATGCCGAGCGTCACGCTGTCCTCCTTCAACCGAGGCCGACGGTCATGGACGAGGAGCGCGCGGCATCCTCCAGGACGCCCAGCACCTCGGGCCGCCAGAGGAGCTGGTAGGCGGCATGGCCGTTGCGGCTGAAGGGGACGGCCTCGGCGTAGTCCCGGCCCGCGTCCGTCAGCTCCCACTCCTCGCGCTCGTTGCGCCGCTGGAGGCCACATGCTTCAAGCCGGAGGTTCATCTTCCGGGCGGACAGCCCCAGCTTCTGGCCGAGCTGCGTGGCATTGAGACGCGCGGGGGGCTCGGAGGCGGCAGGCAACCCCCTGCGATGGGGCTCCATCGTCAGCCCCGTGTCTCGGTGAATGGCATCGAGCGCGCAGGCCGCTGCCAGCTCCGGCTTGAGCCCTGGGACGAAGGAGGCGAGTGTCCTGGCCACTTCCAGGTGGGCCAGCACCTGGATGTGGAGCGGCGGAGGCAACGCAGGAAGCGACTGTTGCGACGGGGCACCTGGCGCCGAGTAGGTGCCCGTCTTGCGGAGGGTGGGCAACACCTCGTGTGTCACCCAGTGTTTGAAGCGCCGAGCCTCGGGCTTGCGACTGGTGAAGGTGAGTACGTAGAGGCCGGGCTCGTTGACCACCGTCATCTCCTGTGGGCCGCCAGGGGTCTGCACAGTACGCAGACCCTTTTCGTCGTCTCCGAGGCGACGTGTCTGCTCGGTGTTGATGGTGAGCGCCGCGCAGACGTCGGCGGCGACGAACCATGGCTCACCCTGCTCGTCCATGACGACGCGGACGTGGTGTGACTCGAAGTTGAGAGCGACAAGCTGATTCACAGGGATTCCTTCCTGTCGAGGTTGCGGAAGGCCAGGGCCGCTTTCGGCCCCGGCGGTGGATTCAATGGGCCGACGGCTAATGACTTGTCTTGTGGGCCGACCAGAGCGTGCATGGCCACGTCCTCATCACGACGGAGTCGCCATGTCTGTCTATGCTGCTGTCAGCCGAACCCCGCGCACCTTCACGGAACAGGAGGTGACTCGCCTGCTGCGAACCACGGGGCAACACCGGGATGGATTCCGAGACCACTGCTTGTACAGCCTCGCGCTGGCCTCGGGCCTGCGTGAGCACGAGCTGGTGGCCCTCAACATCGGTGACGTCTTCGACGAGCGTGGGCGAGCACGTCGGCATGTGCCGCTGCGTGTCTTCAAAGGCAGCCGCCGGCACCCGGGGCCCCAGGAGATTGTCCTCTCGGACACGGTGCGCGCGAAGCTGGAGAAGCTGCTGCGCCTCAAGCGCGCACAGGGGCATGACGTGGGGCCCCTGGCGCCGCTCTTCCTGAGCCGCAAGGGCCTGCGCCTGTCCACGCGGCAGGTGCGCCACGGCTTCGCGGTGTGGCAGGAGCGCGCGGGGCTGGAGCGGCACCTGAACTTCCACGCCGTGCGCCACACCGCGTGCACCGGGGTGTACCGGCGGACGAAGGACATCCGCCTCACCCAGCGCTTCGCGCGCCAGCGGAGCATCGACTCCACGGTCATCTACACGCACCCCTCGGACGACGAGCTGGTGCGCGTGACGAACGACTTGCCCTGCTGATGGGGAATGCCGCCTCCGCGCTGAGCGCCCGCGAGAGCCCCTGGGCGGGGCGGGCAGCCGCGCGGAGGCGGTGAGGGGCGGCCGTGCGCGATGCCCGCGTGGGCCGCTCCAGGCGCAGCCGGCGAAAGTGAACAGCGCGAGGCGTTCACTTACCGGATGCAAATGAACAGGGGAGGGGTGTTCACTTTTTCGGGGTTGACTCTCTCGAAAAGGGCCCCAGGTACACGCCCCGGCGGCAAGGTCCCCACGAAAGATCGCACCACCCCCCACCCTGGCGTCAGAGGTAGGCGAGGTAGGCGTGCTGGCGTCGTCGGTAGGCATGGTTGCGCCCGGCCGGGGCAGGCGGTGAAGGGGACTGGGGAGGAGCTGGGCCGCGCGGCGGGCGGCGGGCGGCCCCAACCAGCGGAAAGCGGCAATTGGCCTCGGCGCTTCGGCCCCTCACGAGGCCTCGTAAGCGCGCGAAACAGCGTGGGGGCGGTGACGCCGAATGGCCGCCTTTACCCATTTCCGGCAATTCGGCTCGGCCCAGGTAACGGCACGCGCGCCCAGGTGCGCGCGGGGCGGAGGGCCGGTGCTTCGAGGGCAGCTTGGGGGCTCGTGGGGTTCACGAGGAGGACAAAGGCCTGCGGCCCGAAGTGCTGGGGGACACGCGCGCACGAATGGGGCGCCGCGCGGCCGAAGGCGCTGACGCGCGGGGTGGACAGGGGGCTTGCGCCTGGCGGTACACGTGGCGGCCAGCGGGGCGCAGCGGAGCAGGGCGTCCCGGGCCACGAAAGTGAACGGCGCGCTGGCGTCCGGCCCGCCGGACGAAGTGTGCTTCCGGGCGCGAGTTCAGGCCCGAACTCGTACCGCGGCGCTCAAGAACCTGGTGGCTGTCCGCCCTAACTTCGCGAAACAACGAAGGCTGTGGCGCTATGCGTGTGCTTCCACGCGCCAGGTGGAGCTCCTGGGGAAAAGTGACCAGGCCAGGTCTGGCGCGGCGAAAGTGAACGGCGAAACTGAACGCGAAAGTGCCCGCGTTCACTTACCAGCGGGCTCTGTTAGACGGGGTCGGCGGGGGCGAGGTCCGGCGGTAGATCCACGAGGGCATCGACCTTGGGGCATTCCCGGGAGGACATGTCGACGTCCTCGACGTCGCTCTCAGTTTCCGCGTCCACGCCAATGCGCTACCCCCCTTCAGTGAAGTCGGGTAAGGGCCTGACGCGTGATGCCACGGAGGGGACGTCCGGCCATGGCGTAGCAGCCGCAGAACGAAGGCTGGGTTTGAGTCCACAGCAACTCCGCAGACGGGCCAAGAAGCGTGGCGCCACGCGAGTGGACGTGTGGCTGGGGAGCGGCGTCCGCTCTTTCTTAAGTTCCGCTTTCGCTATGGCTCTTCGAGGGCAGCTAGCATGTTGCGGCCAACCAAGTGCGAGAGGCTCATTGCGGCAACTCTCTTCCATTCCGAATCAGGCAGCCCCACATCCGCGGGCTGATTTGCCTCAACCCCAGTTGGAGACGCTTCGGTCCACATGCGGTACATACGTGGAATGTCTGTCCCGAGTGCTGCGTAGAATCCAGTGGGCTCGATAAAGTCCGGCGTCCGCTTGAGCTCGTACTGTCGCTTTCCGCGCCGCGTGAGCTTCAGCGATCCACCAGGACGGATGGGAACGCGGAAGATCGCCGGATGGAATACCTCCCACCACGAGAATGATCCGCCTGCACCGGCCACGACATTTGAGCGCGGATCGTGCAAGACGAGAGGATTGGGCGCAATGAGGGACCAGTCGACCCACACCCTGATGGTATAGGCGCGGTCCTTCGGCGAGAGGCGGTAGACCTCATGCTTGAACACCTGACCATCGTCCGTGATCAACCCGGCGAAGGTTCCCTCGGGAGCCATGCCAACCTCTAGCATGTCAGCTGGTCCGATGAGCTTCGCAACATTCGTGAAGTAGGCGTGGTGAGGTGAAACAAGCTCCGTCATCCCTTGGAAGTTCCACTTACTTGGAAGGAAGCGAAGAGTGTCGTCGATACCCTTGGCACCAGCCTGGGTCGTATGATGGAAAAAGCACACCTTGGTTCCATCAGTCGGCAATGCAAATAAGGAGCCGAACGGGTCCCCGCTCAAGAACGCTTCCACCTCGAGATCATAGGCACCCAGCATCCAGAGCTCGTTCGGCTCCTTCTTGTCTCGAAAGTAGATAAAAGCTCGGATGGATGGCGTCAGCATCATCTCCACAGACACCCATCCCTCGTAGTACGAGACGCCATCAATCGACATGGGGCGCAGAAACCGACCCTCATGAATGAGCCCCACGGGATAGTGAAGGACTCCAGCAGGTGTCGTTGCGATGAGAATGCGTGCCTGAAGCTGCACCTTGCGCTGAGGGAAGATGTCAGGGGTGAAGTGACGGTATGACTCCAGGTGCTTCTCAGCGGCATTCGTAACATACTTGTCGAGCAAGGCTCGGCGCAGCTCGGCGTCTGGGACATCTCCATGACAGAGCTCCCTGCGACGTCCACTTCCACAACGACAGTTCATAGGCATTTGAGAGGTCTCTCTACCGGATAGCTGCTTAGTTATTGTTTCATGTCACGATAGTGTCCAGTGGACACCATGTCAATGCGTCCTGATTGTGCGTAATCTCCTCCGCTGAGCGTGGCCCCGTGGAGGGGCAGGGAGTGAGATTGCCGGAGATAATGTCGAGAATTGTGGGCTGGCGCGCGGACGTAGGTTGAACACGGCCCCTGTTGCGGCGTGAGAGGTGAGAGGCATGGGACAGGGACACTGAGGAGGCGTGAGCGTCCTTCGTGGCTGTGCTCGCCGTCCCGCACTACCCGACTGAGTGGGTTGCCGGACGCCCCCCCCTTGCTTGCCAGGAAGGCCCACAGAGGGGCTTGCGCCATGAAGGGGCTGCCGCAGCGGGAATGGAGCGGCTACGCCCAGAGGGTCGCCTGGAGGTGGCCAGCGCGCAGGAATGAGCGGTGCAGCGGTATCAGGCAACCTCAGGCACTAGAGGATGCGACCGATGGCTACTCCATGCCTCAGGTTCAGCGGCCCCATGATCCTGCCCCAGCGCTTGGCGCAGCAGAAGAACTCCACCTTGAAAACGCTGCGCGGTAGTCCCGCCTGTTCGAACCTAGGCGCGCGCTGATGCCTCCGCACGTGCCTGCCTCTGCAGTCGAGTAGGTGAGCCTTACTGGACTTCCCTGAAACGGGTTAGGCGGGAACTTCGTCACCCGCTTGTTCCGAGAGTTGCCCCTTACCAAGTCTAATTCCTGGCGGAATCGTGGTTACCTCTGAAGACAATGAGGGACGCTCGTTGGGATTGTCCCATTCGAATCTGAAGTTCGCGCGGAAGATCGCTAGAAGGGGATTCCGTCGTCCGGTGTCAAGGCTGACGGCGCAGGGTCAAGGATGGTATTTAGCGGTACATTGTTTACGATACAGAGATCGAGAATGTCGTCCCGTTCCATAAATAGAATCTGGCTGCGCGACGACTGGTCGAGTTGCTCGCCTAGCCAGTTTCTGGCCTGTTTGGTGATTTCGCCGCCTGCCACGATAATGGCATGGTCGATGAGTACTCGTTTGTTAATTTCAGGATCGAACAGTTTGTGGCCCAGCATCATTCGGATTTGGGCGAGAATTTCGGCCATGTTTGTGTTTCGAGTCATGCCGGCGGCGTCGAGCTTTCCTCGCTTGGCTTGGATCCCGAAGTAGAGGCAGTGCGCTGTTGGGAGCGTGAACTTCATCCAGATGTCTTTACCGTACTCAAGCGCCTTGTCTTTATGCCCAGAGGCGGTGATGCGTCGGAAGCCTATGTGCCGAAAGAGAGGGAGAAGGATCTCCTCGATCAGGCTGTCTTCTGATGCACCCTCGATATAGGCTGCAAGTTTTGCCCGCTTTGCGATTTCTGTTTTTGATAAGGGGCGCTGTGGGTTGGCGACCGGAGATGCCAGGGTGTTTGTCTGCACATGGCGCAAATAACAAAGCCCATCGTCGCCATAGAATGCGCTGTAGCCTTCTCGAAGGAGTGCCGCGTTTAGCAGAGCTAGCGCACCAGGTCTTTCAGGACCCTCGTTCGTGGCATCCGAACGGTCCATGAGTGTCTGGATAACCATTAGGAATGCGGTGGGCGGCATGTTCCCGCTGGGCTGCGGCCCGGCAAGAATCTCCTCAAGAACGCTAGCCACCCATGATGCTCGCGTTGATCCGCGATGCACGTACTCTTCTAGGTCGCAGTCTCGGAAGAGCTCCGTAAGGAAACTGCTGCTCCGGTACCGAAACTTGCTTGTGCTGGACTCGAAGTTCCCGCAGATCATATCGGCAAGTTGGCCAAGGGTTCGTGCCTTGAACTTCATGGCCCACATTATCGCACGGGCCTACTCTCTTAGCCAAGAGCTATCGCTCTCAGAGTGCGGCTCGCAAAGAAGGGGCGGCTACATCGTGCATGCTCCACGCCATCGACCGAAGGCGACGGCAACGCACTCTGCCTGCCTGGCGGAGATTGGAGGCGCTTGGTCCAGTGCGCTACTCGATGTGGCTAGTTGATTGTGTGTTGAGTTCCGAGTCGGTAGGTCGCAACGTATCCGTTGTCGCTATGACGTTCTGGACATCATCGTTACTCTCCAGAACGGCGTCCACCTCGCCGCGCTCGGCCGGAGTGGACTCCTGCGCTGCGCGCAGGGCCTGGGCGTGCCGGGCTTGGAGGCCCTCCAAAGAGAAGGTGGCGTGCAGCTCCTGGCGGGAGTCGGCGCCGCCCATGACGAACTCCTTGAGGCGCACCATGGTGTTGAAGTCGGTGGGGTTGTCGACGCGCACGCGACCCTCGGCCAGCGCCTCCTCGAAGCCGAGGAGGTAGCCGTCAATCATCTTCAGCGCGTCGTCCTTGGAAACGGCGATGGCGTTGGCGCGCAGCTCGATGAGCTTCTGGTCCGCCTTGGTGGCGATGCGGACTTTCGCCTCCTCGCGGCGGCGCAGGCAGTTGTGCTCCTTCGCGTAGTTGGCGACGAGGGAAGTCGCGACGCCGAAGCGCTCGGCCAGCTCGCGGTACGAGGCGTAGCTCGTCATGGTGGAGCCGTCGGGCAGCGTCTTCACGTCGCCGAAGACGAGGGCGCGGTCCAGCTCCTGGCGCGGGAGTGCGGGCTCCGCGGACTTGCGGGGGCGGCCCGTCTTGCGCTTCTCGGGCGGTGGAGTCGGTGGCGCCTCGTCGGGAGATGCCTCCACCTCGGGCGGAGGTTGCCCGGCGAGGAGGCGCTTGCGGCGGCCGAGGCAGTCGTGTTGCTGGGCGTACCGAGCGACGGCGCTGTGGGCGACACCGAAGCGCTCAGCCAGCTCGCGCAGGGAGGGGAATCGTCTCTTCACGCGGCCCCGCGTGCTGGGTACCTCTTCGCCTTCCACTAGGAGCCGGTCCACCTCGTCATGAGGCAGCCGAGGACCTTCGGCCTTGGTGGGGCGCCCCAGCTTCTTGAGGGGCTTCTTCTGGGCCATGCCTTCCCTCAACAGCCTCCGGAGGGCTGCGCTGCAACGTCCAAGGCCTGGGTGCGCAGGCGCTGCATCAACCGCGTGCGCTGGCGCTTCAGGCGCTGGTACGTCCTCTCGGTCTCGACGGCGTCACCTTCGACGAGGCGGCTGACGTAGGTGCGCAGCTTCTCGCGTCGGACGACGGTGGCCATGAGGACCTCGACGTCACTGCGAGGCAGCGTGGCGCGGGCAAGGTGTACCAGCACGGCGTCGCGCTTCACGAAGCTGCGGCGGAGGCTGGGCCGCCTGGGACTCTCCACCGATGTGGCGGGCCGAGCGTCGGGCAGCCACTCGGCGAGCTGCGCCTGCGTGTACGTGTCGTGCTGCTCCGCCCGCTCCTTCCGGAGGACTCGGAACACCTCGCGCGCCGTCTGCTGGCGCAGGCGGGCGGCAGTCCAGTCACCCCAGCGAGAGAGAGGGAATCCGCGCGCGACGGAGAGGAAGGTGGCGAGGACGAGCTGGTCGAGGTCCTCTCGGGGCACCGCGTTGCCGAGGAGGCGGCGGCGCAGGCGGCGCAACATGGGGGCGTAGGCGGAGGCGAGGGCCGCCGTCCACGCGGGGCTGGGGGAGGCCTGCATTTCAGCCACCAGGGCCCGGGTGAGGGCTTCCCTGGCCGGGTACGTCTCCTCGCGTGCGTCCGCCATGGCGGCCAGCACCGATTCGAGCGTGGCATGGCGCGCGAAGGCGGGCCGCTGCGTGCGCGCAGCGGCGAAGACGGCCTGGTGCCGAGGCGAGAGCGCCTCCGCACGCAGCAGGCCGAGGAGGTGGCCGAAGAAGTCACTCACCGAGGACGGGCCTCCCACCACTCGCGCACCAGCTCGAGGAAGTCGTCCAACTGCATGGTGACGAGGGGCGGCTGCCCGTCGTCCTTGCACACGGCGAGCGGCCAGCGGCCCGGAGGGCACGTCTCCACCGCTTGGCGCATGGCCTCGCGGACGTTGGTGCGCCGATGGGCTTTCGATTCCACCCAGAAGCAAGGCACCTCGACGTCCGGCACCTCTTCACCACTGCGGTACTGGAGGCCGCGGCGCACGAGAGCCTCGGGCATGGCCTCCCGGAAGCGGTGGACGAGGGCCCGCTCCCAATCGGCACCCTTGCGACGAGAGGAAGCGCCGCTCACGAGACACCTCCTGAGTCCTCCAGCAGCCGCTCCATGTGGCCGCCCCGGGCCATGCGCACCGCGAGGCAGCGGGCCACCTCCAGCGCACAGCGGGCGTCCGCCATGGCACGGTGGGGCGAGGGCCGGTGGAGGCCGAAGCGCTTGGTTAGGGCGTTGAGGGAGAGGGACTCCACCTCACCTGTGGCGAGCAGCGGCCACGCGAGGCTCGCGGTGTCGAGGCGGTGGTAGTCAACGCGGGGCAGGGCCAGCTCGGTGCGGCGGTAGCCCTCGACGAGGAAGCCCCAGTCGAAGTTGGTGTTGTGGCCGGCCACGAGGGTGCCCGCCAAGAGCGGCGTCACGGTGGCCAAGACTTCGTGCAGAGGCAGCGCGTCACGCCACTCCTCGTCGGAGTAGCCGCACACAGCCAGGGCCTCGGGGTGAGCGTCGGCGAGCCGGGTGGGCTGCACGCGCGCCTCGTACTCCGCCAGCACCGTGAGGCTGCGGGCGTCGACACGGAGGACGGCCACCTCCAGCACCTCGTGCCGAGAGGCGTCCAGGCCCGTGGTCTCCAGGTCGATGAAGGCGAGCGTCCGCAGATGCGGCGGGAGGCCGGGGAAAAGCGGCTCGTGGAGACCGGAGACAGGAGTGGTGTCGGAATCAGGGTGAGCGAGCAGCACTATGCAACCTCCTTGGCCCAGAAGCGGGGCGAGTGGTGTTTGGCGGCGAGGGAGTCCAGCTCGGCCTTCAGCAGCGCCACGCGCGCGGTGCCCAGGCGTTTGCCCTCGTCCTTCAGCAGCGCGTCGAGGGCCTTCTTGTCGACGCTGCCGAGGCGTTCCACCAACGCCTCACGAGAGAGGCCCGTGGCGCGGGCCAGCACCGCGATGGTGGGCTCCAGCGGGTAGTCGAGGCTGGTGGTGTTGAACATGCGGTAGCGCGTGCCGGCGAGGACGAGCTCATCCTTCTCGGCCAGGTGGGCCCGGAGGACGCCCTCCAGCTCCGCCTTGCGCGCGTTGAGAATCTTCGCGAGGTGGGCGACCTCCTGGCGCTCGCGGGCGACGGACTCCAAGTCGGAGGTGTCCTCGCAGAGAACGCGACGCTGTCCCTCCAGCGCCTGGGCATAGGCAGGGCAGGTGCGGCGGTGGTCGCAGTGGACGCAGTTGGGGTTGAGGCGGGCGGGGAAGGACTCCGCCGTCTCCATCTGCTGGCCCAGCGTCTCGACGTAGGCGAGGGCGGCGTCCAACTGCTCCTCGGTGCGCGTCGTCTCCTGCAGCACGCCGTGGCGGAGCATCCACATGGACAGGCGCACCTTCTTGGCCCAGGGCCACATGCGGCGCGCGGCGAGGGCGTAGAGGCTGAGCTGGAGGCTGGTGTCCAGCTCCTCGCGGGTGAAGAGCTGGTAGTTGGACTTGTAGTCAATGACGTGGATTGTCTCGTCGTCCACCCAGTCGACGCGGTCGATGAAGCCCAGGACAGTGAAGGGCCCCACCGGCAGGCGGAACTCCTTCTCGACGGCGAGGATGTCGCGGGAGTCCACGCGGCCCTGCTGGCGGACGAAGTCCTGGAGGATGCCGAGTCCCTGGTGGAAGAGGTCCAGGCCAGAGAGTCCCTCGGCCGTCCACGCCTCACGGTAGAGCTGGAGGACGCGCTCCTCGGAGAGCGGGCCTGCGTACTCGGTGTCGAGGACGTCCTGGATGAGTCGCTCGAGCACGGCGTGCAGTGCCTTGCCGAAGCTCAACGGCACGCCGGGCTCGGCGGAGTGCTTGTCGAGGTAGTGGAGTTGGTAGGAGAGGGGGCAGGACTCGTAGCGGCTGAGCCGGCTGTAAGACAGGTGCGTGTTTCGCAGTCCGCTCATGGCGTGGGCCTCCTTGGGGCCGATGCGGTGGCGCGTTGCGAGACAGTCATCACGCTCTTTTCGAGAGACACATCAAGTCGAGCTAGGGCGGCGGAGGTGCCCCGTGTGTTTGTTTCACAGGTGGGGGGCGTGCTCATGGCGAGGCCTCCGTGGAGGCCGGCCGCTTCTCGAAGGACATGACGCGTGAGCCGGGGAAGGCAGACAGGACGCGCAGCAGCGTGGCGGCATGCTCGGGGGTGAGCTCCTCTCGGGACTGGCCTGTGTAAGCGGGGACGAGCCACACCTGGCCGTAGGCTTCGGAGGCGAAGCAGACTTCGGTGCCGAGTGCCTTGAAGCTGGCGATGTCCTCGTCGGTGAGGCCGCGGAGGGCGGAGAGGGAGGCATCAGCTTCCGGTGCCTTCACATCGGGAGACGGAGCTGGTGGCGAGGGAATGGAGGCCGGGGCGGGCTTCTTCGAGTCTGACTCAGGCAGGGGATTGCCGAAGAGATCCACAGCAGCCGAGGAGGACTTCGCCGGAGGAACGGGGACATGCGGCGCGGCCACATCACGATGAGGCCGGGCCTGTCGATTCACCTTCAGCCACTCGGTGCAGGTGCCGCCAACGCCGGGTAGGGTGCAGCCGCCGCCAGGCCGGTAGTGCAGGCAGTGCTTGCCGTTGCCGCGGACATAGGCTTCGCACGTCACGCCAGGCGGGCGTTGTGGGGCGGGAGTGGGCTGGAGCAGGTGTGTAAGGGCCATGCGCGGATGTCGGCGGCGCGTGTTTGCCGATACATCCTAAACTCACCCCATCCCTTCGATTTGGGACAAGAAATCATTTCGCCCGATTTTATTTTGGATTTTCCCCGGCGAGCGAAGCGCCGAGGGAAAGAAGCACAAAGGCATCCGGCGCCAAATCGGGGACATCCCTCGCCTGTGGACAGCTCCGGGACAGCTTGTGGACAGGTCTCTGTCCACAGTTTTCGCGAGTGATTGCGAGGGGATAAGTGGGTGTGGACAGTGTGGACAGCTTTTGAAGGGTACCCCTACGTCATGCGCATGCGTCATGTGCAAGTGCGCGCACGCGCATGCGTGTCTCTCCCCATAAAAGCTGTCCACACTGTCCACAGTGAGGTTTTCGTTAGGAAAATCATGGAGATAAGTGTGGACAGAGTGCTGTCCACACCTGTCCACGCTGTCCACACCCACTCGTGATGTGAAATGAGAGTGGCTGTTTGTGAATGCGTGCAAAGCGGATGGGCACGGAGCTGCACAAGTAGGGCCCCAGCCCTGGCCTGTGAATGGCCGCAGAACGGCCAAGAACGGCCCCAGTCGCGCGAAGAGGAGCGGGCGCGGCCCCTGGGCGGAGGCTGACACCTTCCGCGTCATCTGCGCCCTGCCAGGGCCGTCACTTCCCGGTTTTCTGAGATGCGCAGGACTGGGCTGAGGGCAGGTTTGAGCCAACCGAGGGCGGCGGTGACACAGAGAGACAAGGATGTTTCACATTGCGAATGTCCGAGCCCGTGGACAGGCTCGGGTCCGCGCGAAGCCAGGGCTGGAGTGCGTGAGTGGCTCGTGCCTCCGGGCGACCTCCAACGCCAGGTGGCGATGTACGGGCATGAAAGTCGCAAGCCACGCGGCCATGTCCCCACGCCAAATCAGCCACCCCGGAAGTTCTCGTTGGGAAGAGAGAGCATTGCGATGTTCGCAATGAATGCATGGCTGTCTGGGTGTTGGGAATCTGGTGGGTTCCAGACGCGAATAACAAGAGTCGTCACGAAGAGTGGAAGGGATTTCGGCGTGGAGTGCTGGGTGTGTATTTTTTTCTCTGTTTCGTCGCGCCCTGGTCACGCCCCGGTTCCATAGTGCCGTGCGTATTGCGGGTGAGCGTTTCAGCCCGGTGTTGTTCTAGGTCGTGCGGGGGCTGCGTGAATTGCTGGTTCATCGTCATGTGCTGGTTTGTTGTGATTGGCTCAGTCCTGGTGGTGCCCAGGAGCTGGTGTGCCATCCGGAGAGAGCTGCTCCGTGAGGGCTGCGCCCCGGCTCACCTGGGCACTCCGCGCGCTCATTGCCGTGCAGTCCGTCGGATTGGGATAGACCCGACACCATAGCGAGGGGCTTGGGGCGCGTGGAGCGTTTGCCCCTTCCTTCGACAGACGTGTCGCTGCCACGAGGTGCCCTCAGAAGACGGGGCTGCCTCGGAGGCGCTGGCATCATTCCCTCAACGGGGCTCGGCCTGGTCTCCCCTTTCACCCGGCACTTCCCGCGCGCCGAGCGCAGGACCGGGGCGGCATGTATAGTGAGTCGTAACTGGAGTGCGCTCAATCGAGAGCTTGGCATGGCCCTGCGGGCGGCCGAGACGCGGCGTGCCTATCGCGTCTTGCGGCGAAACTGGGAGGCACTCTCCGACTTCGAGCAGCCGGAGGACCTCGTTGCATTCCTCACTGCGCGCGAAGGCGAGTCTCACCTCAAGGATGGCTTACTCGCGGGCCTCGTCATGCTGGTGCAGATGGGCGCCGCGACTAACGCCTTTGTGGCGTTGTTGTGGCTGGGCCTCTGGCCAGGGTTGGACAGCGTGTACCGCCGATGTCTGAGGCGAATGGAGAGCGCACCCGTGGAGGTGGTGTCCTCGATTGCCGCGTCCTTCATGGGCCTGGTGGCGCGCGTCGAATTGTCCGGCGTCCAGCGCGTGGCCGCGACACTCGTGCGTGGTACGGAGCGCGACGTTCTCAAGGACTGGCACAAGGAGCTCGAGGCGCAACGCCAACGCGTGCGCCTTGGGAGGTTGACGGAAGCAGACGGCGGGGCGCCGTCGGGGCCGTGGCCCGTCTCCGCCTTATCTCGAGCCCGCTCCTTCGACACGGAGGTGGAAGAGCTGCGGGTGCTGCTCCTCCCATTGATGGGCGAGGACACCGACTTGGTGGTGTCCGTCCTTCTGCGCGAAGAGGACTACGCCGTGGCCGGCGCGAGCTTTGGGCTTGCACCTGCGGCGGCGCGTAAGCGCGTCCAGCGGGCCCTGGTTCGCCTGCGGAAAATGAAGAAAAAAATCCCCGAAAAAGATTTCTTGTCCCAAATCGGCGGCTGGGGGTGCTTTTTAGAGTTTGTGGATTTTGAAACAACCGAGAGGGCACCAGGAGGGGGCGGATGAGGGAATGCGCGAATCGTATGTCCCCTCCGCGCGCCGCCTGGCTTTGAGGGAGTGACGGGGCCGCCTCGCGCCCCAATCCAATCCTGCTTCGAGACACCCTGTCCGTCCCGGCGGACAGCAACGCCACTGCATTGCCTGCAACCTGGAAGGACTGAATGAAGACAGCCACGCGAAACAACTTCGAGCACGGTGAGACATACGTGCGCTTCTTCGCGCGCATCGACGGGCATCACCTCCGGGTGGTGGGGCGGGGCGACTCGGGGGCGGATGCAGGGGGCCGTAGTCCATGCCCCTGCGGCGAGTGTGCCGGGGCCCAGGCCAATGACTACGTCCGCATTCCGGGCCTCTTCCGCCGCTGGGAACTCGAGCACGTCATCGACAGCGCTGCGGACTTCAACGTCGAGCCGGCGGGCAGCACGGATGACGGCACCGAGTTGTTCGCGGTGTACCGGCGTGAGCGTCCTGCCTCCACCACCACGCACTGCCAGAAAGAGGGCTGAACACCATGGCCAACATGTGGGAGCAGGCGGCCGCGATGGCCAAGCAGCACGAACAGGCAGGCGGCAGCTGGTTGAAGCTGGCGAACGACGGAGACACCGCCGTCGTCGTCTTCCTTGGGGAGCCGTTCCCGCGCGAGGTTGTTTTCGCCGACAACAAGTTCATCCCCTACGACGAGAAACTGAAGGCGCAGGGACACAAGTCTTCGCTCCGCGTAGCCCTCAACGTCGCCGTCTATCCATCTCGCGAGGTGAAGGTGATGGAGCAGGCCTCCACCTTCTTCACCAACCTGCTCCAGGTACGGGCGAAGTACGGCTTGGAGACCTGGGCATTCGAAGTCAAACGCCACGGCGCGGCGAAGGACCCCAAGACGACGTACTCCCTCCTGCCGGAGAAGCAGTTGACTCCCGAGGAGGTGGCGGCCTTCCAGTCCTTGCAGCAGCACGACTTGTCCAAGCTGTATGCGGCCGAGGCCGCGTCTGCAGCGAGTGGCACGTCGCCCACGGGCGCGGCCAACACGAAGTCGAACGAGCCCATCGACGTGCGGCTCGCGCAGTCCATGGCCACCGCGCTGAAGGCGCTGCCGCGCGAGGCGGTGGACCGCTTCCTCGAGAGGTTCGGCGTCCAGCGCATCCGGGACATCCCTGCGTCGAAGGGAGAGCTGGCGCGCGCCTTCGTCGACTCCCTGGTGATGGAGTACTCCGCGGAGAGCGTCGCCGACGTGGACCCCTTCGGGCCATGAGCCCACTTCGCCGCAGCGGTTTGCCGTAGCCATGCGCGAAGGGGGCCTGCTGCGCGCCCCCGACGCGCCTCACTGAGGAAGACACGAATGCTGGAAGACTTCTCCGAAGGAGGGGACGGGGGACGTGTTGTCTCTCGCGCCCAGGACTCCCGCGTGGGTGCCGCGCCGTCTGCGCGCAGCGCGGGCACGGCCACTGGCCTGCGGACGCTGCGCGTGCGCGTGGACGCCGGGCTGCGTTTCGCGACGCACGACGTTCCGCCCAAGATGGTGGAGGGACTCTGCCGGGCACTCTCCCTCCCCAACCCCGCCTTCTTGAAGCTGGTGCGGCTGCGCAAGCGCCCCGGGGCGGAACCCCAGACGCTGACCTTCTTCCGCCAGGTGGCGCGCGAGCTGGTGTTGCCGCGCGGGGCCATTCACCTGCTGCGGCGGTCCGCGGAGGAGGCGGGCCTCTCGCTGGTCATCGACGATGCGCGGGTGTTCCCGACGAAGCGGCTGCCGAAGCTACCGGAGGTGCCCCTGCGCGACTACCAGGCGGAGGCCGTGGAGCGCCTGGCGAAGGCCACTCAGGGGACGGCGGTGCTCCCATGCGGGGCAGGGAAGAGTGTCCTCGCCGTCGGCGCCATCTCTCGCCTCCGCACGCCGACGCTCATCCTCGTCCACACCCTGGACCTCGCGGAGCAGTGGCGTGAGCACGTGCGCGAGCGCCTGCGCCTGGAGGCGGGCCTCGTGGGCGCAGGCGAAGAGGATGTGCAACCCGTCACCGTGGCCGTCGTCCAGTCCCTGTCGCGGTGGGATGAGGCGAATCTCGACGCCTTCCTCCGCGGCTTCGGGCTGCTCGTCCTCGACGAGGCCCACCACATCGCCGCCAGCGCCTTTCACCGCCTGGTGGACCGCTGCCCTGCCCGCTACCGCCTGGGCCTGACGGCGACGCCCGAGCGCGAGGACGGGCTGACCCCACTCTTGCGCCTGTACCTGGGACCGCCGCTGGCGGTGGTGAAGCACGCGGACCTCGTCGCGCGTGGAGTGCTGGTGGTGCCCGAGGTTCGCGCGGTGGAGACGGACTTCGACTTCCCCTACGGACGTGCCGCGGACTACGCGCCCATGCTGGAGGCACTGGCAGAGGACAAGGAGCGCAACGACCTCGTCCTCGGCGCCGTGGCTCGCGAGGCCTGGGCGGGCCACCTGTGCCTCGTCCTCACGGGCCGGGTGGACCACTGCGAGTTGCTGGCGAAGCGACTCTCGGCCACCGGCCTGTCGGCCGCCGCGTTGACGAGTGAGGTGCCTCGTGAAGAGCGCAAGGCCCTCCTGGACAAAGCTCGCGACGGACGTGTCCGTGTGCTTGTGGCCACCAGCCTGGCGGATGAGGGGCTGGACTTGCCGCGCCTCTCCCGCGTCTTCCTCGCGTTCCCCGGTCGTGCGCGCGGACGCACCGTCCAGCGCCTTGGACGTCTCATGCGCCCGCACCCGGAGAAGAAGAGCGCTGTCCTCATCGACTTCGTCGACGGGCAGGTGCCGTTGCTCCGGCGCCACCACGCGGAGCGCCGCCAGCAGTACGCCACGGTGCTGGGGGTGTCCGCCGCCGCCAGCGCGCACTGAACCGCCGCAGGGAGTGAGCACCTTCGATGACGACACCTTCTGACACCACTCCAAGCACTCCCAACCCCGACGCCATCCGCGCCACGTGGAGGTGGCTGGCGCATGCCCAGCACGGGGTGAGTGAAGTCCGCGTTATCCGCCCGGGCGGTGGGGGCGTTGTGGGCCTGGGCTTCTTCGACGACGAGGAGGCCTTCATCGAAGCGTGTGTCGAGGCCAACCCTGGCGGCAACGTGTACGTGGGCATCCAGCCTCGCCCCCGGCGCCTGCTCGAGCTGGCCCCCAACGTCCTGCGCTCGTTGCGGACGGGGGCAGGCAACAAGGACATCGAGGTGGCGACGTCCACGGTGGTGGACCTGGACCCGGTGCGTCCCAAGGACACGGCCAGCACCGAGGACGAACTCGCGTTGACGCTCCAGGTGGCGGAAGCCGCCGGGGCCTGGTGTGAGACGCAGGGGCTCGTCCGCCCGCGGCTGATGATGAGCGGCAACGGGGCGCAGCTCTGGTTCGCCTTGCCGCCGCAGTCGCTGGAGGGAGAGCGCCATGAGCGTGTGCAGGCGGGCCTGAAGGCCTTCGAGGCTGAGGTCCGCGCCCGTTTCGCGACTGAGCGCGTGCGCGTGGACTCCATCCACGACATGGCGCGGGTCATCAAGGTGGTGGGCACCGTCAGCCGGAAGGGGACAGGCACTGCTGAGCGTCCACACCGAGTCGCTCGGGCACTGGCGGGTTTCGAGCGCGCTGAAGACCCACGGCTCTTGGAGCGCCTGCTCCGCACGCCGGTGCAGCAGCCGCTGGTGAACCAGGCGCATCCGGCCCAGGTGGCGATGCCGTTGGCGCCCGCCGCCTCGGCGCCGCAGGGGACGGTGAAGGCCCGCCGGACGGAGGCGGGGGAGTACGACTGGGCGCAGCCGGTGGAGATGTGCGGCCCGGTGCAGCGCTTGTGGGAGCAGGGGGCGGAGGACCGGAGCGTCGCCATCTTCAACATGGTGCGCTTCTTCGCGCACAAGCAACTCGGCCTCGACGAAATCACCGAGCTCGTCCTGGAGTACGACCGGCGTGGCCTCGGGAAGCTGAAGGGGCGAGACGGCAAGGCGTACATCTCCAAGGCCTACGAGAAGGTGATGGCCACCGCCCGCGAGGATGGTGGCGTGGCGCCGCCCTGCCACTCCCTCCAGGGCATGGGCTACTGCCGCGTCAACCGCGAGCCCGACGTGCGCTGCGAGCTGTACGACGTCGTCTTCGACATCGAGAAGGCCGTGGAGGCGTTGGCCGCGGTGCCGGCCCAGGACGTGGAGTACCGCCTCAAGCCCATCCTGGAGGCCATTGCTCACCGCCCGCCATCCGCGCAGGAGAAGTACCTGGGCCTGTTGGCGGTGCGCACGGGCCAGGCCACGCAGAAGCTGCGCCTGTCCATGGCCCGAGCCGTGCGCACCCAGGCCGCGGGTGAGGGCGCGGACTCCAAGGGAGGAGAGAAGGGAAGTAGCGGCGACGACACCATTGACGGCGAGGTGTACGAGGACGCGTCCTGCTACTACACGGTGACGCAGCGCGGGGAGGCGAAGGCCATCTCCTCCTTCACCTTCACCCCACGAGCCCTCGTGGAAACCGAGGAGGGGGAGGTATTCCTCGGGGACGTCCGCACGGACAAGGGGGCCTGCCTGGAGGGCGCGCGGCTGCCGCGCCGTGCCTTCCTTTCGCGCAAGGAGCTGCTGAACCACCTGCCGTCCGTCCACACGCAGTGGACGGGCAGCGACAACAACGTGCAGGGACTCTTGCGCGCGGTAGCGCGCCGGCCGGTGCCTCGCCTTCCGGGCACCACCACGCTGGGAGACTTCAAGCGGGGCGAGCACCACGTCTGGGTGGCGCCTGGCTGCACCATTGGGCGGGAGGGCTTCCTCACCCAGTCGCCGGTAGCGTACCTGCCGAATGGCACCTCGCTGGAGTCGCGCATCCGCTACGAGGCCGCGGACGAGGACGCCTTCCACGACGTCGCGCGCACCGTCTTCGAGTCCCTGCCGCAGCTCAACACGCCGCAGGTGGTGCTGCCCATGTTGGGGTGGTTCTTCTCAACGCCGATGAAGCCGCGCCTCATGGAGAAGGTGGGCTCCTTCCCGCTCCTCTTCATCCACGGGACTCAAGGTAGCGGCAAGTCGAGCATGTGCACCGACGTCTTCTGGCCCCTCTTCGGCGTGCCCGCCGCGGACGCGTACAGCGTGACGGAGACCGAGTTCGCCCTCGTGAAGCTGCTGTCCGCCACGCGCTCCGTGCCGGTGGTGGCCGACGAGTACAAGCCCTACGACATGCCGCTGCACCGACTGCAGATGCTGCACCGCTACATGCGGCGCCTCTACCGCGGGGAGACGGAGGAGCGGGGCCGCTCGGACTTGTCGGTGGTGAGCTATCGCCTGCACGCGCCGCTGTGCGTGGCCGGGGAGACGCGTCCCACGGAGGCCGCTCTCCTTGAGCGCCTCCTCACCGTCAACCCGGAGAAGGCGACGTTGAAGCGACGCGAGTGCCGGGTGGCGTTCCGCAAACTGAAGGGCGTCAACCTGGCCCTGTTCGCGCCTCGCTACATTCAATTCTGCCTCGGGCGTGACTTCGACAAGGACTTCCAGGTGGCCCGGGCCGTGGCGGACGTCCTCCTTGAAGGACGCGAGGTGCCTCCTCGCGTCGTCGACAACGTGGTGGCCATGCTGCTGGGCATTCACCTCTTCGAGGAGTTCGCCCGGGAGTGCGGCTACCCGCTGCCCACCGACTTGGGGGCCTGCCAGGCCGTCGACGCCGTGCTGGAGGACATCCTCGAAACGGAAGCCGGGGTGAAGAATGCCCTCGACGTCTTCCTGGAGATGCTGGGCGTCATGGCCGTCCAGGGAGAGCTGCGGCACCGGGTGCATTACGCCTTCGAGGGCGAGCGACTCTGTCTGCACCTGGAGACTGCGTATGACGCCTTCCGTGCCCACTGCAAGCGCATCGACTACGAGGGCGAGGTCGTGGACACGAAGGCGCTGCGACGCCTGCTGCAGGAGAACCACCGCGAGGGCGGCTACGTCGTCTCCCTGAACGAGCGCGTCTGCTTCGACGGGCGGATGAACCGTCGCCGCGCCGTGGTGCTGGACTTGTCTCGCACGCGCCTCGTCTCGGCGGAGGACTTCCCGCACGCCCATGACTGGCGTGCGCGCAACGGCGACTACGCAGCGGAAGACGCAAGCGGATAGCCAGCCCGGG
The DNA here is from genome assembly GCF_037414475.1 of Myxococcus stipitatus. The sequence goes on along the minus strand of NZ_CP147913.1, from coordinate 2,444,367 downwards.
AGGTGAGTGCCCTACGGCCGGCAGCCGTGGGGCGAGGAGACGCGTGGGTATGTCCCCCCAATGCCTTACAGGTGAATTTGTCATGGAGATGGCGCCGAGAGTGTCGAAGCAGGACGAGGTTGAGGATTCATCCCCGGGGCCCGTCAGCACCCAACAGCAGCGACACGACGATGCTGTCGATGTGCTGACTGAGGCCCTCTGGGAGTTGTGGCTTCGTCGCCATGCGCAAGCACCGACGTCGAAGGAAGAGGAGCACACCCATGGCTGAAACGCAGACTCTCGACTTGTCTTCTCCCCGGGACAGAGCGTCCATGCACTTCGCCCGAGGGCCGGTGGCCCCGGACGAAGGAGACATCACCATGGCGGAGAGAGGGACTGTTCGCGCCGCGCGCAAGCAGTTGGCGGACGTGCCACAGCAATTGGCCGCACTGGCCCAGATGCGGGTGCCGGAGTTGGCGAGGAAGTACGAGGAGCTGTACGGCGAGCCCACGCGCAGTCGCAATGCGCCTCACCTGCGCAAGCGCCTGGCCTTCCGGATTCAGGAGCTGGCCGAAGGGGGCCTCTCCTCGCGTGCCGTGGCACGCATTGCAGAACTGGGTGACACGCTGCCCGAGAGCTGGCGGATGCGGCAGGCGGAGGTGGAGAAGAAGCCCGCTGCCGGACCGCTGCCCGCTGCACCAGACAGCCGCGACACACGGCTGCCGCCGCCCGGCACCGTACTGACGCGTGTGTACCGAGGCACGGAGCTCAGGGTGACGGTGCGGGAGGGCAGCTTCGAGTACGAGGGCAAGCTGCACCGCAGCCTCTCCAGCATCGCTAGGCAGGTGACAGGGACGACGTGGAACGGCTTCACCTTCTTCGGCCTCAATGAAGGGAATTCCAAGGAGGTGACGCCATGAGCGGCCCTGAGTTCTTCCAGACGTACATGGGGCAGGATTTCTACCAGGTGACGATGCCGAGCCTCGTTCGCGAGCTGGCGCGCCTCAACGACAACGTGGAGCGACTGGTGGCCGTGGCCGAGCGTCTCGCTGGGCCGCCGCCATCCTCGAGCGCCAGTGTGTCGACTTCTCCGCCAGGGGACTCGGAGGGGAGATGAGGACGCGCAAGCCGACGCGGGTTCCGACGGACGCGAGGCGCTGCGCCGTCTACACCCGCAAGTCGACCGCTGCGGGATTGGAGCTGGAGTTCAACTCCCTCGACGCCCAGCGCGAAACCTGCGCGGCCTATGTGCAGCGCCAGCCCGGCTGGACTCTCGTGAACGAGAGGTATGACGACGGCGGATTCACGGGTGCCAACCTGGAGCGGCCCGCCTTCCAGCGACTGCTTCAGGACGTGGAGGCGAGGCGGGTGGACATCGTCGTCGTCTACAAGGTCGACCGCCTCTCGCGCTCCCTCCTCGACTTCGCGAAAGTGATGGAGCGCTTCAACGCGTCCGACGTGTCCTTCGTCTCGGTGACGCAAAACTTCTCCACCGCCGACGCGATGGGGCGCCTGACGTTGAACATGCTGATGTCCTTCGCCGAGTTCGAGCGGGAGATGATTTCCGAACGGACGCGGGACAAGATTGCCGCCGCGCGGCGCAAGGGGAAGTGGACGGGCGGGCGCGTGCCGTTGGGCTACGACGTGGTGGATAGGCGCCTCGCAGTGAATGAGTACGAGGCCGTGGTGGTGAAGGAGGCCTTCGAGCTGTACCTCCGACACGGGACGGCTTCAGGCGTGGCGCAGCTCCTCAATGAGCGGGGGCGGCAGACGAAGCGGTATGCGAACCGAAGCGGCCACTCCCAAGGCGCTCGTCCCTGGACGACGCAGGATGCCCTGCGGCTGTTGCGCAACCCCCTCTACGTCGGCCTGATTTCCTACGGGGCGGAGACGCACCCAGGAGAGCACCCGGCCATTGTGGATGAGGACGCCTTCCATCGGGCTCAGGCGATGTTGGATGGCCGTCGCTTCGGCGGCCAGTCTCACGGACGCAACCCCGACTACGTGTTGCGGGGCCTGCTGCACTGCGGCCTCTGTGGGGCGGCGATGACGCCCGGCAGCAGCCGCAAGGGCACGCGCGAGTACCGCTACTACCGCTGCACCACCCGGGACAAGCAAGGGCGGGGCGCCTGTCTGTCCGCCCCCATGGCGGCAGCGGCCTTGGAGGACTTTGTCGTCGCGCGACTCCGCGAGGCCGCAGTGAGCGGCCCCCTTTCGGGGGATGTATACGCGCGCCTCACTGCGCGATTGGAGGAGAAGCACCAGGCCCTCCGTGCCGAGCGCGCGCAGTTGCCGAAGGAGTTGGCCCGGCTCTCCAAGGAGTCGGCGAAGTGGGTCGACTCGCTTTCGCACTTGGAGGGGCCTGCCCGGCGCGTCGTCGAGGCAAAGCTGATGGCTGCGGAGGAGGAAGCCATGGGCTTGGAGAAGCGAGTGGCGGAAGTGGAGCGCGGCTTGGACGCCACGAAGGGTGAGAAGTTGGAGGCTGCGTGGGTTGCTCAATCCCTCGCGGACTTCGATGCTGTGTGGGACGCACTCGTCCCTGCCAACCGAGGGAGACTGCTGCGCGCGCTCATCGGCCGGGTGGTGGCGAATGAGGTGACGGGCTGCGTCGACGTGTACCTGGCTCAGGCCGGTGACGGTGGTGTGGCCACGCGCGGGGATGCAGCGGCATGAGCACGAGCCTCGAATCCTTGCCAGCGGAAGTGGGCCTCCTCCGCGCACAGTTTCACCGCGTCCGTCGGATGGGCGTCTCGTTCGTCGAGGGGCCCAAATCTCCCCCGCGCGAGGAGTCGAGGCGGCCGTCCAACGTTGCACGAATGGTGGCCCTTGCTCACCACCTGGAGGCGGCCATCAACCGGGGGAAGCTGCGGAACGCAGCGACTGTGGCACTCCAATTGGGACTCACCCGGGCGCGTCTGACGTACCTGCTGGACTTGCGTCTGCTGGCGCCCGACATCCAGGAGGAGCTGCTGTTCCTCGAGGCGGTGGATGGGGACGAGCCTGTCGGCGAGAGAGTCCTCCGGACCGTTGTACGCGCAGGAACGTGGGCGGCGCAGCGTCAGCGCTGGTGCGAGCTGAAGGCTTCATTCTGAGAGTGGAGTCGGAGTACGCGGATTCCTTGGTGTAACGTGAGTGCAAGAGGCTGTCTGGGGTGTTGAGGAATATGCGGGCCGGGAGGCCCCTCGAGGAGAGCGAGAGCGCATGCAGAACGACATGATGAGCGCCATTCGAGTCGTGGTGGCGGAGGAAGTGGGGAAGACGTTGGGGCGGCAGGTGGAGCTCCTCGAGCGGATTGCCCAGTACTTGGGGGTACCCACGGCTGACCGAGCTTCGGTTGTGCCAGCGCCAGCGCATGCCACGCCTCCGGCGCCGAGGCGGCGCCGGGAAACCGGCAAAGCTTCTCCGAAGAAGCGTGGACGCCCCCGGAAGGAGAGGGCAGCCGCGACGGCGCCGGAATCGGATGCCAGCGCGGCGCCTTTCAAACAGGGGCAGGAAGTCCACTACAAGCAGGGACGCGGCAGGTTTACGGCGGTAGTGACTGCCGTGAATGAGAAGGCGGGGACGGTGACGCTGGAGCGCCACGGGGACGGGAAGCAGGTGGTGCGCCCCTACGAGAAGGTGGACGCGGCATAGCGACAGGTGGCGGGTGGGCCTCAACACGCCCAGCCCACCGCTGTCTTTCTTGCAGGTGCTTCTTGGGGGGGCATGTTGGCTGCGTCCGGTACACCGAGGCCTGTGACTGCCTTTTGAGGAGGAGAGGGCACGTGGAGCCTCGGAGTGGCGTCCATGCAAGCCCCTCGAGGTACCCCGTGTGAGGGGGCGGCAAGGGGCGTTGACGGGAGGACTCATTCCCGGGCGCTTCGCTGGCAGTGCGCTGCGATGACTTCCCATGGGCTCGCCGCTGTGTTACTTGTCAGGTGACTCATTTGATTTACCTGAGAGGTGATGCGGCGCGGCCCCGCCACCACCTCGTATGCCTACCGCCCAGCGCCGTTACTCCCGGGAGAATGACTGCGCGAGATGTGTGACGAAGTCCCATTCGTTGCTTGGAGGTGTGCAGCCCATGGCCATTTCCACTGATGAAGTCAGCACCGACGAGTTTCCTCACTCCGTCGCACCGCCCTTCCAGCCTCACTTCCTCTTCAATGTGGGTGAGGTGCGGTACGAGGCGCTGCAGGAGTTGGAGAGACGCCAGTCAGGAGAGGTGTTGTTGCTGGCCCAGCGGAGGGTACGGAAGGAGGCCCCGTCGGGCCGCTGCTTCGTCCGGCGGTTGCCGAGCCCCAGCACTCATATGCGCAGGCGAAGGCTGGTGGAGGAGGTGCAGTTGGCCATGCGCCTCAACCACCCAGCCATCGCGCAGGTGCACCACGTGGGGCTTTTCGACGACGCACTTCACGTCGTCATGGAGTACGTGCCTGGCCCCTCCCTGGAGACACTGGTGACGGCGTCCGTGGTGCGCGGGATGCCCATGTCCGAGGACTTCGCTCTCTACGCTGGGGCGGAGTTGGCGGAGGCGCTGCACCATGCACATACGTTGGTGGACGAAGAGGGCCGCCCCTTGGGGATTGTCCACAGGGACGTCAACCCGCGGCATGTCGTCGTGGGCCCGCACGGAGAGGTGAAACTGATGAACTTCGGCGCGGCCTATTCGCTGCTGGTGGGGCGGGAGGAGTCTCCGGCGAGCCTCGTCCGCGGGGACGTGGCGTATGCCTCACCGGAGTACATTCGTCGCGAGCCCCTCTCTCCGCGCTCGGATGTCTTCAGCCTGGGCGTGCTGTTGGTAGAGCTCCTGACGGGCACTCACCTCTTTGATGTGGCGGATGTGCCACGGTTTGCCCAGGAGCGACGACTTCGCGTGGAGACGATTCCGTCGCTCCCCTTGAAGCAAATGCGAGCGTTGCTTTCTCGCTTCGGCCCAGACTTCGTCGAGAGGGCGGTGGCGGCGCTGGCGCCGGAGGTGAAGGCCATTCTCCACAAAGCGCTGCGTGTCGCCCCAGAGGAGCGCTTCGCGTCGGCCGCGGAGCTGCGCGATGCCCTGCGTGTAGTCCAGTCGCTGAGGGGGGAGTCTTATTCCAGACAGGACGCGGTGGTAGAGACCGCGCGGGTGCTTTCCGAAGGTAGCAGCATGCGCGACAAGGTGGAGTTTGGCGAAGCAGGACTCTACCCAGAAGGACTGGAGGCGCACGAATTGGTAGGCCCCGAGAAGGAATAGGCCCGTATGCTCTGCTTTCGAGTTTCGCTGAATGGCCGGTACCTCACCACGGCGGGGGTGCCGGGCTTCGGTGTCGTCTCCACCATTCTGACGTGGGTGCGCCGTCCCCATGACGAGTCCAACGCCAACCCAGAGCTGACCCTCAACGTCGGTGGCTCGGCGGGTGGGGACTTCCGTGAGTTCCTCACGTGGTACGACGCGGCCGTCCGGGCGGGAGATGTCCTCACGGTGGAGCTGCGTGAAGATGTGGTGGCTGACGCTCCGAAGGAGCGTCGACGTGATGAAGACGCGGGGCTGGACGAGGTGTCCCTCCTCTGAGGGCGGAAGAAGCGACTGGAGGAGCAACTCGCCGAGGTGAATGAGGAGTTGAAGGACCTCGGCGAGTCGTAGATTCCCGCCTCCCTCGTCAGCGACTCAGCTCCGTGGCGACGTGGACGAGGGCGTCCAGTTTCCCCTCGTCCAACTTCCGTGCGAGGTACAGCAGTCGGCGCAAGGACTGCGTGTCTTCCTCTTTGGCGCGCGCCCCTTTCACGCCCTGGGCCGACTCGGCAAGGCCCAGGAGTGCGACTGGGGACACGTTGAGTTCGGTGCACAGCCGGTACAGGGTGGGGACGCTGGGCAGCATCTGCCCGCGCTCAAGGCGGCTGTACACGGGGGCCACCAGCCCCACGCGTTCCGCGACGTCGGCCTGGGTGAGACCCAACTGCTCTCGGGCGGCACGGGCTGTCGCGCCAATGGTGATTGCCAAGTCCTGGTCCATGAGGTGAGGCGCATTATACCTGAGAAGTCTTCTCCTCAGGCAGGTGCGTGACTCACCGCATGGACTGCAGCAACTGCAGAACGGCCCTTACCCGGCGCGCATCCAGTCGGCGCACCTGCTGCACCAGGAGCCTCACGGAGGGCGAGTCGGGAGGTGGCTCGGGACGGACGCAGTGGCCCATGAGGGCGTCCGTCGAGGTGCAGAGGACGGTGGCGAGGCGGTGGAGTGTGCGGACGCTGGGCAGCATCTGCCCTCGCTCCAGGCGGCTATAGACAGCTGGGACGAGGCCCACTTTCTGGGCGACGTCGGCTTGCGTGAGGAACATGCGCAGTCGTGCTGCCCGGGCGTGGGTGCCGATGGTGATGGCGAGGTTGGCCAACGGCTCGTCCTGGGGGGTATCTGGAAGTTGGGCGGGCATGGGAGTCCCGAAGCGCGAGGGGGTGTCTCTCCAATGTAAGAGGTTATTCGTCGAGTTTGCAATCCAGTAGGTAGTCTCCCTGTCTGAAGGAGAGGCATGTCCTTCCAGGTTTTGGTAGCGTGGTGGCGCTGCCGGGAGGGAGAAGCCGCATGCGGCAAGGTGCAGTCCGCATTGCACAGGTGGGAGGCGTCATGAGGGACGATGGGCCTCCAGCCGTGCTGTCTCCTGGGGACGTGGTGGTGGGCTACTCGGTGGAGAAGCAGTTGGGCCGCGGCGGCTTCGGTACCGTGTACCGCGCTACGTGTGAGGGCCACCCCGCTGCGTTGAAGCTACTTCACCTGCCCAGGGCGGGTGGATACGTGGAGAGGGAGGTGTCCATCCTCCTGCGGCTGCGGCACCCCAACGTCGTCGGAATCCGTGGCTTCGGCTACTGGCCCTCGGCGGAGCCCGAGTTTGCCGTCATCGCCATGGAGTACGTGGAGGGGCGACAGCTGGACGTGTGGGCGAAGGAGGAGAACCCCTCCGCGCGGCACGTGCTGAAGGTGGTGCTGGACATGGCACGGGCCCTGGCCGCCACTCACGAAGCCGGCGTCGTGCACCGGGACGTGAAGGAAGCCAACGTCATGGTGCGTGCTTCCGACGGCCTGGCAGTTCTGGTGGACTATGGCGTCGGGGACTACGAGGGCGCACCAGGTGTCACCCTCTCTATTCTGCCCCCTGGGACGCCCGAGTACCGACCTCCCGAGGCCTGGCTTTACCTCGAGGAGCATTCCGGAGTGCGCGGAGCGCGCTACATCCCCGGCCCGACGGACGACTTATGGGCGTTGGGCGTCGTCCTCTACCACCTGCTCACAGCGAGGGTGCCCTTCGAGGCAGAGGATGACCAGTCCTTCATCAACGCCGTCATCTCTGACACTCCGGTGTCGCCGCGAGAAGAGAATGGGCGGGTGCCGCAAGCACTGAGCGACGTGTGCATGCGCCTCTTGGAGAAGGACACCAAGGCCCGCTACCAAGATGCATGGGCGTTGTGCGCTGTGCTGGAGGCTGCGCTGTCCGGGGCTGACGAGTCATGGGACGTCCCCCTATGTGACGCGTATGGCCCCGCAACGGCCACGACGGAGGGGAATGTTGACCCGCTGGCGAAGTGGATGAATGACCCGCTACACCGCCCCCGTCGTGGGAGGCGGCCAGCGCCAGCCCTTGTCGATGCGGACCAGGCTGCCGCCGTCGGAGTCGAGGTCCTGGTGCTCCCTCGCGATGAGGGGGCCGAAGATGATGCGGACTTGGGCCTCCAGGAGGCGGCGCTAAGGCGCAACGTGCAGGAACGCCCGTGGCCTCAGGCTCTGCACGGAAGGCGCTGGGCGGCCATTGGAGTGGGCCTTCTGGGGATTGCCGTGGTGGTGGCGCTCTCCTGGAGTCAGAGGGAAGCTGCCCCGCGCGGAGAAGGGGCGGGCCGACAGAGTCAGGAAGTAGCGGCATATGCAAAGAAACCTCAAGCTGGCCGGGCCGCAGCTCCTACAGGGCCGGAGGCAACACCTGCGGCCGTCGCTTCTCCCGCGACGCTCTCCGAGGTTTCTGCCACCGTGACGATGATGAATACCGAGAGTGCGCCGCCCTCGCAGCAGCCTTCGAAGAAGGGCACAGGCAGCATCCGCAAGATGATGACGGCCGCTGCTGTCTGCACGACGCTCGCGTGCTCCGGCCCGCAGGTGCGCCCTCCGCCTGAACCGGAGGACTGCCCGGAGGGGGCCACCGAAGGCATGAAGAAGCTCGGCATGAGCATTGGGGATGTGGAGACCGCGACTTTCCCAATCAAGGGGCCCCCTAAGGTCATGACGGTGAAGGAGGGGGCTGCTCAGGTCCGGCTGCTGGATGGCAGAACCTTTGTGTTTGGGCGACTCATTGTGGGGGATCGGCTTTATGGCCGACTGACTCGAGCGCGCACGAGCAAAGGAACCTTCCCGGTGTGCCTAGATTTGCAAGATACGTCAGGGAGGCGTGGGCTGGAGATCGAATCCGGCGTTGGTGACTCCGGTGAGGTTCGCGTCTTTTCCTCCGTCACCCTGAGGGCGGTGCGCGAGTTTGAGTGACGTGATTCTCATCGGTTGCTTGCCGGTCGCCGGAAGCACTGATGCTGATGGTTCTGGCCAGGAGTATTGACCGCGTGAAACATCTAGCCTCGATCCTCCTGCCTATTCTTCTTCTCTTGGGTGGGGAGACAGTTCGCGCGGAGCCGACCTCCTCGAACATGGGGCTGGGAATTCGCCGCATTGAGCTAGCCTCGGATGCTGTCCAATCGATTGCTGAAGTATCGGTGAGTCCAGGACTCTCAACTGTGCTCATTTTTGATTCGGAGGTGAATCGAGAGGGAATAGAACTCGAAGGGCGTGAGCGCTTCATTGTCATGGATGCTGGACAGACCACGCTCCGTCTTGTTCCTTCGGAACGCATCCAGGGGGGAGACCGACTCAGGCTGACCGTGCGTTTCCAAGACGGAGCGGCGCCGGCAACGGCAGTATTCACATTGGTTGCACATCCAGCGCGGCCGGAGGCTCTGGTCGAGGTCTATCGTCGCAAGAGACGGATTGAAACGTACCAAGAGGAGTCACGGCAGGCTCGCGCGGAGGCTCAACAATGCAGAGAAGAGATTGAGCGCCTGCGTGCCGTTCAGAGTGCCCCTGGTGGATTGACAGGGCTCATCTCGACAGCGGTGTTGGATAGGCGAGGGATTGATTTTCGCGACCTTAGTCGTTTTGTCACCCAGGCCCCAGGAGTTTCGCCCGTCGCTCGTTTGGTCTATGCGTATCGGACAGCTCAGAGGGTTGCAGTGTCAGTTCAGTTTGATGCGGCAGGGGCCCCGCAACCCTGGACTGCGGAGGGCGCGACCCTCCGGGGCAAGGCCAATGACGAGTTGAAGGTGCTTCAGGTGTGGCAGTCGGGCCCCGTGGCCCCGGATGCAAGGGGACAGCAAGTGGTGGTGGAAGCAGAAGCTGCATCAGAATCCCTGCAAGGGAGCTTCACGCTGAAGCTATGGGAAGCGAATGGACCCCGCACCGTCACGTTGGGCAACGTTACCTTCCCGTAGGCCGGATGTGGTTTGCGCTGCGCCCTCCCGACGGTTGCGCGCGTTAGGGGGCTTGTGGGGATTGTACTTTTAAGGTTCAATGTGGTGTGCCTTTTTAGGTGCAGTTTCCTGCTGCGCGCTGGAGCGCGACATGTCCCTCTCTTGTTTGGAGTGTGCGCCAGTGGTTGCGCCCCTCCTATGTGGTTGTGATGATGGGCGGAATGTAGACGGCAATGCCGCCGACCCACCTTCATAACTCCTCGTTGAGCTGATTCCTGGGTGTCAAAGCTACGATGAGGTGCCCCTGCGCGGCCTTGATAGGCGTGTGCCGGCGCCTCGTTGTGGGCAAGCCACCAGGCGGTGCTCCGTTGGGCCAAATGCCTGTCGTGTGTTGAGGGCTTTCCTCAGTCATTCCTGTCGCGAGCTGTTGGAGTCGTAGTGCGGGCCGGGCTTCCTGGTGCAGTGACGTGACACGTCTGTCTACGGCTTGGCCCAGTCGGGCTGCTCGCGACTCCTGCAATGCAATGCATTCACCCACGGCCCGGCACCCTGTCGGACCGGACGGGAGACCTCTGCCCTTTGCCCTCTGTCGGGGCCTTCACAGGAGATGTCGATGTTCATGCGCTGGGCCGTCGTGTTGCTGTTGGTGTTGCCTGGAGTCGTGCGAGCAGAGGTTCCGCCCGAGTCCAAGGGCATCCCAGGTCTGGATGAAACGATTCCCCTCGAAGCGGACGTGGACGAGCCACTCGAAGGTGTCGTTGAAGACGACGAGGACGAAGAGGCAGAAGCGCCTCCGACCTCGTCCAGCTCGGGCTCTCGCTGGGCGAACCGGCTGAGCCTGGAGACCACGACATGGGCGCTGCTGCAGCGGAGAGGGGCGGGGACGGATGAAGGCTTCCTGCAGGTCTACCCGCGGCTGGAGGTCGTCAAGCCAGGCTTCCTCCACGTCGAGCTGGGCGCTCCCGTGCGCCTGCGCCTGTGGGGCGGGGAGGCTGGAGGCAGTCTGGTGCGCAAGGAGGACTGGGACGAGCTCTCCGACTGGGGCCAGGTGGTGCAGAACCTGATGGTGGGCGGCGACGCGCCGAACTTCGTGTGGGTGGGCGCCCTGGAGTCATACACGCTGCTGTCCGGGCACCTGGTGCGCCGTTACAACAACCGGGGAAACCCCAACTACAACCCGGCCGGCGCGGTGGTGACGGCCATGCTGAGGCCCTTCTACGTCGAGGCCTTCGCCTCGGACGTACTGGGTGCTCGGTTGCTGGGGGCTGAAGTCGTCCTGGACGTGCAGCACATCCTCGTGGGCCGCCAGAAGTACCCGATGAAATACATGCTGGCGCTCTCCGCGGTGCATGACTGGGGGAAGGCGGGCGGGACGTCGGAGCCGATGACGCTGGCCCACCTCGACGGGACGGCCATCCTCGTGAGCCGCCGAAACGGGCAACACGGCTTCGAGTTGCAGGCGAACGCGGGCTGGGGCGGGCGTCCCGGAGAGGGCGGCGCGTGGGGCGCGGTGGCGGGGCTGGGGGCGGAGTACATGTCCTCGACGGTGGACATGCGTGCGCGCCTGGAGGGGCGCCTTCAGCGCGGAGGTTTCCGCCAGGGCGCCTTCGGGCCGGACTACGAGCTGGCGCGCTTCCAAGTGGCGGGCCCGGATGCCATGCCGCAGGCGGATGCGTCCTTCCCGGACGGGTACTCGGCCCACGGCGAGGTGATTCTCAACTGGGATGCGGAGCGTCTGAGTGTCCTGGGGCAGCGCCACTTCCGCCTGTCGATGGGCGCCGAGGTGTTCAACTGGGGCCGGCTGGACGTGGACGGCCGGCTGGATACGCAGCTCTTCCACCGCAACCTCTCGGTGGGAGTGGGCGGCCTGGCGGTGGGCGCGGGCCAGCCGGGAGCGCGCTACCTCGCCTCGGGTGACGTGCGGTGGCGCTTCCTGGGCGGGAAGCTGTACGCGGTTGGGCAGGGCGGCACGCTGCTCATCCCGACGGCGGAAGGGACACTGCGGCCAGGTGCCTTCGCCTCCGTGGGGCTGGGGGTGGACAATGCGCGCTGAGCGGCGTTGGCGCGGTGGGCTGGGCCTCGTGCTGCTGGGGGCCCTCCTGGCCTCGGGGTGCGCCGCGTTGCCGGCCAGGCCAGGCCAGGCGGGCCGTGGGGCGGCCCTGGCCTTCCGTCCCCATTCCGTGCCCCAGGCGGTGAGGAGCGGGGCGACGGGTGTGTACCAGGGGGAGGCGTCGGGCTCCGCGGATGGAGTGCCAGAGCCGGGGCCGATGGGCTTTCGACGTGGAGTCATCGGCAGGGCCCTCCACGAGGAAGAAGCGCGCGGCTCGGGCAGCGAGGGCGGGGCCTTCGTTTGTGGCAGCAAGGCTTTGCCCTCGGGCTGGCCCCACCTGGACTCCAGCCGTGAGGTGGTGGAGCCCTTCATGGCGTGTTCCTCACCCGTGGCCTTCGTTGCCATGCAGCGCGGGGTGGCGGACATGGCCGCGTTGGTGGAGTCCCTGGAGGGCTGGGACGCCGTCCTCCTGGGGGCCCTGGGGCCGATGGACGCGCGGGCCTCCGCAATCCTCAGCCGCAAGCGGGCGGCCTTCCTCGTCACGTCCGTGGAGAAGTACGGCGTGCCGTACTCCGAGGTGCTCGCCCTCTTTGTCCTCCACTCCGCCTTCGATGACGAACTGCGCGAGGTGGTGCAGCGGCTGGCCCGCGACAAGCAACTGGGGGAGACGCTGGGGAGCATGCCCGCCGTCCGCGAGGAGCTGAAGCGGCGGGGCCTCGCGCTGGAAGGCTTCCCTGAGAGAGGTGAGGAGGGCCGCGACGTGCTGCGAGGGCTGGGGCGCGCAGGCCGGGACATGCTCTCCACCAGTCTGGTGAGCGGCGAGGCCCGGTACACGGAGTTCATGGCCATGCGTGGGCAAATGCCGCCGCCCTACCAGGCCGCCATCGACAAGGTGGAGCAGGCATTGGTGGCGCGACACTACTCGCTGGGCAGTGTGTTGGTGGGGGCCTTCGACCACCTCACCTTCGGCGTGCCAGTGGGGTTCTTCGGCCTCGCGGCAGGGACGGAGCACGGGGCGTACTCGCTGGCGCAGGGGAAGTACGAGCAGGCCACGCGCGAGCTGGCGCCGGCCGCGCTGATGGTGGCGCTGTACGCCGGGGGCAAGGGCGCGCGCGCCCTGGTGGAGCCCAACGCCGGTGGGCGGGCGGGCCTGCGGCAGCTCGCGGCGGCGGAGGTCGAAGCGCTGAAGTCCGTCGTGAAGGAGCTGGAGGAACTGCTCGGCCCCGATGCAGTCCGCGAGGCCTTCGCCTTCATGCGGGGGAAACGCGAGGTCGCCCACTTCGTGCTGACAGAGGGGCATGCTGGCTTCGTCGCCCTCGTTGAGGCCCGTGGAAACCCCGCGAAGGCGCAGGCGCTACTGATGGAGGTGGCCAGCCGCGAGGCCGCGAAGCCCCTGGCCTCAAGGGGCTCTGAGGGGAAGCGGTCCAACAACCTGGACCTCTTCGAGCAGAGCGCCGATGGGACCTTTGCGGAGGCGCAGGGGACCCGCCGCGAGGCCTCTAAGTCAGCAGCGACGGGCGGAGGGGGGAGTCGCGAGTCCGGCAAGTCCACGACGAAGAGGAAGCGGTCCGCCAACCTGGACCTCTTCGCGCGGAACGCCGAGGTGGGTGCGAAGGAGTCCGCGAGGGCCAAGCTGTTCCAGGCGGAGCTGGAGGCCTCGGGCCCCCGTCTGTCGAAGGACGTGAAGCTGTTGCAGGAGCAGGCGCCGAAGCTGGAGGAGCCACCGCCCGGCGTGGAGCAGGGGGCCCCGCTGTGGCAGGAGTACGTCGACTATCGCAAGAGGCGGTTGCAGGAGATTCGGGACGGCGACCCCGTCAAGGGCCCCCTGAAATGGGAGGGCTACCAGGGGATGCGTGACAGGTATGCTCGGGGCATGGCCTTCGAGCGGACCATGATCTCCATCCTGGAGGAGGATGCAGCGAAGCCGCGGGCTGAACGGCGCTGGCTAGGTGACTTCGAACAGCCTCGCATCGAGACGCATGTGGGCGTGTCGAAGGTGGACTTCCGGTATGCCGACGTCCTCGTCATCGAGGAACGCCCGCAACCGGGCCAACCACCTCGGGTGGAGACGTTCAGCTTCAAGAGTCGAAACCTCGCCGCTCTGGACGACAATGCCCTGCCCGTGCAGTTGAATACGGACGCTAGCAACGCAATGAGGTACTACGGCGGTACGTTGAAGATTCTTCGGGACGGGATGCGACAGCAGGCGAGTGTGAAGCGAGTGCGTCTCGTCTATGAGGGTGGAGAGCTGTTGCCCGAAAATAGAAGTTGGCTGGATAGCTCGGCCGCAGACACGCAGATGTCGATTCGGGGCGTGGAGGTGTTGTTTCAATGAAGACGATGACCTTGCATGATTTGGATAAGGAAGACAGTCTTCGCTTCATCCTGAACGGGACCTACGACCCGAGGAATGGTCTGGAGCAATCTGTTGTGCCGCTTCTTGAGTCTTTGGAGGGGCATGCCGACGGGTGGATGCCGACATTCGTCAAGGCCAGCAGGGCGCGCAAATACTCCCGAGACGCGGTGAGTCGTGCGCTCGAAGAACGACGAGATGAGTACGGGACGATCATCGGGCTCTCTCGCCCAGAGGATCCTGGAGTGTCATTGGTTCTCAACCTTGGGGCTTCGCGGGAACGGCCCACGCTGAAGGTCAGTCTTGGTGTGCAGCCGCTCACCTTCTTCGATGGAGTGGACCGCTGTCGCAACTTCGTGCAGGTCGCTCGGGCTTGGGCCACCCAGTATCCGGCGGACTACGCGGTGGCACACAGTTATGCCGACATGAACCTCGCGAAGTACCCCTCCTTCGGTCGCGAGAGGGACATATGGATGCGGGACGGAGTCGACCAAATCTATGAGCTGTTCTGGCTGAACATCTTCGGTCCGAGACTGGTGGAGTCCGTAGGTCGAGAGAGGATGCTCTCGACGCCTGCGCACATCGTGGAGGAACTCCCCAATGGCTCAGTCCTCCTGGTGCTGCGGCCCACTGCCGCCGACTTCGACACGGAGGAGGCTCGTGTTGTCCAGGCCCGTGCCCATGTCCACCTTCGGCCGGACCTCGACTTCGACGTGGTGCTGCGTACGCTGCGGGAACGCAGTGCTGCATTCGTTCCCGCCGAGCCGCGCTTCCATCCGGACGTGGCGCCGCTTCTGACTCGGCTTGCGGAAGAGTCCAGTGTCACCACTCGACAGCGGAAGATTACCGAACTCAACGCCTTCCGACCGCCAGTGCCAGAGGAGTGGCTTCCTGTTGCCCATCCCTCGGACGTGGTGAATCCCGAGCGTGTCCTCGAGTCCTACGGCGACTTGTCCGAGGGGCTCGTGGCAGCTCTGCACACCAAGGTGCCCTCCATCATGGACGAGACGGCCGAGTCCCTCACGGACCTCGACGTCTACTTCTGGCGGGAGAACTTCCCCGAGCGGTACGAGCGCGAACTCATCGACAGTCACACAGCTCCGGCACTCGGTGCCTACCTGGGAGACGTGCTGGTGCGGCGCCTAGGCGGGACGTGGGTGCTGCGGCAGAAGATGGAGGAGTCTCAGGTGCGCGTAGGAAAGCGTGTCTGGCTGCCCTTCCTCCGTGCCCGCAGGTACATGCAGTCCCGCCAGTCGCTGCTGGACTACTCGCTCACGCAGTTCTTCCATGAGGCGGAGCGGTACCGGCCCTGACTGGGACTTCTGTCCGTCGCGCGCCAGGCAGTGTCCGTCGGCTGGCGCGCAGTTCGCGGCGCAGCCTGTGCGCGATGGGGGACCCGTACATGGAGTCAGCCAGTGTTCGCCCCGACTTCAACTCCTCGCCTGCTGGTGCTCTCTCTCTCGTCCACGTCATGGTGGCGGTCGCACTGGCGCGTCGCTCACCCGTCATGACGCGCGTTTTGACACAGCCTTGATACACGCATGCGGTAGCGCCCGAGTTTCGGTAGGCACAAGTTATAGTGGCACATACCAGACCGTCGAGCGCGCTCTTGCCCGCACATTTTTGGGAGCTACTAGCCGGCGAAGAACTCGTCAACGGCGGCATCAACGGCAAAGCGCACTTCCGCTAGCCGCCGCTCTCCGATATATGGTATGTTGTCAAGCTCAGTATCGGTAGCCTCAAAGACTTTCCGAACAGTGGTGTATCCATGATCGCGAAGTCGTTGTTTGATGAAGTCGGTGAGATCTAGCACTGCCACGTCTTTGTCGAGGAGAATCGCTGCAGGGCCGCGTGGAATTGCTCTGTTGCCGCAATGGTCACAAAGACCTGTTGGCTCCATCATAGGATGGCCATTTACGCATCGCGCACTTGGCTCCTGACTCGCTTCTGCGCGCACTTCTTCCCAAATGGGAGCAGACTTTATTATTTCGGCGTGCCCCCTGGTTGTCATGCCGTCGAAATGCTGGAGCCAGCGCTCTGCCGTTATTGCTCCGCCCAGGACGTTGTCTCGGAACATGAATCCAGGGTGCAAGAGATATAGCGTCCCATTCTCACGCGAACGTGCTCCAAGTTTTGCTGGGCCGTAAGGGGTGAGAACATTTGCGGCGACGTGTAGGCGAATTGCAGATGCGCATAGATAGGGAATCTGCATTGAATTGGTGACCGCGAGGAACATCCGCGGCAAGGAGTCCGACTTCGTCAAGGGAGAGCTTCGAATTCTATTGCGAAAGTCCTCCAGTAACAGTTCCGCGCCAGTCAGTAGTCTCGGATCTAGTTCCTTGACTACCCCAGGCACCATGTTGTCGAGGTGTCTGTCCATGACGAAGTTAATGGCGCTTCTGACGTGTTCGTATCGAACTTGGTTCGCATTTTTTCCGCCCAACTCTGTGAGTAGTTGGCTTACCAGTTTGAGGAGCCCTCGGGGGTTTCCGTTTGCACAATAGACTAGTAGCCGAATCCAGTCGGGGTGTGAGTTCAGTATGCGCTCGATTAGAGTTCGGGCGTCCCCTTCTTCGTCGCTCAACTGTAGTCGTCGACGCAAGAGGTCAAAGTAGCTTTCCATTGTGCCGACTCTCGGAATCTCTCCGAGACTGACGACGACTGCGTCGTGGCCATAGCTGAAGTCTAGTCCATATCTAGTGACGGCGGGATAGACGGCTATTTTGAAGGCAAGTCCCTCGCCATAGAGAGATTTAATTAGTGTGAAGAACTCAC
Source organism: Myxococcus stipitatus (assembly GCF_037414475.1). The sequence goes on along the minus strand of NZ_CP147913.1, from coordinate 2,427,756 downwards.
CTTGGGCTCGGGTATCAAGGGCATGTGCTGCATCGTCGAGGAGTAAGACGAGTAGGTCGAGGTTGAATGTTTTTCGTGTTTGCTGGAGGATTTCTGCGGTAAAGGTGTACCCCTGCAGACTTCTGAAGTCCGATTCTGATAGGCCGACGTTGCCCAGGATTGAGTGGTTTATCGTGTCGGGATTTCCTTGGTATGTAGTTTCAAGGAGGCTGATTACCTTAGTCCAGTCGACTTTGTGTACGGTGCTATTTAGATATCTTTGGTCATCGGAGAACACTAAGCGCAACTGCTCCTTCAATGCGCTGAGGATGCGGGCGTTAACCCAGGCCTTGAAGTTTCCAAGCTCAGGTGTGTTTGTTGTTCCCAGTGGTGGTATGGTGGCAAGATATCGCTTGAATGTAGTGTGAACGCCGAGCACTCTCCTTCCCTGTTTGACATCACGTGCGAGTCGGGATGCGGCGGCGCGCATTAGCATTGTTTTTCCGACGCCGCGGCATCCTTCCAGAAGTATGTTTTCTCCTGTGGATAAGCGCCTGAGTATCGGCGCCCATGCGCCTTCTACGAGCAGCGTCTCTAGGGATTCGCGAGGCAGATTGTCTGCCTGAAGTTGAAGAGAAAAGTCAGCCACGGATTACCCTCGAAGTGATTCGAGCCAGTCCCAGAAAAGAGGGAGGAGAGGATGGATTAGTGACTCTTGTTCGTCTTCGGGCTGAAATCCACGATCTCGCATTCGAATGATCTGCTGCTCTTGGAGCTCAGATTGGGATTGAATGCAGATGAATGTAAATAGCCCGACGACTCGGGAGGTTAGCCTCAGTGCTGGGATGGCGTGCTTTTGGATTGCCGACTCAAGTTGCTCAGGGGAATTGGGCGGATCGGGTCGGTAGGTTCCATGGACGCCCTGGCTGAGATCTGTTAGCCGATGAGTTGCGATTTCGATTAGGCGCTGGTCGGCTTTTAATTGTATCCTTAGTGCGCCGGTGAGAGTCTTGAATCGGTCTGCGTAAACCACCGCGAAAGGGTGCGCCTTTTCGCCTTTTTCCGTCAGCAGTTGGTGTAGCATTAGCTTGTGAGGCGGTTCCTTGCCGAGCTCAAGTTCACGGAAGCACCGCCAAGCTCTGCGATGCATTGGCGCTTCGATAAAGTAGATGGCAAAGAGTGTTTGCTCATACCATGCGCGCCATAGAGCATATGCCTGCTTGAAGTAGCCGCTGCGTGCTAACTCGCAGCCGGAAACTAAGTCTGCGCTTGCCGAATTGAGCAAGGGTGAGACTGCCTCCACATTCTCCTCGTGGTGGACTTTAAGTGCTGCTCTATATGCTGCGTCAAGGTGGCCAATGGTTGCTGCCTCGATTGATAGCAGTTGAGCTGTATGTGGTGCATCCGGCGCAAGCGTTGGCCCTATTCGCTGCGACCAAATCGGTCGAATGGGGATCATGAGTGGTTGATAGCACGCCTTCCTGTGCATTGAATGCAGTTCAAGGAAGATATCGGGCTGCATGGGAATGCAATGGGGTGTGGTTCGATGTGGGTGGCTGTGTGGTTGTTGTGCACTCTCTTTGATGGGCACCACCAGGACGCTCGCGAGCCCACTTGAGTCTATTACGATTGTGCGCAGTTAGGTGTCACCGCCAATGATGGGCGAACCTTGGGGCGATTCCCCTTGTGGAAGTGCCGGTCGCAGGTTGTCTGGAGCACGAGGCGGCTCAAGGCTGCCCGGAGGGCACCGCCGCCAGGCGGCCGTAGGGCCTTGAACCGACTCGGGTTTTCGGCGGCCATCATCCAGTCGGCTCACCCGGCTATCAACGAACGTGCTCGGCAATAGGAGGTGGAGACGATCTTGAAAAGGCGCGGCGTTTTGATCGCGTGAGCCAGGATCGCAGAAAGAGAGACGGCCGGCAAAGCGATCACGCGAGCGCGACGCCTGCCGGCCGGCAGCGTTGGGAGGGGTTGACTCAGGCCGCGTCGAGTTCCTGCTCCTGGTCGGAGCGGCGAGACTTGCCGGTAATGCGGACGAGCAAGCCCTTGTGCACGAGGCGGTCTGCGATAGCGGATGCCGCGGCGCTGTTGTGGAAGAGCTTGCCCCAGTCCTTGAAAGGGAGGTTGGTGGTGACGATGGTGGAGGCGCGTTGATAGCGCTTGTTGAAGACTTGGTAGAGGAGGTCGGCGCCCCGGGCATCGAAGCTGAGATATCCGAGTTCGTCGATGAGGAGGAGTTCGGGTGCAGCCCAGGCGGAAAGCCGTTTGTGGAGCGTGTTTTTGGCTTGGCCGACGACGAGGTCATTCACCAGGTCGGCGGCCACGACGAAGCGGACGCGGTAGCCGCGAAGGCAGGCAAGTTGGCCGAGGGCATTGGCGAGGTGCGTCTTGCCTACCCCACTTGGGCCGATGAAGACGACGTTGCTCTTCTCGCGAATGAAATCGAGGGACGCCGCGCGCATGACGAGTTCTCTGTCGATGTGCTTGGGGTAGTTGAAGTCATAGGAGTCGATGGTGGGGAGAGGAAAAATAGCGGAGCGACGTAGGGCCGTCTTGGCTCGAGCTTCGGTGGTGTCGCGGAGCTGCTCGCGCATGAGGTTGTCCAGAAGTGACGACGGAGAGTCGTTTCTGGCAATGGCTTTGGCCAGGGCCGCGCTCAACTGACTGGCAGCATGCTCGAGTCCGAGAGCACGCAGGACGTCTTCGAGTGAGAGCGTGGACAAGTCATGAGGGAAGACGGAGGTTGGGCTTCTGGGGCGGGAGGGCATCGTAGGAGTCCAGGGGGTGGGGTTGGACGTCGAGAGAGTCAGCGAGGGCATTGCCTGTGAGAATGGGCTCCGGGGGCTCGGCGAGGCCTTGGGCGAAGCGGGCCTGGTCAATCAGGGCGCGGACGTAGCGGGCGCCAAAGGTACGCAGGACGAGGGCGCGAGCCATGGCGGCAGCCACCTCGGCGTCGCTGTATTGGAGGGTGAGACGCAGCAAGGCGCGACATTCGTTGTTGAGGCGAATGGGGCGGCGAGCGACTTCCTGGAGGTAGAGTCTGGCTTCAGGGCTGAGGGAGGCGAGGCGCTCCTTGCGCTTAGGTCCGAGTGCGAGCTTGCGTCGCTCGAGGAGTCGCTGGATGTGGTGGGCGTCCTCGATATGACGGTGACGCTCCCAACACCTCTCATGGCGGGCGACTTCCGTCCCCTCGTGGAGAATGCGGACGGAGGTGTCATTGGCCCGGAGGTGTACCGTCTTGCCTGCGAATTCAGGAGGGACGGAGTAGGAATTGGAGTCCAGTCGGACGCGTGCCTCCTTGGAGACGACGAGGGGGAGGAGGACGTCCGTGTCATAGGGGTGCACTGGAAGCGGGTGCAGCCTGGGCCTCTCGAGGAGAAGCCTCTCGCAGGGCCGCTCTCGGGTGGTGGCATGAATGCGCGTATTCGCCGTCTCGGCCAGCCACGTCCTGGCCTGTGCGCGCAAGTCCTCGAGAGAAGAGAAGGAGCGTCCGTAGAAGAAGGCATGGCGCAGGTACTTGATGGAGGCCTCCACGCGGCCCTTGGCTTCCGGGTAGCGAATGGGGGCCGCGGTGGGCTCGAAGAGGTAGTGTCCCGCGAAGGAAAGGAAGCGTGGGTTGAATTGCACCGTGCTTCCGACGCGGTTGAGGACGACGGACTTGAGGTTGTCGTAGAGAATGCGCCGAGGGATGCCGCCGAAGTACTCCAGGGCGCGCTGGTGCATGCGCAGGAATGTTTCCATGTGCATGTCCAAGGAGAAGTCGACGAAGAGAGCTCGCGAGTAAGACAGCACCATGGCGAATGCGGAAAGGGGACGTGAGGTGGAGCCAATGCGGAAGTGTCCAAAAACTTCCCCAGTCCACCTGGGCGTACTCCCCTGGCTCAGTCTCGACGCGCAAGTACACCTTGCGCGGCCGCGGGTGCCGTACCTTCGCCACGTAGCGACGCAGAATGGCAATCCCATGCTGGTAGCCTTGGGCCTTCAACTCAGCCAGGAGGCGGGTGCCCGTCAACTCTGGCGCTTCCGTGAGACGCTGGACGAGGTAGGGTTTGAAGGGCTCCAAGACGCCAGCAGGCCGGGGTTGGGCCGCCTCTGAAGTCACGGAAATGGCCCTGCGGACGGTGGAGTGGTGCACGCCGAAGCGGCGGGCCACTGTCTCAACTGCCCACCCTTCTCGAAGGCAAAGGCGTCTCATTTCAGCGCCAATTTCAGGCGAAATCATCGCTGCTGCCCCGTCGCCGCGCGGGTGAGAAGCCGCCGGGCAGACGCAAAGCCTTCCCACTCGAGAAACCTGTCACGAGGTGGGGGTGGGCACTGCAGAGACGTCCACTCGACGGCGATGTTGGGGTTGAAGGCCAGGTCTCCCAACAGCTTCGCCCACAACCCTGGCTGGAGGCGGGCCTCCTGCGCGTCCGCATCGACGACAGCGTAGAGGGGCATGCCGTACCAGGCACTGAGAGACTCCACCAGCAGGGACACGGCTGGAGTCATCGCCGGTACAGGTGGAAGGCGGGCTTTGAGGACGGTGCCTCGCTTGGGCACGGAGAGAAGGAGTTGGGTGTATGGGGTATGCGCCTCGAGCGTCAGCCACAGCGGCGGTGAAGACATAGAGAGCCACCTCCAAACGGCGCCTGGCAGCCGGCGCATCCGGCTCGCGGGGCACACGTGCGGCTGTTGTTACGCCCGCCTCCATTTGGCTTGAACCTGGATGTGTGACTCTCCGCGCTCGTTGTCGTGCCCGTTGCGCTGCTTTGCGGGCCGCCGCGTCACGGCGTACCTCGGAAGGACCGAGGCTCGTCCGGTAGGTACGGCTCGCTTTGCGCCACTGCGCTCTGCGGGCCAGCGTGCGGCACCTGTCGTGACAGTACGCCTGTCCCCTGTCGCACCTCCGACAGAGCCAGAACAGCTCCCCGCAATGACAGCACTCTCGCTCTCGAAGCTCGTGCACCCGGGCCTCTGGGTGGACGCTTTCGTGACACGGGCGCCTCTTGTTGCTGCCTGTCGCGGAGAGGTAGCGACTCCATTTGTCCGGCGGCCTGGCCTTCCTCCAGGTCGCTCATCTCGTCCACTTCTGCAGCCCAGCGTGGCTCAAGGCTCCCCTACCGCCAGTTTTCGGCACATCGAGCGCCGCTGCGCGGCCCTCCAATCCCGCGCTTTTCCGCGCTCGGATGGATCGAAGACCCGCGCTTCTTGAAGGTCGTCTCCACTCCTGTGGGGAGCGGCAGCTCAGCGAGGCCGTGCGAGGGGCGGGGGCTCTGCGGAGTCTTGGGGCTCTGGGATGCTCGCAGGAGCCGCATGACGGGTGAGCCGTCTGCCTGATGCGGAGGGTGAGTGCCCGGCAAAGTGGGGGCGGAGGGCTGCAGGGGCAGAAGCCCGTTGCAACCGCCATTAACGTGCCCCCTTTGCAGGGAGCCGCAAAACAGGCGAGAGGCGACCCCAGAAAGCAGAGAGAGACGCCTTCCAAGAAAACCTAGGGCGGAAAGAGCGGGCCTCCAGGGGAATGGTGTTAACCGCCTCCCCGCTGGTTAACTGCACCTGTTAACCGCTCTCGGTTCCTCTCTCCCCAGATTGGACGGAAGAGAGCCCCAGAAAGCCCAATCCGCGGCCGAATGGATGGGCAATCGCGTTCTGAGTCGCAGAGCGTAGAGAGTGTCCTCTGAATCGTCGTGGGGTGAAAACCCTTGTAATTCAGGGGCTTAAGCACGAAAGCCCCGCGATATTCATCGCGAGGCTCGTGTTAACCGAAAGGGCACTGCCAGTTTGCAGGCCCGTTCAATCAGCTCCCCAGGAGGGATTTGCACCCTCAACCTCGCGGTTAACAGCCGCTTGCTCTGCTATTGAGCTACCGGGGAATGTGTTGCGTGTACGAGAACCGGAGGCAGGCTTTGCACCTGCACCTGCGGAGTCAGAGTCCGCCATCCTTGCTGGTTAGACGACTCCGGTATGAATGGGACGAAGCGGGTGACGGGATTCGAACCCGTGTCACTGGTCTGGGAAACCAGCATCCTGCCGCTGGACGACGCCCGCGCTGCTGCTTCAGATACCTCCGGAGGGATTCGAACCCTCGCCGTCCGCTTAAGAGGCGGATGCTCTTCCAATGAGCTACGGAGGCGTGTTGTCCGCCGTCCCCGCTGCGAGCGGACGGCATGAATTCACCACGACGATTCAGTTGGCAGTGAGCGTGTAGCTATCGGGGTACTCGGAATTGAACCGAGACTTCTCGCGTATCAGACGAGCGCCCAACCGTTGAGCCATACCCCGTGAGGTGTGTGAATGCGCGTGGAGGGCCACGCGTGTGCTGCATGGGGACGCTGGGAGTTGAACCCAGCGGGCCCGGTCGGCTCGAACTCTACAGGCCCGTGCGTCCCCCTGACGCTCTACGTCCACGGAGGAGGAAGAGCCCTGAAAGCCGAGAGGCCGGGTCCCTTGGATGGGAGCCCGGCCTCTGCATGGCTTCGCGCGCCAGTCACGGAGCGCGAGCGTCAGCAGGGTACGGGCAGATGACTGGCAATCAGGCCAGGTCCCACGATGCTCTTCGAGCCGAAACCCACGAGGGAGCAGGAGGCGGCGTCGAACTGGGACCCGAGGTTGTTGCGATAGCTGCACTTCATCGGATTCGTCTGCATCGTCATGGTCGCCGCTCCTTTCGTCGAGAATCTACGAGGATGATTTTCGCCCCTGACACGGCGCGATTTATTCTGGGGCTCCGCGTTGCGGTTCAGATGCTTGGCGGCCGGACCTATGGCCGGGTGACGTGCACGAGGCTTGTCATTGCGTCCACGTACAGAGTCGTGTCGTCGGCGTACAGTGGCAGCAGCGGAGTGACCGATACCTGGTTCAGCTTCGTCTTCCGGAGCTGCTGCGTGGCCGGGTCCTTGAACACGGCGTACGGGACATCTTGGATGACGTAGGGCTTGCCATCCACGTGGCCGATGATCATCAACACATGACCGGGAACGACGATGAGGTCACCCACCTGCGCTTGGGCCAGCGCGCGCAGCCGCTCGGCGTGTGAGTCGTTCGCCGTGAAGAGGCGGTGGTTCAGCGCCTCGCTCTTCCCTTGCAGCCCGGAGTTGGGCGGGAGGAAAAGCCCCATGCTGCGGTACACATCACTGGTCAGGCCGCTGCAGTCGCGCGCATTGAACTGGTGACCCCAGCCGTAGCGCTCGCCGAGGAACTTGAACGCCTGGCGGAGGATGTTGGCACGTGTCAGCGGCAGATAGCCCGGCGCGCTATCGGCGGTACGGCGTAGCAGTGCGCTCTGGAAGGTCAGCGTGCCGTCCTGCTCGCGAACCGGCAGCTCCACTGGCCACGATGCATAGCTGCTGGCGCCGTTGACGGGTTCTCCAGGGGGCACGTCCGCCCGTGGCAATGCGACTCCCATGTCGAGCTCGAGCTCCGACACCCCTGGTGCTTCCGGCGTGAACACGGTGCGGACCTGGTCGCCGGTGACGACGCGCCCAGGGGCTTTCGCCACATACGAGAACACGGCATCCGCCGCGCCTTCCGCGACGTCTGCTCGCTGGACCCACCCGGGTCCCTGGGTCGTCATGACGAACAGCCATTGCTGGTCCGCGCTGTGGTGCGCGATGACGACCGGCTCGCCTGGGAACAGGATTCCGGCCTGCAGGCTTTCGTAGTCGCGCAGGTTCTCCGCCGCGAAGAATCGCCGGTTGGACGGCAGTGTCCGCAGGGGCGTGCGGCGCACGCTGAGTCCGTAGCGCGCGGTGGATGCTTCGGGGATGTGCTCGGTCGCTGCGTTCTCGCGCAGTTCCTCGAGCACCGCCGCCGTCACCGACCGGCCCTGTTCGTCGATGGCTGCCTGGATGGGCGACTGCTGCGCATCCTTGGCCCAGCTTGCGACCTGCGCGCGCGTCAGCGTGGCCGGGATGCGCTTCAGGTCGACCAGCCCTCCATTCGGACCGAAGGCGCGCATGCGCTTCGCCGCCACCTGGTCGGCATCGAGCAGCACTTCATCGGGAGATGGCGCGCGGCGGACCCAGAACTCGGGCGACAGCATGTCTTCGCTGAACGCGGGCACCCCGGACGGCGACACGGTGAGCGCGGCCGGAGTGGCACAGGCAGCAAGACCCGTGGTGGTCCCCACAACCGCGAGCGAGAGAATCCGCATGCGCCATGTGCGTGCGCCTTCATGGCAGGTCGTCGCACGTCTCTGAGTGGAGGGGGATGCCTGGCGGCTCATTCGTTCAACTCCGTGAGGGGGAAGACGGCTTGATGCGGCCGTGCTTGCGTGTGCGGACGAGCAGGTCATCCCGTTTGTGGCCGGCTGCTCACCCTTAGGTCCAACGAACTCTCCGCGCGAGCTATTTCACATGCACGGGTGTTTTCTCTGGGAGACATCTCGGGATGTCTCACCGACAGTGCCAAAGACTCGTCGTCCAGCGGAGCCTCCGCGCAGGCGGATAAAGCAAGACATGTCGTGTGGAGAACGATGCGTTGATTGTTCAGGAAGTCTTCCAGGGGCTGTGAAGGCCCGAATGGGCACACCAAGGTCCCGTCACGATTCACTACAACCCATTTCTGGGGCGGGCGGTCATCCAGGATGGAAGCCGTCTGAGGACGCGGGCTTCGTGAACGGCCTCGAGCCTCCTCGACACCTTGGGAGGCCTTTGGTACGCGTTGGCGGGTGCGTTCCTCAAGTCTCTCCGCCTTGCCGCGTCACCACCCCTGGTGGCCCTTGGTGCTCGTCGCTTCGGGGGCATGGTTGCTGCGCATCGCGGGCTTCTTCCACCGAGGAGGTGCCCTCGGGCATCCGGTGGACTACGACGAGGGCGTCTATTTCAGCGCGGCGGCGCTTCTCTCGCACGGGGTGCTGCCCTACCGGGACTACTTCTTCGTCCACCCTCCCGGAATCGCCGTGTTGCTGGCGCCAGTTGCCGCGCTTGCTCGTGGATTCGACGCGGCCCTGGCCTTCACGGTGGTCCGCTGGCTCGTCCCCGTGTTCGGCGCGCTGAGTACACTCCTGTGCGGTCGCATTGCCCAGACGCAATGGGGCACGTGGGCGGGCGTCGTGGCCGCGCTCGCCTATGCCGTCTTTCCCAAATCCTCCTCCACCGAGCGCGGACTCTTCCTGGAGCCGCTGCTCAACCTCACCTGCCTCGCCATGGCCTGGGTCTGGCTTCGGCATCGTTCCAATGACTCACCGTGGAGGAGGGACCTGCTCGCGGGGGGGCTCCTCGCCACCGCGTGCGCCATCAAGCTGACGGCCGGCGCGTGGGTCATCGCCATGGTGTGGGCCCTGGGGCTGGCGGGGCAGGGGAGACGTGCCCTGTGGGTCGTGCTCGTCGCAGCGGTCGTGGGCCTGGTCTGGCTGGGGCCCTTCTTCGCTCTCGCACCGACCGCCATGCTCGACGGCCTCCTGCGCTTCCAACTGCTCCGTCCTCCGGATGGTGAGCTGGATGTCTGGCGTCGGCTGCTCTTGATTCTGCGCGAGGGCCACGTGGGGCTCACCGCGCTCAGCCTCTTGGGCCTGCTCCTGGCTCTGTCCCGAACAGGTCGACGAGAGGCCGTCGCAGAGCGACTCTTCTCCGCTGCCTGGCTCCTGACGGTCGCGACGTTCCTGTCGTCGAAGAGCTATTGGATTCAATACAACGCCCACCTGGCGCCCACCATGGCGGTCCTCGCGGGGCTGGGGGCCTCCGTGCCCCTGCGCTGGGCCCAGACGCGCTCGCGCACGCAGGCCGCGCTGGTCACCGCCACGGTGATACTCCTCGCGCTATCACCGCTTCCCGTGGCCATCCGCGCGGCGAAACAGAGCGACCGTGGCCTGCTCGCGCTCGGGAACACTTTGCGGAATGCCGCCCCAACTGACGCCGCGCTCTGTACCTTCGAGCCCGCCTGGGCCATCGCGGCCGGGCGAATCCCTGGCATCCCACGCGGAGCCCCCGTCCTCGTGGACCCTTATGGCCTCATGCTGAGTGACTCGCTGGGAGGCCCAGGGCGCTTCGCCAACGCGGCTGCCGCATTCGAGGATGAGCGCTCCCAGCGCTCCATGCTCCCCCTGCTCGAGCGCTGCGACGTCCTGGTCCTCGGGGGGCGCGGCGAATGGCAGCTGTCCTCTTCCAGCGAGCATTGGGTCCAGCAGCACTTCAGGAACGAAGGGCCTCTCTGGCGCCGCGTCCCTGAATGAGTCTCACCCAGTCCCCCGAGGCCGGGCGCTCCAACTCCGGGAACCTCACCGAGCTCCCGTGGGTCTATTCCTTCAAGGCCTTCACGGGATAGGTGCCCGAATAGGAACGGAATCGCTGCTCGAACTTCCCGGGCACGAGCACGCCTGTGTCGAACAGCTTCAGGATGAAGTCCTCGTACTTCGTCCCAGGGGAGAACTCCGCGCGACGCAGCTCCTCGTAGAGCACATAGGCCAGCACATGGATTCCGTCGTCGTGGTCGCGGAAGAAGTCCGCGCCCGTGCGCGGCTTGCCATCCTTCGTGCGGAGCAGCCCCTGGCGCTCACTGACGAAGACGTCGATGGCCTCGGCGCAGTCCTCCTCCGTCAGTCCCCGGGCGGTGGTGTAGCCGAACGCCGGGTCGTGCTCGCGCACCAGCCGCTGGAAGTAGGGGTCCGCCTCCAGGGCCGTCAATCGCGCGTCGATGGCTCCCTCTCGCTTGAATGGGGGATGGAGCAGTTCGTGGACCGCGGTCTTCACCGTGACGCTCAGCGGGTAGGTGAGGTCGGTGAGGAAGTTCCAGCCCGTCACTCGGATGCCATGGGGTTTGACGAACTTCAGGACGTGGGCGTTCAGCTCCTCCACGTGGAGCGACCGGCCGAGGATGTCCTCGTCCCATCCCACTACATCGTGGGGCGCCACCTGGGCGCCGAGCTGCGCGATGGCCTGCTCGACCTGGGGCAGGTACTCCGCGTGCCAGATGCTCGGGAAGTCGATGCGTTGGAGGAATGCGAACAGCACGCCCAGGTCCTGGCGTACATCCTCCATCTCGCCGAAGTCGGAGTCCTCACCGTAGCTCGTCGCCTTGAAGTCCCGACGCATCGCCTTCCAGGCGGCCTCGTCCGACACCGCCCTGGCCAGGCCGTCCACGGTGGTGGCGCCCGTGACGGAGAAGACCAGCGTGAGGTGGGGCCCCACCATCTTCCCGGCCTGCTTTCCCATCCGCTCGGTGAGGTGGTCGAGCGCGGCCTTCTCCTTGGGCTCGAGGAGGGCGGAGAAGCGCTGGAACTCCGCGGGATAGAACCGCGTGTAGAACTCGTCGCCTCGCAGCAGGTTCAGCAGGCAGATAGCGTCATACGCCTCGGAGGGACGCAGCACCCAGTTCGTGCGCCCAGCCTTCACCCGGGTGACGGCCGGCGCAGGTGCGGTGGGGACCTCCTGCCGCGATGCGCAGCTCGAGGATGCCAGCCAGAACGTGGCGATGAAGGCCAGGGTGGGGACCCCTCGCCGGGAGGCGGTGGGCCGGGAGCGAGCCGGGACGGAGGAGTCGAGCAGGTCGGGAGTCATGGCGATGAAGCAGAGCCCTGTCGAGCGAGGACGTCTTGGACGGAACTCATTCCGTTGGACGAAACGAACGGCCCGTGAGCAGTCGCCGGTACTCTGCGGGTGTCAGGCGGAGCCGGCGGCTGAATTCGCGCGTCATGTGACTCTGGTCGCAGTAGCCCGCCTCCAGCGCGATGTCGCTGAGGGAGTGCGCTGTCTCCCGCAGCGCCCGGCTGGCGCGCTCCAATCGAGAGCGGCGCAGGTGGTCGGCGGGAGTGCACTGGAAGAACTGGCGGAAGCCTCGGCCCAGTTGCGTGGGGCTGACCCCTGCTTCGCGAGCCAGTTGCGCGAGCGTGGGAGGCGGACCTCGGACCGCATCGAGTAGCTCCCTCACTCGTAAGAGCCACGTGGGAGGGGTCGACGCCTTCATGGACGTCGTGGCGCGGACTGCCTCCGCCAGCAGCTCCAATACCAGCCCTTCGATAGCCATCGCCGCCACGTCATCGCCACGGTGGAACTCTTGATAGAGGCGCGCGCTCAGCGTGGACATCCGCGCGGAGGTGAGTTCCATCTGGCTGTCCAGCCGGGACACGAGGGGATAGCGCGACCGCCAGACCGCCTCGGAGAAGTCAACGTTGAAGGTGCGGGTGCGCCGACCGGCGATGCGCTGCTCGTGGGCGACGTCGGGTGCCTGGAAGGCCACCGACCTGGGGTGGCATTCCCGGGCACGTCCCTCCAACACATCCGTGAAGCCGCCTTCCAGCGTGAGCCGGAAGCCCGCGTGCCGGTGTCGGTGGAGGGCGAGGACGGCGCCGGGAGGATAGGTGCTCTCCGTCAGGACGAGCCCCGCTACCTCCATGCGCTGGAGGGGTGTGCCGAGATAGCGACCGAATCCAAGGACGGGTGCGGAGGACACGACGTTTCAATGCACGGCCCGGGAATCGATTGCAATCTCCAGGTGCCATCCAAGTGTCCAGGTCGCTCGCACCGCATCGCCTGATTTGCCGTGTTGACGTAGCAGTCGGGGACCCGCGGCTCGCGACCGACTCTTTGAGCCGGAGCTTTCGCTGGAACTGACTGGCGGCATTACTCCGCGGTGTCTGGGGTTGAGTTCAGCAGGGCCATATCGAGGTAGCGGCGGTCATCCCAGATGCCAGGGACTTCGAGGGCAACGCGGTTGGCGAGAGCTTCCTCTCGACGCTGAAGCTGGCACTCGTCTACGTCACTCGCTTCAAGACGCGTGAGGACGCGAAGCGTGCGTTGTTCGAGTCCGTGGAGATGTTCTACAACAGGAAGCGTCGCCACTCATCCCTGGGCTATGTCAGCCCGGTCGAGTTCGAGCAATTCGCCGCAACAACCTGTCTACGAAACCGGGCCACGCCCAATGACTCAATTCGACCTTCGATGGTGCGTCCGGGCGGGCCAGACTCCATGCACGGCGCTGGTCAAGAGCGCTGACCCTTCGCTGCCTTCTTCCGCTGTCGAGCCCCTTCGCGACCTGGAGCTGCATGCTCGCAGCGGGACAGCCTTCTTCGCGGACCTCGGCTTCGGAGACGTCACTGCCCATTCAGGCCTCCTCCTCATCGCGAACCTCCCCGAGGAGAACGCGCGCAGCATCACCTCCGCCGACGAACTCGGAGGGTGCGGCGGTGCGCTCCGCGATTCATCTCTCTGCGAGGGCCGAGGCGCGATTCTCTTCGGCGTGCGGGCCAACCAGCTCTGCGCCGATGCGGACGTGGTGACTCACGAGCTCGCGCATGTCTGGATGCGTCCGATGCTCGGTGACGGCCGCTGGTCGCTCGATGCGGCCGGAAGCTCCGATGACCCCGCGCTCATCAAGGAGGCCCTCGCTGACTTCTATGCGGCACTGAAGAGCGGCGACCCCATCTGGGGTGAGCGCTCGGCGTTCCCCTCGGAGGCTGCGCGGTCTCTCCGCGTGCATGTCTCTTTTCCGGAAGCTCGCACCGGCGTCCCCCATGGCGATTCGCTCGCCCTCTCGAGCGCGTTGTGGGACGTGTATACGCGCGAGAAGGACCTGTTCGTCCAAGGTCTCACGCGGTACCTCGTTCACACCGCCGTGCCCCCGAAGGCCCTCGCTCCCTGGGCCCGAGGGCTCGCTGTCGAACTCGAGGCGCTCAACCCCGCGCTCGGTGCGAGCTGGCTCCGCGCAGCCGAGCAGCATGGGCTCTTGCTGGATGCGCGGGTGCTCGACATCGGCTTCGGAGAGATGACGCGCGCCTATTCGGATGCGTTCGTGGTGCCTGGACGGCGTGATGTGCCGGACGCCTCGATACCGCGCTCTGTGCTTCAATTCCGTGGGGAGTCACCGGCGGCGGGGAAGGCCATCCTCTCGCTGCGCGCAGGGACAAACGCGGAGCGCGACCTGGAGGCGGTCATCCGACCCGGAGCGCCCGTTGACGAAGCAACGGCGCTCGGAGCACGCGCTCCATTCACGCGTGTCGGGGGACGATTCGAGGCGCCGCTGGACCTTCCGCGCGGGCGCTACCATGTACAGCTCACCCATCGTGGGGAGACGGCCGCCTGGTTCGACGACCTCTCCATTCGCCTGGTGGAATCGCCCCCCGAATCCGCTCCGCCTGAAGGTGGCTCGTCCTCGGGCATGATGGCTGTCGGCGGAGGCCTCTTGGTGGCGAGCGTGTTGGCGCTCGCCGCCTTCAGATGGTCCCGCGGGAAGAGGCCCACCGCCGCTCACGTCAATCAGGGCAAGTAGACGAGCTGGATGGCCTTGACGAGGGTGAGCGGATTTCCGCCGACCACCGTGTTCCAGCCGCAATAGCCGCCGCCCTTGAGGTCCACCGTGCGCCCGCCTCCGCCATAGGTGGTCGAGCCGTTCGCTTCAAAGCCACCGACGGCGAACTGGTTGGGCGCGGCAACGAACGGCAGCCCCGTGAAGTCGAGGTTCGCGACGCCAGCGGCGCTCCCCGAGCTCAAGCAATCCGCGGCGGCGCCGTAAGGCATCGACGCGACCGTGGCCTGGCTGTGGGAAACGCTGCCGGTCGATGTGGCGAACGTCAAATCTGCGGGGTTGATCTGGAGCGTCGCCGGATCCATTCGGACCTTCATGAATCGCGTACGCAGGTCCGTCCCGGGAGATGCCCCTCCGGCGGTGTACTGCGAGAAGTTGGCGTTCGTCGTGTTCTGGAGCGTGAGGTACTCCTTGGGCGTGCCCGCCATGTCCACGCAGTAGGCCGTCCATGGCTTTTGAGGGTCGTTGCCGACATAGAGCGTGTAGTTGCCGTCGGGGGCCGCCGGGTCGGCGGCGCGACGCTGGGCGCAGCTCGAGAACCCCTGGTTCTGGCAGATGCCCGCAAGGCAGCTCCCGGCACCGCAGTCGGCGTCCACGAAGCACTTCTGTCCCTGCGCGCAGCCGGTGAAGCAAGCGGCTCCACAATCGATGTCCGACTCACCAGGGCTGAGCTTCAGGTCCTTGCACGCCGCGCTGACGCATTGATGGCCGTTGCTGGCCCCGCTCGCGCATTGGGCGTCCTTGTCGCAGTAGGTGCCCAGGGCGCAGGCGTTGCAGCTGCCGCCGCAGTCGGCCGCACACTCCCCGTTGTCCTTGACGTTGTCCTGGCAGGCATCCGCCACGCAGAACCCCATCGCGGAGCCGCTCTGTGGCAGCAGCTTGCATGCGTTGCTCTTGCAGTCGCCATGCTGATAGCAGGCGCGCCCCAGGGAGCACTTGCCGCAGAGCGCTCCACCACAGTCCGTGGCGGTCTCGTCTCCGTCGATGATTCCGTTCTTGCAGTGGTCGGTGTCCGAGCACTTCCCGTCGGCGCAGAACCCGACCGCGCAATCGCTGTTCTTCGCGCAGGTCTTTCCTGTCGCGCACCCACCGCATTGGCCACCGCCGCAGTCGACGTCCGTCTCGAGCGCGTCTTTCGCCAGGTTCGTGCACTTGGGCGTGCAGAAGCCAAGCCCGGGTGACACGTTCCAGGTGTTCTCGTACAGCGGGAACTCCTTGCTGTAGAGCTCCGGCGGATACCACGTCGCTCCGAGCTTGGTGCCGGAGGTCCCGAGGAAGCTCGAGCCCGGGAGCTGCCCGCGCGCTCCGACCTTGAGTCCGAGGCCCAGCGCGAGGCCGAGCTTCACGGTCCCCTTGGACTGCCAGGTGGTCGCGCTGTCGTCGCAGGACGTTTCATACGACGCTCGCCCGATGATGGACGCACGGACTCCCGCGTTCATCCCCACGGTGTCGTAGATGAACGCGTTGATGCGAGGGATGAGCCCGCACGTCGCGACGAGCGCCCCGCCACCCGTCACCTGCACGTCGAACCGCTTCGCACTCCCGACGACAGGCCCGGTGTGCGTGACCTTCCCCTTCTCATACCGCGCCGAGTACTTGAACGTCAGCGACTGCTCCAACTCGAGCTTCGCGTGAATGCCCGCCTTGGCCTCGAAGCCGCACTCGAGGTCGAGCTGGAACGTCTCGGTGAAGACCACGGGGACAGGGCCCGCCGCGACCGTCTGGGTGAGCGGTTTGGAGATGAAGAGCGTCTTCTTCCACGCGGTCCCGGGTTTGAGGTCCGGATGATTCATGAAGAAGTTCTTGGTGTGTGTCGCGACTTCTTCCCTCGTCGTGGGGGCATTCCGGAACATCTCCACCATGTCGGCCCCCGACTTGCCTCCAGCTGAGGCCAGGGTCGCGTTGAGCTTGATGTCCAAACGCTCGGTGGCGCGCAGATAGCTGTCGGCGTTGAGCCAGAGCGCGAACGGGTTATCCCCACCGATGGAGCCAAGGCCCGGGACCCTGAATCCCACCTGGAGCTTGGGGTTGAAGGACAGCGTCGAGGAGACGGTGCCATTCCCCGAGAGGGAGAGCTCCATCGGCAACTTGCCCGACGGGTTGAACTGCTTCTTGTAGTTGCGTGAGAAGAGCTCGTTCTCGAACTCCTTCTTGATCTCCTTCTCGAGCGGGATGCTCTTCTCGAAGCTCTTCGCGGTCACCGTCTCCCACACCTTCTTGGCTGCCTTCACGAGCCAGCCGAACCCCGGGTCGCCGGGCTGCGCCGGAGGCAGCGAGCTGCCGTCCTCGCCGATGTCACCGCCCTCGAGCGGGT
The DNA here is from genome assembly GCF_037414475.1 of Myxococcus stipitatus. The sequence continues at coordinate 2,411,246 of NZ_CP147913.1, read as the reverse complement.
CGCTGTCCTTCAGCAGTTCGGGGAGCTCGCTCGCGAAGTCCGCGTCCGCGTACAGGTTCGCGGCGGCCCAATCCAAGTCGAGCTTGGTCAAGTCGACCTGCTGGGCCTTGTCGGGGTCGAACGTCATCTGGACGTCGCCTTCGAAGAGCTCTTGCAGGACAGGGGTCTCCGTCGCGACGACGATGTCCTCGCCCCGCTCGGTGACACTCACGACGCGGCGGGCGAAGCCCAGGGGATTCTTTCCCGCGCCCGCGCCCGGCCCCGCGACGACGATGCGCCCCGGCTTCCAGGCGAGGACTTCCGGGTGTGTCGCCTTGGGGAAGATGAGCTCGGTGGGCGTCACCGATACGTCGTCCGTCTGCTCCTTCGTCGCGGCCTCGACGCCCGGCCGTGGCGTGAGGGTGTTGTAGTCGGAGTCGAACGAGGGCGCCCAGTTGGCCTGGACGGCGTCGAGGGCCTCGGGCGTGTCGCCACCGGAGATGGTGGTCCCCGTCGGAAGAGGCTGCGGTGCCTGGGCCTTGTCACTACAACTCGTGACGATGAGGGTGCTCAGGCATATGAGGGTCAGCGGAAGGATGTGTCTGGTGCGCATGGGAATCTGCTCGGACGTGACTCAAGTGGCTGTCTCTCATTGACGCAGCCTTGGATGGCTGGCGCGGGAGAGGCACGCTCACGCCGGCTCACGGTGTCGAGAGCTGGAATGGTGTGAGGTGGGGTTCGCGAGTCACTGCAGGCCAGATGCCACGGCTGGTGGCGGAGGGCGTTGTTGACGCTCCCTCGGAGATGAATCAGGCCCTGCGTGGTGTTGACACGTCAGCCGTGGTTGCTGACGTGTCAGCGCCCCCCATCGCTCCTGCTGACCTTCGCTTCCAGGTCCCGAACCTTGCGTCGTTCGTCAGGGAGCGTGTGCGGGGGTTGGGGCCTCTTGCCGCGACGTCAGCGGGGACACGCCGAGGGCGTGGAGGTCATCCCAGACTCAGGATGCTTCAGGGGCGACAGCGGTGATGCGGGGCAGGGGAGAACGGCACCCCGCGGCGGTGTTTCGGGTTGAGCGTCCCCGCTCTCCGCGACGCGTCCGACAACAAGCCGCTGGGCAATGTGATCCGCCGGACGCTCCTCGACTGGATACACGGCTACAACCGCTCGTGGCTCACCGGGAGACGAGGCTGGCGGTCTGAGGACCGTCAGCCCCGTGTCTCGGTACCCGGCGGCGCTACGGGATGCTGAGCGTCGCGTTGAACGAGTAGTGGCCTGTGCCCTGCGTGACGCCCGTGGTGGGGAAGGTCGCGGGCATCGCGCCATAGGTCCTGCTGACCCAACGCTCGGTTCCCGACGCCCCACTATAGGCAAACACAGTGCTGCCGCTGTTCAACCCCACCACGAGCCAGTAGGTGCCCGCGGCGAGGGAGACCGGCGTGACGACGTTGACGGTATTCCAGCCGACCACGGGGACGACCGACGCGGTCGTCGCCTTGAGATTGCCGGGCGCACCACCGGCGAGGCTGTCGTAGACGGCCAGGGTCAGGTTTCCAGGCGAGGTCCCCAGCGCCTTGATGTTGATGCTCAAGGTCTGGAGCGTGGCCGTTTGAGTCAGCGCAACCTGGTTGCCGATGAGCAGGTCGGCGAGCCCTGAGTCCGTGCCCGACATGATGTCCGTCTCGCCCACGGTGATGGACGAAGGCGAGCTGGCCACGAACGAACTCATCTGCCCCGAGCCAGTCCCAACCGTGCTGCCGGCAAGGGCGCAGAAGTAGTACGTGGCGCCAGACGTCAGCCCGGTGATGGCTTGATTGAAGCTGACAGCGGCGTTGCCTCCGCCCAGGCTCACTCCACCGGTGGCCGGAGCGCGTGTCCCGAAGGTGTCGTTGCAGCTTCCAGGGTTCGTGGTGCTGTAGCGGAACCAACCGGTGGTCGCGGCACCCTGGGGGTTGCCTGACCCGTTCAACGTGGCGCTCGTCGAGGTGACGTTGGTCGCGGCCGAGGTGAGGACGGTCGGAGCAGCTCCCGCCGCCGAGGTGGTGAACGACAGCACGGTGCTCGCGGGAGTCACCCCCACTGAATTGCTGGCGATGGCGCAGAAGTAGTACGTGGTGCTCGCCGCAAGCCCGGTCACGGATTGCGTGTACGGAAGCGCCGAGCCGCCGCTGCCCAAGCTCACTCCACCGGTGGCCGGAGCGCGCGTCCCGAAGGTGTCGTTGCAGCTTCCCGGGTTCGTGGTGCTGTACCGGAACCACCCCGTCGCCTGTGCCCCGTTGGGGTTGGCCGCGCCGTTGAGCGAAGCGCTGGATGCACCGACATTGCTGGCCGCGGAGGTCGTCGTGGTCGGAGCCACGGCGCCGCTGCACGGGGCATTGGTGTTGAGGGTGAGCACCCAGTCGTTGCAGTTGGTGGACTGCGGGGCCGCGTCCTCGCAGTTCGACTGGTGGCTTGGGGTCCACGAGGGGGTGGTGAAGTCCTGGGTCCCGGTGTTGGCGTAGCTGGTGCCAAGGGTCGTGTACGCGCCGTTGGTGGGGTTGAACCACTTCGCCGTGGAGGTGCCGCACAGTTTGGTCATGTCCACGCGGACGGTGCGGGACGACGGGATGTAGATGACCACCGCCGACCCGTTGGGCGTGCGCGCGGTCGTCGCGTAGTAGTTGGTTCGAACGGCGTTGTTGCCATAGCAGCTGGTGCTGTTGCTCCCGCTGGTGCACATGCCCTGGGTCACGATGGTGCTTCCGTTGACCGGGTCGCTGGGGCCACGGTCGGGGACCAGGTCCCACCAGTTGAACCCACTGGGCCCGTCGAAGAAGGTCCGCAGGTGCTGCATGTAGATGGCGCCCGGGTGTGTCGGGTTGTTGAGCAAGGACTTGTTGGGGAACGGGGCCCCCAACTGCCACTCATGGGCGGCGCCGTAGAGCGTGCCGACGGAGCCGGAGGTGATGGACCACCAGGCCACCTTCCGCGTGTCCCGCCCGGTCACGTCTTCGTCCTCGTACTTGGGCTCCATCAGGAAGCTGGGCATGACCGCCGGCAGGGTCCGCCCATAGTCCACGTGCTGTTTGTAGTAGGCGGCGCTGTAGTTGTAGACGCCACTGAGGGTGACCAGGTTGCCCCACACAGACCAATCGCCATCCAGGGAGCTGGTTCCCGTGGTGGGGGCGAGCTGGAGCACGAAGAGCTTCGGATTGACGGTGTCCGTGCTCTTGATGCCGTTCGCCACCGCGGCCATGCGCGCCTTGTCATTGACGTCGACATCGAAGTAGTCGCCGCCCATCCACCAGACGATGTTGTGGTTGTTCTTGTAGCGATTGCCGAGGTACTGGCCGTACTGGTTCGCCCGCGCCGTGCCGTTCGCGACGAGGGTTTGGTGGAAGGTGACCGGACCGTCGAGCGGCGTCGTGAAGAGCACGATGTTGTTCTGGCTGGCCGCCGCCACCAGGGCATCGAACCGGGCAAAGTAGGCATCGTTCGGCTTGCTCAGGTCCCAGCAAGGCCCATATTCGCAGTTCTGGGCGAGCGTCCCCGTGAAGGGCTTGATGCCGTCCCAGGTGGAGGAGTCCGACGTGGAGTAGCTCTGGACCAACCAGACATCCGCGGCGTTGACGCCCTGGTTGGCCTTGGTGGCGAAGATGGTATTGAAGTCGGCCGGGTCGACTCCGGTGACGATGGATTGGGGGTTGAACCCGTTCACCAGGAACGGGACGTTGTTCTGGTCGACCAGGTAGCGCTTGTTGGCACTGACCTTCAGCGGGAAGGTGAACGTCGGGCCGATGAGCTTCTGGCCCATGGTCCCGGGTGTTTCGGTGTCGCCTTGGGGTTCGACCTGTGCTGAACAGGCGGCCATCACGGTGCAGACGGCCCCGAGCAGGAGCCTCCGTAGAAGGGGGCCTCTACGGCCCCGCGCGGACATCCCAACGCCATCGGTACGACTCATCCATGAGTTCATGCATCGACTCCGAGTAGTCCAGCGCGCGAGCAGGTTTCGCGGCCGGAATGCGGACAACGCAACTTCGCGGCGAGTCGTCGCGCAAAGACAGAGATGGACCCACGATGAGGCCGTGAAGGGGCATCACCGCTGGACAGCTTCAGCCATCTGCCCACGGTCTCATCCAGCAGGCGGTGATGCGCTTCCTGTCGAACCTCGTTCGCGCGACACCTTCGTCGAGAGTGCGGCGTCTCTACGAACGAGGCTCGACAGACTTTCCTGGAAGTTGAGGGGGCATCGGATTCCACCGGGCGTCGTGGTGCTCGAGACTGAGTGTGCGATGGGCGACGCGCTGTTCTACGGGTCGACGACGGAGAGGGCCTCTCCCATCTCCCCCGGGTCGTCTCCCTGGTTCTCCCTGTCGCCGAGTCAATGGAGATGACCTTGAGCGCATCGCCGTCCGCGTCGACGTCGTTCGAGACGAGCGACGTGTCTTGAATCACCGCGTTGGAGTCCTCGCGGGTCGTCGCCAGGTCATCAACCGCGGACGGGGTTGCGTTTGCCGGACCAGGGTGAGGCTTCTTCTCCCCTCCACATGCGGCGAGCGCCACGGCAAGAAGAACGACGGAGCCCCGGAGATCGGGGAGGAATCTTGAGCCGCTGGCGGAGTGTCTCGGCCCCAGGTGGAAGAAAGACGCAACAATTGCTGCTTCACCAAGCCCCTCGGACAAAGAAGCCCCCATTCCGCGAAATCCCGGTGGGGCGCTGCCCCCATGACGGTGCCTGGCGGGAAAGGTCGCAGCGGCAATCGAGTCACTCGATGTGGCGCGGCGAACCCACGGGGCCCTCCAGCCATGAATCCTTTCGCTGTCCATGAGCGCGGCTTGGACCTCGCGGCACCTGGGCCATGCAGACCTGGATGCTGTCGGAACCGCTCGCGGAAAGCAGATGCACAGGCGCGCTTCCGTGGGCATAAAGAAGCCATGCGCCGTCTCCTCTGCCTCCTGCTCCTGCTCCCGCTCGCCCTGGTGCTGGGCGCGTGTGACCGCTATGACCGCCCAGGCATACCGGTGCCGGAGACCCTCCGGGCCGAGACGCTGGAGGGCGCGCGCATCGACCGGGAGGCGCTCCTGGGTCGTCCCTGGGTCATCAACGTGTGGGCCCCGGGCTGACATGCCTGTGCTCGGGAGTTGCCCGAGCTCGAAGCCCTGAGGAGTGAGTACGAGGCGCGCGGCGTCCGCTTCCTCGCGCTCTCACTCAACCCCAATGAGGAGCGAAACCGTCAGACAGCGGCGGAGCTGGGGGTTCACATGACGGTGGCCACGGCGAAGGGGGAGGTGCTGGGCCCCCTGCGCCTCTCCACCGTGCCCGCCACCGTCTTCATCAATCGGGAGGGCGTGGTGGTGGCCACCGTCAACGGCGAGCGCTCGCGTGAGTTCCATGCGCGGCGACTGGAGGCGTTGCTCGCCGCGCCGGAGTGACGAGAGGGGCCGCGCGCGGAGGAGGTGCGAACTCCTCCGGCGCACGGTGCTACAGCGGCGGAACGGTGGCTCGCTCCGGCTGCAATGTCTCAAGGAAGGGCCGGAGCCGCGCGGCCACGTCCGTGCGAAGGCTCACCATCATGTGATGAGTCGTTGTGCCTTGGGACCGTAGGACATCATAGGTCTCGTACGTGGCGTTGAAGTCACCCTGGAAGCTCTCCCTGAAGCGTGACAGGTGATAGAAGCCGGAGTGAACGACATACACAGCGGGCCGGACCTCGCGCGCGGTGTAGCCGTAGTCCCTTCGGCCATACATGTCGCGAAGGATTCCATGGTGGGCGAGGTGCTCATCCGTGAGCCCCAGGAAGTCGTGGACGTAGGTCTCTGGAAGCTCAACGCCGAGCATTCCGATTCCCTCTCCCGCCACCACGTCGTCCCGCAGCAGGCCTCCGCGGAGCGCGCGTGCGACGAGCTCGTAAGGCTTTGCGGGTTGGAGCAGTTCCCATTGCATGCCAGGGAGGAATTGGACCTGCGATGCCCCCACGAACAGTCCGAAGCCCGCTGCCGTGGCCAGCGCAATCCCCGCCACCACACGCAGCTTGGCCCGCCTTCGCTGGAGCCAGCCGCCCAGGGCACTCAGGCCCGCCGCCGCGGGGAACATCATGAGAGGGGCATACATGGTCACCAGGCGGAAGTGCGGCATCCAATCTCCCCCCTGGAGCAGGACGAGGAGCGCGAAACCCATCGTGGTCAGGCCGCCCAGCCACGCCCACAGCGCGCGCGTGTGCGTGACGAGGCCCAGGACGGACATGACGACGAGGAGCGGGTTCGTGAGGAAGAATCCCCGGAGATACGTGAGGCCATGACGTGCGTTCTCGAGCAGCTCACGGCCGTTCCTGAGGTTGACGGCCTTGGCCGCCACGCTGTTGGGGAGCGCGTGTCCATAGAAGACCAGGCGACCCACGGTCACCGCGAGGATGATGGCGCCCCAGCCCAGCGCCATTCGCAAGACATCCCCCTGGGGCCAGCGCTCGCCGTCTGCTTGTGTCCGGGCCGCCAGGAAACGGAAGACGGCGCAGAGCGGAAGCAGCGCGACGGATTCGGGGCGGGTCGTGAAGAGGAGTCCTCCCAGGAGGGCGGGGACGAGCGGCTGGCGGCACGTCAGCACCGCTCCGACTGTCTCGACCACCAGCAGGCTGAAGAGCCCCGCCTCGAGTCCATTCACTGCGTTGACATGATAGCCAGGGAAGGCGGCGACCAGCAGCGCCGCACCCCACGCCGCATTCGCTGGCACGCGCAGCCTGACGAGGAATCTCCAGGAGCGCACCACCGCGGTCGCGGCGAGTGCTCCTCCGAGAATGCTGCAGAAGAGATCCGGGCGGATGCCTAGCGACAAGGGAATGGTCGCGATGAGCGTCCAGAGGAGGTTGGTGAACCCCTCGACGCGTTCCACCGCGTTGTAGACGAGCCCATGCCCGGCGAGGAGGTTCGACGCGTGCCGATAGCTGATGTAGGCGTCATCGACGATCTCCTTGGGGGAGAACGCGAGCACCAGCACTGGCAGCGCGCACAAGGCCGCGACGCGGGCGCGCGACGTGAAACGTATGCCTTGAGCGGGGGAGTGGAGCGCGTCCGGGAGCACCGACGCGGGAGGCCCGACGGGCGCGGTGTCTCCCTGGGACGATGAGGGAGCCGCGCTGGGCTCGGCCGAGGAACCCGCGCTCATCCGGGACCTCGAATCAGGCGGGCGGTTCTGGACGACAGTTTCAGTGAATGTCCCTCAATGCCCGGGCTGAACCCACAGGGCATTTCGGACAGGACTTGCATGCTGCACATCTGCGCTCCCCTTTCGCCGGTGCCAGTATGCCCCGACCTTGCACGCTCGCATCGGAGAGTCTGGGAATGGCCTGGAGTTTTTTGGGGGCGCAGCTGAGACAGAAAAGGATGCTTTGGAAGGACAACTCGTTCCGCGATTCTCGCCCGCACGGAATGTGCGTGCGAGCCCTCCGGCGCGATGCTTCGGGAGCGCAGGCGGAACTTCTTTCAGGAAAAATCGCGGGGTGACGACCCAATCGTCCACGAGACTCCGTATGGGCGCGGAAATGAGGTGTCTGGCTTCCAAAGACGGGACGTCGCCCTTCCTGGCCCTGGTGACGTCACCTTCACCCAGCACTTCGGGCGCACCTCAAGTCGATGGACTGCGCCTCCACCGTGCGACCGCGAAGCATGACGGCCACGGCCGCTCCGGCAAGGAGGACTGTGATGAGACTCGCGAAGACCCGCCTCCGATTCATGACGTCTCCTCCCGAGGATGAGGAGGGCCCTTCGCGGGGCGTCGCTCAGAAGATGCCCTGTCCCGGAGTGAGGATTCGGTCCGGGTCGTAGCGCCGCTTCGCGTGCTCGAACCGCTCCCAGGCAGGGTGGAAGTGGCGGCGCCAGTCGGTGGTGCTCAAGGGCACGGCATCCACGGGATAGATCTTCCCGCCAATGGCCGTGAGCCGGTCGAAGATGGCGCGGTTCTTCGCCACGAGCGCCGCGACATTCTCCGGCGTCGGGGGAATGGCGGTGCGCAGCAGCGAGAAGAGGAAGACGTGCCTGTCGGCGGGGGTGCGCAGGAAGGGCGCGGTCAGCGCCGAGGAACGGAAGGGGTAGAGGAGGATGGGTCCTTGCCCCATGTCGGCGTCGGTGGTCTGTGCGAGGACCTCCTGGACGAAGGACTCGGCGGACCGCGCGGGGACGAACATGTCCAGCCACGGATGGGGGAAGCCCCAGACGCCGAGTTGCTTGAGCAGTTCGATCAGCGGCGCGAGCCGGTTGGCGAAGTCGAAGTAGCTGCCATCGCTCACCTGGAGCGTTCCTGGCTGGAAGCCCAGGCCCGCGAGCAGCCTCGCGTCGTCGGGCTCCGAGCCCGGGGTGAAGTACTTCACCACCTCGAGCTGATACGCGCGGCCCCCGTTGGCGGTGGCGACGGAGCCCTCGACGTAGTCGAAGCGACCGTCCTCGATGAGCCGCCGCTGGTCGTCCATGAAGCGGTGGAGGTCGTGGTACAGCGCGATGTACGTCCTCGCCCGGGCCGGCACCTCGACGAGCCGCACCCTCGCGCGCACGATGATTCCGAACTGGCCCAGGCCCGAGCGCACGGCGTCGAACAAGGGCCGCTCACGCGAGCGTGAGCACCTCACGAGCTCACCCTTGCCCGTGACGACGTCCAGCTCCAGCACGTTGTCCACCTGGAGGCCCCAGCGGAACGCCTGTCCGCCGATTCCTCCCGCCGACAGCGTGCCGCCGATGCTCAACTCGATGTAGTCCGTCAGCACCGGCGGGCTCTTGCCGAGCGGAAGCGAGGCCTGGAGCAGCTCGTGCCACCGGACGCCCGCATCCACCCAGGCGCTGTCTTCGGCAAGCTCGTGGATGGTCGACAGCGTGGACATGTCGATGACGATGCCCGCCGCCACCTGGGACTGGCCGAAGCTGCTGTGGCTCTCGCCGAGGCCCCGCGCGGCGGCGATCTTCAATCCCTGGCGCCGCGCGAAGCGGACCATGGCCACGATGTCCTTCACCGAGCCGGGGACGAGCACCGCCCAGGGCATGCGGTGGATGATGTGACCGAAGTCCTCCGAGGCCGCCGTCCGTGACGCCGTGTCCACCAGCAACTCGCCATCGAGTGGCGGCAGGGGAACCGCGCCCGCCCCCAGTGTGGAAGCCCAGCTTCGGCTCATGGGATTGAAGGCCACCGCCACCAACGCACCTTGGATCAACGTCCTCCGGGAGACCGTTCGACTCGACATTCATTCCTCCTTGGCATGTCTTTACTTCATCTGCTCGAAGAGAGTCTGGAGCGCCTTGCGGAGCTTCTTCGGGTCTTCGGCCTTCAGATAGGTGAGCCGGACGCCATGGATGTTCCCGTCCGCTCCACCAGCCACATGAAGGTCATGCATTCCATCGCCCTCTCCGGTCCGGGACATCACCCCGAACGGGACGAGCTTCGCCGATAGAGCCGAGGTGAGTTCCTCGGTGAAGTGGCTGGACCAGGCATCGGACGCTCACACGCATCGGGCCCGATATCCGCATGGATTTTCCGAGCAGGTGCCAACCCATCTTGGATTCGGCGGAGGCGGGAGCCGCCATGAGGCCGACGCGCAAGAGCGTCACCGAGAGAACCGGGTGCCTGAGTTGTTTCATTCGCATGATGTGTGGGGTTCCGGCGCACGTTTCGCGCTGGGAGGAGCCTCGTATAGCGCCGCGAGGAACAGGTGGGCAACCATCGTCCGGGAGGACAGCCATGGGGAGGCGCGACAAATCAACGGGGCGCTGTTGGATTCAAACACTGCGTGGCCGCCCCGGTTTCCTCGCGCGGAATGGAATCGTCCGTGGCCGTTCGACTTCATCGAGGTCTTCCACAACCCTCGGCACATGCACTTGGCAATCGGCTACGCTCAAGCGGCCCGGTTTGAAAGAGCAGCGGCAGGGCCTGCCTGACCATGCGCGTGGAGCAGCCCACTTCCCAGGACATCCGAAAGGCGCGGCGATGCAACCGAGTCGTTCCAGAGTGTGTGCTATCGCGACCACGCTCGTATTCCTTTGCGCCGCCTGTTCGAGTGAACCGCCAGCGCGCCCACCGGCAGATGCTCCGAGCCTTCAGCCGCTCGACCTGCCCGGCGCGGAGGCCGCTCCTTCTCCAGCGCCCGCCGCGCAGGTGCCTCCTCCCGCGCCCGCCGCGCAGGAGGCTCCTGCTCCAGAGCACGAGTCCTCGCTGTTGCTCTCCGACCCCACGGAGTTGATGGCCCTGGAGCAGCAGGGGTTGTCATTCGGACAGCAGCTGGGCGCTCCGGCCGAGGACGCGCAAAGCCTCCTCTCCTCGCCACGGTATGCGTCCTTTGTCTCGGTCATCGAACGTGACCTCGCGGAGCTGTCCGGCCGGGACGGCGTCGCTCTCAGCCAGTTCCCGCTCGACCTCAAGCGCCTGAACTACGTCTTCGATGCGAAGTGGCTTCGCTCGCCCCTCGCGCGATTCCAACTGGTAGGCGTGGTCAACCGGCTCGACATGCGCTTTTCGACGCCCAGGGAGTGTGGCCAGCTCCGGTTCATCTATCGCCTTTCCTTGCAGCCGAAAGGCAGGTCCGCTGTCCGTCTGCCAATGACCCTCAACGTCATCCGGCCCTTGCCCATGGGGCCGGGCGGGAGCTGCAAGGCGATTGCCCAGCAGTGGCGCGCGCTGCCGACGAACGCCTCCGAGCGAAACGCGGCGGTGGGGAGGCTGGTGGCCCGACTGCCGCCCATGAGCCACCTCGAGACGAACTTCCAGAACCTGCACGGGCCGGGAACCCCCGAGGCCGATGACCACGCGGAATATGTCCTCAGGTCCTTCGACGTGAAGGCGGATCGCCTCGTCCCACGGCTGCTTCTCAATACGCCCCGGGCGGACCTCAACCCCGCGGAGCGCAAGGCGCTGGCGGCCTGGATTGTGAAGAACTTCATGGACATCGATGCCGGGCGCGCCGTCATTCCGGACAGGTTCCTGGCCTATCGAGCCATCTCGGTGAGCCCCCGCGGCCTCTCCAGGCCCGCCAATCGTGTCTTCAACACCCTCTTCAAGTCAGAGGTCGACGCGCGCGTGTTCGCGGACCTCCCCTATGCGAAGGCGAAGCTGATTCGCTCCCCACGAGGCCTGCTGCGCCGGTTGGATGGCTTCACGTGTACGGGATGCCATCAGAGCCGTTCCGTGGCGGGCTTCCACCTCCCTGGCGAGGAGCGAGACCCAAACCAGACGTTCAACGCCCTCGCGGTCGGCGTCTCGCCGCACCTGCACGAGGAGCTCGGCTGGCGGTCGCGCATGCTCACCCGCGTGGCGGACGGTGTCGCCTTCGCCGAGCCGCGACCGTTTCCCGAACGCCCGACCTCGACTGGCATCTATGGCTCGCATTGTGGGCTCGGCGACCCAAGCTTCGCGGATTGGACGTGCCAGGCCGGGCTCGAGTGCCGTGACAGTCACCACGATGAAGTCGGGTTCTGCGCGCCCAGGGTCCGGACCTCTGGCGACGCCTGTGAGAACGCGCGGGTGGTCGCCCGCCCGGGCGCGAGCGGCGACCAGATTGTCGCCGATGCGCCCGAGGTGTGTCAGGGACAGCCCCCGGATGCGATTCCGTGCATCGCGAATCGCTATGGGTTTCCGCTCGGGGCGTGCACCGTGCCGTGTCCCCTGCCTGGCGTGCGCTCGGGCTCGTCGGTGTGCGCGCTGATGCTCGTCTCCGGCTATGAGCAGGTCTGCTTTCCGCTCGAGGAGTCGATTGAAGACTGCGTCAAGAAGCGAGGGCTCGTGGCCGCCTTGACGACGCGCACCTGCTCCATCGACGAGCCCTGCCGCGATGACTACGGCTGCAGCCGTTACCCCGGCAGCGCCCCTGGAACAGGGGCGTGTGTGCCTCCCTACTTCCTGTTCGATTTCCGGGTCGATGGGCCCCGGCTGGACCGCTGACTTGCTGTCGGCGGTTACTTCGAGCCTCCGAGCCACGAGCCCCACCGCACGATGCGCGTGCCGCCTTCGGACTCGCGCTTCCCGCCGTCGACCACGCGCTCGGTGCCGCTGGCGAGCGGCTGGAAGCGAGCCTCATAGGGCAGGCCCGCGAGCCCCAGGGCCCAAGGTTCAGCCGCGTAGGTCTGGGTGAAGACGCGCTGGACACCCTCCACGTTCTCACTGCTCTGCTCGGTGAGGGCGGGCACGGCGCGGCCCTCCGCGTTGAACGTGCCCCGGGTGCTGGCCGCGGCGGGAGGCCAGTCCTCCGAGGCGAGCACCTCCCAGGGCAGATTCACCAGCAACTCCTCGAGCCGCTCCGGCTCGGCCTGGGAGAAGTCAGCGCAGGGGTCGGTTCCGGTGTCGGGCGAGCCTTCGGTGCGCAGGACGTAGCCGCGCTCGGCGGTGAAGCACACGCGCTGCACGCCGTGCGTGGGCTCCACGTCCACGCGCCGGTCGTAGTACGCGCCCGGGCCCAGGGGCCGCTCCAGCGCGGGCGCCGAGGCGCTGGCCTCAGCGGAGCCCTCGCGGAACTCTCGCAGCGTCAACGTCGCGCCTCCCGGGACGCGAAAGCCAGCCGCCTCGGTGCTGGCTTCGATGAGGCCGTGGGTGAGGTAGAGCGGGCCCGGCTCGTTGGCGTACACGCGCGTGCGCAGGGGGCCGTCCACGGGGCGTTGGTCGCTGACATAACGAAGGGCTTCCCACGTGCGGCCCGCGAAGGAAGGTGTCTCGGCGGTGGCCTTGCCCGGGATGGGAACGTCGAGCGGGCGCGTCGTGTCCGCGCGCACCGGAAGGAGGAGGTCCTGCGCCAGCCTCGCTGAGGGCAGGGGCCTGCCGGACTCATCGGTGAAGGCCACGCGCACCCAGACCCAAGGCTGCTGGACGGCCACCACCTCCAACGTCAGCAGTCCGCCGAGGGTGCGTGCGGCACCGCCGCCGCGGGGCCCGGAGCCCTGGCTCGCGGAGAAGGAATAGGTGACCTGGTCGCCCACGCGGGCGCGCTTCCATGTGTCAGCGGCCTGCATGGACGCGGGCTCCTGGGCCTGGAGGTCCGAAGGAGAGCGGCTGCTGGCCTTCGTGTTCTCGCAGCCAGGCAGGAAGGACAGGGCCGCGCCGAGCAGCGCGGCAAGGGGCAGGGGAGAGGAGCGCATATGCATATGCATGAAAGACGAACTCCCTCGGGAGTGCATTCAATCCATGACCTCCACCGCGCAACGACTCCGGCCGCGCCGCGTCGCGAGTCTTGACGCAGACGCACGGCGGCGGCATTTTCGTTCAGCAGTGCACTGTTGCTCCGGGCTTCGCCCCCCGCGTGTTCACGGGTGATTGCGACCCCTGGGTCAGTGACTGATTGAAAGACAGCACTGTCCAAAACGGGTGCGCCCCCTCCCGTGAGACAAAAATCGCCGCAAGGGCAACCCCTTGGTCGCCCCGGTGTCAGCTTCCTTTACGCTGACACACTCGGAACGTGGAGTGCTGATGCTCCAGAAAAATCTCGAAATACATGCTTTTCAAGTCTGCGGGTGTCGCTGGCCCGACAGTTGCTCAATGGCTGGGCACGCTGACCGCGGCTGACGGGAATGTCGGGCGGCGGCGTCATCCCCGAACCAGAGGAAACGGAAATGCTCAAGAAGGCGGCAGTCCTCGTTGCGAGCTGTGGCGCGCTGATGGCGGGTTGCGGTACCGACGTGGATAGCAACAACAATAACGAGGAGATCGTCTCCAACCTTATCAAGGCGGGCTTCCCGGCCGACGACATCATGGTGGTCGGTGACGCGGTGTACGTGGGCCGCGACGCGCAGGTGAGCCTCGAGGCGTCCCGCGAGATGCTCCAGAGCGACCACGGCACCCAGGAGCAGTACCGGACGACCAACCTGGTGAGCACGGGCGTGACGAAGATCTGCGTCAACCCCACTGCCGCGTTCAACAGCTACAGCCGCCTGAGCCAGGGGCTCGACCTGGCCATTGGCAACTACAACTCCCTGGGGCTCTCCTTCACGCTGGCGCGTGGGCCGACCACGGGGTGCAGCGCGAACATCACCGCGCAGACCATGTCCGGCGCCGGCGGCTCCGCGGGCTTCCCCTCGGGCGGCCTGCCCTACGGTGTCATCAACATCGGCACGGGTCTGCAGAGCTACAGCGTTGACGTGAACGAGCACGTCATCACCCACGAGATTGGCCACACCATCGGCTTCCGTCACTCCGACTACTACAACCGCGCCATCAGCTGCGGTGGCTCGGCCACCAACGAGGGCTCCGCGGGCGTGGGCGCCATCCTCATCAACGGCACCCCGGCCACGGCCACGGTGGGCGGTTCCATCATGAACTCCTGCTTCCGCTCGACCGAGTCCGGCGAGTGGACCAGCTCGGACATCACCGCGCTGAACGTCCTCTACTAAGGCGTCGCGTCCCTGCCCCCTCGTCTGTTCATGCTCTCGAGGGGGCGGGGGTTCCTCGTGGCGCACGCGTGCATCCCTCCCGGGGGCGCGCGCGATGTCCAGCGGCGCGAGGATGGAACGGCGGATGAGTGGACCCGTCATTGACGCGTCAACGGCGCGCGATGACGCGTCATGCATGCCCCCTTGAAGTCGCGATGGATGCCGTCTCCAGGGAGACGATGAACGGGCCTCTGGCGGGAAATGGCTGGCATTTGTGTTGCAATCCATCTCGCGGTGAGTCGCTCACCTCCGCGCACGACGCCAGTGCCCGGCTTCCCGTGGGAAGGGTCCGTCGCAAATGCTAGATCAAACTCCGGAGTATCAATCCTGTATCCAGAGCTCGGAGAAGGTGTCCTGGCGTCTTGATGAGCTGTTGCCCAAGGACACCGTCCTGGATTTCAGCCACCGGTTCCTGTCGGATGCGCTGACGGGCACGGAAGCCATTCCCTTCCTGAGCGCCGAGGAGCGGTTGATGCTGAATCACATCCGCTCCAACAGCTATGCGCACCTGTTCCTGTTCCTGGAGGAGTACGCCGTCGCCCTGGCCGCCCAACGCGCCGGGCTGGAGCTGCATGGGAATGCGACGCACATGCGCGCGCTCTTGCGCTTCACGGAAGAGGAGCTGAAGCACCAGCAGCTCTTCGCGCGCTTCACCGGCGCGTTCGCCAAGGGGTTCAAGGTCGTCCCCGCCCTGCTCGACAACCACGTCGAGGTGGCTCGGGCCATCATGGCGAAGTCGAACCTGGGGGTGCTCATCTTCAATCTGCACCTGGAGTTGATGACGCAGCAGCACTATCTGGAGACGGTCCGGGGAAACAAGACCGAGACGCTGAATCCATTGTTCTGCGACATGCTCAAGCACCATTGGCTCGAAGAGGCGCAGCACACCCGGCTGGACTTCCTGGAGGCGCAGAAGGTCCTCGCCCAGGACCCCGAGGCGCTGGACGTGGCCCTCACCGAGTACGCGGAGTTGCTCGAGGCGCTGCGGGGGACGTTGACCGCCCAGCTCGCGTTGGATCTCCAGACGTTGGAGAAGGCGGCGGGCCGCACGTTCACCCCGGAGGAGCGCAAGCACCTGTCCGAGTCCCAGGAGCGTTCGTACATCTGGGGCTTCATCGGAATGGGGATGAAGGCGCCCCTCTTCCTCTCACGCATGCGCGCGCTCTCCCCCATCGCGGAGGAGCGCGTCCGGGAGCTGGCGCCGACGTACTACTGCGATTGAGGCCGCCTCGCGCTCAGGGCCCTCGAGGCGCCGTCATCCGGCAACATCAAGGCCGATGTCCTCGCCGACAAGGACCCGCGCTTCCGCCGTGGACACTTCTGCGATGTCATCCGCTGCTCGCGTTGGGGGGGCTGAGTCTTCCTCTGGCTGGCTTTGCTCGAGCGAGCGTCGCGCGGTCAATCCAGGAGCGATGGGGCGGGCGTGAGCGCGTCGAAGGGCTCGCCGTGGCCGAGCTGACCCTCCTGGTTGTTGCCCCAAGCCCACACCTCGCCGGCCGGCGTGACGGCGAGCATGTGGTCTCCTCCCACCGCGATGGCGCGCGCTCCCCCGCTCATTCCCTGGACCCGGACTGGAGACACGGAGTTGACGTCCGAGCCATCTCCGAGCTGCCCCCACTCATTCGTCCCCGCTGACCAGAGCAGTCCTCCCGCGGTCAGGGCCAGTGATGCGCTGCTTCCGGCCGCCACCGTGACCAGCCCGCTGAGGACGGTGGGGCGGGGCGTGCTGGGGGCCCCGCGGACCGCGAAGTTCGTACCGATGACGCTGGTCCCCCAGGCGACTCCTTCACCATTCGCGCGGAGTGTCAGGGCGTAGGTGAGGTTCGCCCAGATGGTGACCGCATCGGCCGGCCCAGGGACCTGGAGGGGCGTCACGCTGCCGAGGATGTCAGCCCGTCCCAGGGCGCCCGAGCGGTTGTTGCCCCAGGCCCAGGCGGTGCCGTCCTGACGGACCGCCTGGGAGTGCTCGTCACCGGCGGCGATGCTCACCACTCCCTGAAGGTCGAGGACCTGGACGGGGGTTGAACGCGAGGTCGTGGTGCCGTCTCCCAGCTGTCCTTCCCAGTTGTTGCCCCAGGCCCACACTGTTCCGTTGTCACGCAGCACCAGGTCATGGTCGAGGCCGAGGGCCACCGCCGCGACGCGGGTGATGCCCGGCATCCGCGTGGGGACGAGGGTCCGCTTGCCCCAGAGCCAGAGGGTCCCATCCTGGAGGATGGCGGCGCACTTGTCGTTTCGCGCCGCGATGGCCACGACTCCGCTCAGCCCTGGGACCTGGATGGGCAGGGCGCGTGCCTGGGACGTTCCATCACCCAATGTGCCCACGCCGTTGTACCCCCATGCCCAGACCGTTCCGTCCGAGCGCAGCGCGAGCGAGTAGCCCCAGCCCGCGGCGACGGCCGTGACATCCGTCAGGCCTCCCTCGACTCGCACGGGGCTCGCGTGGCGAGTCGGCAGGCCATTGCCTCGCTGGCCATCGCGGTTGTGTCCCCAGGCCCAGATGCTCCCATCCGCACGGAGCGCCACGGAGTGCTGTCGTCCCGCCGCGAGCTCGGAGACCTCCGTGAGCCCGAGGACGCGCACGGGGAGATAGACGGCTTGCTTGTGCCCGGTCCCCAACTGCCCTGTCGCGTTGAGGCCCCAGGCCCAGACGGTTCCGTCGGACTGGAGCGCCAGCGAGAAGTTCTCGCCCGTGACGACATCGATGATGCCCGTGAGTCCCCGGACCTGGGCGGGGTAGGGGCTGCGGTAGGCCGAGACATGATCCATGCCCCAGACCCACACGGTGCCATCCGCCTGGACCGCGACGGTGTGGCTTCGCCCCGTCGATACGGCCATGACGCTCGAGAGTCCCTGGACCTGGGTGGGAAGGAAGGCGTCCTCCCTGGTCCCGTTGCCGAGCTGCCCCTCGTTGTTGGCTCCCCATCCCCAGAGCGTGCCGTCGGCGCGCAGGGCGAACGAGGCATTGCCTCCCGCCGCCACGGCGACGACGTTCGTCAACCCGGGAACCTGGAGCGGGCGGGAGCGATTCGTCTCGGTGCCGTCGCCGAGTTGTCCCTGGCCATTGTGGCCCCACGCCCAGAGCGTGCCGTCGCTCTTCAGCGCCAGGGAGTGGTTGTCGCCCGCAACCACGGAGCGAATCTCCGTCAGCCCCTGGACCACGACCGGGGTGCGGCGGTCGGTGAAGGTGCCATCGCCTAGGGCTCCATATGAGTTGTACCCCCACGCGCGGGCAGTGCCATCCGCGCGGAGCGCGAGGGAGTGGTAGAGGCCGCCCGCGACGGAGACGACGCCCGTGAGCGCCTGGACCTGGACCGGTGTCGACGTGTCCTGCGTGCTTCCATCTCCAAGCTGGCCGGCGAGGTTGTTTCCAGCGGCCCAGACCGTGCCGTCGGGATGGATGGCGAGGGAGTGGAAGGCCCCGGCGGCGATTCGCGCGTGGGGACGAGTTCGAGAGAGTGTTTGGGGGCTCGAGGTCTCGGGGGGCGTTCCCGGTCTCGTGGGCTCGCAGCCCACCGAGGTCAGCAGCACCAGCGAGGCTCCGAGGACGCACCGCATCCACCATCGAATCGCACGGGACATGTGTCACCTCCGCACGCGAGTCTCTGCTCGCGGGTGTGACGAGGCCGTGACGACGCGGGGCCTTGCGCCTGTTGTCGCGCGGAGACGCGGTGCGTGCGTTCGCTCTCGAACATCTCTCCCCGCATCAGGGAGAGGGCCTTGCGGCAAGACGGAGCCGGCATCGACACCGGCTCCGTCAGCACGAGGTGCTAGCGCTCCGCGCGCTTCTTCGCCAACTGACGGCCAAGGAAGTCGCGGATGAGCTCGGCCATCTGCGGCCCATGCGTCTCGAGCGCGAAGTGGCCCGTCTCCAGCAGATGGACTTCAGCCTTGGGGTTGTCGCGCAGGTAGGGGGTCGCGCCTGCCGCGACGAAGATTTCGTCGTTCTTGCCCCACAGCACGAGCGTCGGCGGGCGTTGGCTCCGGAAGTACTCCTGCCACTGCGGGTACAGAGGCGGGTTGGTGCGGTAGTCGTAGAAGAGGTCCAGCTGGATGTCCGCGTTGCCCGGGCGGTCCAGCAGCGCCTGGTCGTGTGTCCACGCGTCAGGGCTCACCAGGGACGTGTCGGGCACTCCGTTCGTGTACTGCCACTTCGTGGCCTTCGAGGACGTCAGCCAGCGCAGCGCCTCGCGGTTCGCCGGGCTGGGGTCCTTCCAGTAGGTCTTGATGGGGTCCCAGAACCCGGCGAGCCCTTCGTCGTAGGCGTTGCCGTTCTGGACGATGAACGCGGTGACCCGCTCGGGGTGCCGAGTCGCGAGGCGGAAGCCGACCGGCGCGCCGTAGTCCATGACGTAGAGCGCGTAGCGCCGCAGGCCGAGGTGCTCGGTCAGCTTCTCCACGAGGGTCGCGTAGCGGTCGAAGGTGTAGTCGAAGGTCCCTCGTTGTGGCGCGGCGCTCTGGCCGAAGCCGGGGTAGTCCGGCGCCACGACGCGGTAGCGGTCCGCGAGGGCCGGGATGAGGTTGCGGAACATGTGGCTGGACGTGGGGAAGCCGTGCAGCAGCAGCAGCACGGGCGCGTCCTTCGGGCCCGCCTCCCGGTAGAAGACCTCCACGCCGTCAAGAGTCGCGGTGCGGTAGCGCACTTGGGACTCCACGCGGCGCTTGTCGGCGGAAGTCCCGGCGGGGGCGGCCTGCGAGGGGAGGAAAGCAGCGAGCGTGAGCACGGCCGCGGCCAGCAGGCCGACGGCGCGACGCGTGGGAAGAGAGCTCTGCGAGGGTGACATGCGCGACTCCGGTTGGAAGCTCATTGTACCGAGCGTTCGGTACATAAGAGGCCCGATTTCGCGGCGCAACTCTCACTGCACAATGTCCCTTGAGGGTGGGGGGTGGGGGCGTTACCCTGTACCGAAAGGTACAGAGAGGTCACTCATGCCAGCTCCACTCATGTCCCGTGAGGAGATCGTCGCGCGGCTGCTCGAAATCTTCCGGGAGCGCGGCTACGACGGCGCCAGCCTGACGGATGTGTCGGCGGCCACCAGCTTGGGCAAGTCGAGCCTGTACCACCACTTCCCGGGCGGGAAGCAGGACATGGGGGCCGCGGTGCTCGAGCAGGCGGGGGCCTGGCTCGAGCGAGACATCATCGGCGCGCTGAACGCTGAGCGGCCTCCGCTCCGCCGGCTCGATGCCATGTTCGCGGCCGTGCGCTCCTTCTATGGGGGCGGTACCCGGCCCTGCATCCTCGCGGCGCTCGTGACGGGGACCGCGCGCAAGCTGTTCCAGGCCGAGCTGACCCAGACCTTCCAGCGGTGGATGCAGGCGCTCGCCACGATGTTGACGGAGGCGGGGGTGGGCGCGGCCACCGCGCGCGAACTCGCCGAGGACCTCGTGGTTTCAGTGCAGGGTGCGCTCATCGTTTCGCGTGGCACCGATGACCCGGACCTCTTCGGCGACACGTTGCGGCGCCAGCATGCGCGGCTGAAGGCCGCCCTGGACGCCGCGCAGCGCTGAGGCGCATGCGTGTGGTGGTCGCCCATGGAGGAAGAAGGGCGCGAGTACATCGGGCACGCGCTCGCGAAGATGTCCGCCTCCAGGTCATGAGGCTATCCTGGTGGGACAGGTCATCTGGCCCGATGAAACACCGAGGACAGACCATGGAAGTCCGACACATCTCCGCACCTGCCTGGTCCGCGTTCAAATCCTGGCTGCTCAAGTTGACCGGCGTGCCTGTCTCCCGCCTCCGGCTCCTCACGGGTGGATGTCCGGCGGATGAGCTGCCCGCGCTCGCGAAGGAGCTCCAGCGCGTGCGAGCTGACTTCAAGAAGCGTCCCAACGAGGTCTCGGCCCCTGCTGACGAGGGACTCCGGAGGGATTACGCGGCGCTGGGGATTCCCTGGTCCGCGTGGGGGGAGGTGGCGCGCGAGGTCCAGCGCGACCTGAAGCGCAAACGGTACACGCGTTGGACGGGGGCGGACGCGCTCGAGTTTCCCGAGGGGCCGTCCGCCGAGGACCTGGTGGCTGTCATGTTGTTCGGGGGCGTGGAGCAGGTGCGGACCCACCTGCTGCGCCGCGCGTCGCTCTCCGAGGGCTCGCTGGAGGCACTGTGGTGCCGTTGGCTCGCGGGAGAGCCGCTCGAGCCTGAGGCACTGCGCTCGTTCGCGGGGGCGCCGGAGCGGCTCGCCGAGCCGCTCTACACGCCTGGCATCGGGGAGGTGCTGCCGCTGTTCTTCGTCGAGCCCGACTCCGCACGCGCAGAACGGGCGCTGGAGGTCGCCTCGGCCCAGATGCGTTCGCCCCAGTCTCTGGCGTTGATGGACTTCCTTCGGTCGCTGCTCGGCCTGTGGCGTCAGGACACGTCGGCGGAGGAGGTGAGGGCGCGCTTCGATACGAGCGTCGCGACCGTCTCACCTTCCGAGGTCTCTCAGTTGATCGCCCCCGCGTATCTGTATGGCCGGTACGTCGAGGCACTCCCATCTCACATGCTGTTGGAGCGGGTGGGGGCGCGTCTCGAGCGCATCGCCGCGCCTGACCGGGTGGCTGATGTCCAGCCCGTCATGGATACCCTCGTGGCACTCGAGGAGTTGACGGCCATGGGTCTGGGGCTCCGCGTGGAGCAGCAGTCCGGGAATGTGCTCCTCTCCGCACAGGCGCCGGAGGGCGGGGGAGGGGATGAGTTCCTGTGAGTGCGTTCCAGCGGCCCCTACCGCCTCGCGAGCCGTACTTCGAGGCCGTCGAGCCACACGCGCAGGCCCGTCTCGAACAGTTCGTCGAAGTCCAGGTCGAAGCCCGTGCGCAAGCCGGTGAGAACCTTCGCGAAGTGCGGGAAGCGCCCTGACGTCGCGAGGTTGAGGAAGCTGGACTCGGTCCTCCGCATGAACTCCTCGTCGTTCATGCCCGTCTGGGCGATGGCGTCGGCCTCGGACTCGAGGTTGACCGCGATGCCCTGCACGAACGTGTGGAGCAGCACGTGGACACGCATCACCTCCTGCGCCGGGAGCCGCGTCTCCTGAAGCGCCCGCATCACCCAGTCCGCGTAGGCGAGCGCTCCAGGCTGTGGCTGAGGCCGCGTGAGACTCACCACGCGCGCAAGCCAGGGGTGGCGCTTGAAGACCCGCCACTCCAACCGGGCCGCCAGCTCCAACTGCGCGCGCCACCCTGGGGGCGGTTCCGGTGGCAGCAGCTCGTCCGCGAACACCGCCTCCGCCATCATCACGAGCAGCACCTCCTTGCTGGCGACGTACCGGTAGAGAGACATCACCGGCATGCCGAGCTTCGAGGCAACTCCCCGAATCGAAAGTGCTGGCAGGCCTTCGTCATCCGCCATGGAGATGGCCGCTCGCACGATGCGCTCGCGTGTGGACTCCGCCGTGCCGCGTGTCGCGCTCGGCCGGGATGTGCCACCTGCGACAACAGTGCCCACACGCGGCAGGGCCTTCACCACACCCTCCTCCGCGAGCACCCTCATGGCATGTGCCGCCGTCGCGAGCGCGACCTTCCATTGCCGGGCGAGCTCCCGGGTGGATGGCAACCGGTCACCCGGCTGGAGCGCGCCGGTGCGGAGTTGTCTCTTCACGTCTTCGACGATGCGCCGGTAGGGGGCCGTTGCCATGGGGTTTGTACTAGTACAGTTCGCGGGACGTCCGCACGCCCCGACACATGCCCTCTCCTGAGCTAGAACACCGGGCAACATCACCGTGGGCCGGATTGCGGAGGACAGGTCGTGCGTGCACCGTACGCAGCATGTCACGACCCCACGTCCTCATCGTTGGAGCAGGAATCGCAGGTCCTTCACTCGCGGGTTGGCTCGCGAGCCAGGGGTGGCGAATCACCGTCGTCGAACGTGCCCGTTCGCTGCGCATCGGCGGGCAGGCCGTGGACTTCCGAGGCCCCGTGCACCGCGCGGTCCTGGAGCGCATGGGACTGTGGGAGGCCATCCACGAACGGCGGACGCGGTTGGGAGCGCAGTCCCTCCTCGATGCCTCGGGGCGGACGCTGGTGGAGCTGCCCGCGCTGATGATGAGCGGCGACGTCGAGCTTCACCGCGGAGACCTCTGCCAGCTGCTCTTCGAGCGGACGCGAGAGGGCGTGGAGTACCACTTCGGCGACGCACCCACCGCGCTGCACGAGACCCCGGACGGAGTGGAGGTGGAGTTCGAAAAGCAGGCTCCGCGGCGCTTCGACCTGGTGGTGGGCGCGGATGGACTCCGCTCGAATGTGCGCTCGCTGCTCTTCGGCACAGCCCAGGACTGTCTGAGTCATCATGGGTATCGCGTCGCGGGTTGCACCTTGCCGAACGAGCTGGGACTGCGGCATCGCGGCGTCATCTACAGCGAGCCGGGGCGCGGGGTGAGTGTCACCAGCGCACAGGATGTGAACCAGGTCCGCGCGTTGTTCGTCTTCACCGGTGCGCCCCTCGGCTCGCATGAGCGTTCCCCTGCTGCCGCGCGCCAGGTGGTCTCGGAGGCCTTCGCGGGGGCGGGGTGGAAGACGCGGCAGCTCGTGGAGGGACTTCGTGAGGCGGAGGACGTCTACTTCGACGCCGTCGGCTCCGTCCGGCTCGCGCGGTACTCCCAGGGCCGTGTGGTGCTGCTCGGGGATGCGGCATGGGGTGGAACGCTCGGGGGGCAGGGCACGCCCCTCGCGATGGTGGGCGCGTATGTGCTCGCGGGTGAGTTGCTCGCGAGCCCCGATGCGTACTCGGACGCCTTCTCTCGCTACGAGGCCCGGATGCGGCCCTATGCGACACCGGCGCAGGATGGCGCGAAGCGTGTGGGTGGCTTCTTCGCTCCCCGTACGCGAGCCGGCCTTGTCCTGCGAAATCAGCTCTACCGGATGCTCACCTCGAAGCCGCTCGAGCGCGTGTTCGAAAAGCTCGTCACTCATGCGGCCAATGCGTTCGAGTTGCCCGAGTATGCTGCCGCTGCGTTCGTCACACCCCAGGTCCCCTACGGAGCTTTGTCAGGATGATTCTCCGCGACGTCACAGATGCTGACCTTCCCATCTTCTTCGAGCACCAGCGCGACCCGGAAGCGCAGCGCATGGCTGCGTTTCCAGCTCGGGAGCACGATGCGTTCATGACTCACTGGCGCACGAGGGTTCTCATCCCCGAGAACGTGACGCGGACTATCGTCGTTGACGGAAGGGTTGTCGGGTACGTGGGGAGTTGGGGGCAGGATGGCCGCCGCTTCGTGGCCTATTGGGTGGGACGCGAGCACTGGGGCAAGGGCATGGCGACCCAGGCGCTCTCGAAGTTCCTCGAGCACGAGCGGGTACGCCCGCTCCATGCGTGGGTGGCGGTCCACAACACCGGCTCGATTCGGGTCCTCGAGAAGTGTGGCTTTCGCAAAGAGGCCCACGAGAATCCGCCGGGCGAGGACGGAGTCGAGGAGGTGCTCATGTCGCTGGAGTCGAGCCCGCGGGGAGAGAACAACCCTCGCTGATGCGCGCCTCCCGTTGAAGCTGGGAGGCGCGGCTCAGGGACTCCGTGGACTTCAGTACACGACGACGGAGGCGTAGACGCTGGTGCCGTTCGAATAGGCGACCAGGGCGCCACCGTTCGACGGGAGGGCCGCGACCGCTGGCGAGGCGCCGGGGCCCACCGTCCTGGCGTCCGCGGCCAGAATCGAAGTGGCTCCCACGAGCATCCGGTCCAACTGGATGTTGCCCGTCCCCCGCTGGGTGACGACGTAGGCGTTGCCGAGCGCATCCGAGTCAATGGCTCGAAGGGGGCCAGGACCGACGTCCGTGGGGAGCCCCGGAACCTGGGTGCTCGTCCCTGGCGCGGACATCGGGATGACGTCCACGTTGTCGTCCCCGAAGGTGCCCGTGACGTAGATGAAGCCGTTGGAGCCCGTCCAATCCGAGAAGAACGCCTGCCCTGGCGCGGAAGTCTGTGGGTCGAAGTTCGTCCCCTGGTCGGTGCTGCGGCGGATCCGGAACGAGGGGTCATCGCTCACCGAGAAGACATCTCCGCTGACCTTGTCCACGAGGACATCGAAGAAGGCGTTGTTCTGGTCCACGTCTGTCGCGAGGAAGTCGCCCGCGCCCCGCGCGAAGTTCCGGAGCACGCGGACCCCCGTGCTGCCTCTCGAGACGGAGATGTAGAGGGCATCGCCCATGGAATCCAGGCTGACGGTGGGGTTGGCGGCCGTGCCGATGACTCGGGGAGCCTCCCAGCTGGCTCCCGCGTCAACCGTCCGGGTGAAGACGACCGAGCCTGCGCTGGTGGCCGCGACATACGCGACCCCGGTGGGGCCTCCTTCAATCGCGACCTCCGCCGCGTTGGTGATGCCCAGGGCCGTGGGCCCCACCCAGGTGTGGCCACGGTCCACGCTGACGCTGACATAGGCCGCGCCATCACACCGCATGACGACATAGAAGCGCCCCAGTGCATCCACCGCCGCCTTGCGCCCCGTGTTCGAGTTGGCCGAGGAGCAGTTCAGCATCCCGCTGATGAGTGTCGGGGGCACGTTCGTGAACGCATCCAGTTGGCACGCGGCGTCGCAGCCATCTCCCGGGGTCGTGTTGCCATCGTCGCACTGTTCGCCCGCGACGCTGTCGACCAGGCCGTCACCGCACAGCTCCACGCCCTTGCAGTCCGCCCGGCATCCGTCGCCCGCGACGCGGTTGCCGTCGTCGCACACCTCACCCGAGTCGAGGTAGCCGTCGCCGCAGACGGGCGGCCCCCGGACGGTGATGCTGATGGTGGCGGTGTTGGAGTCCAGCGCGCCGTCATTGGCCACGAAGGTGAACTGGTCCTGCCCTTGGAAGTCCGCGTTCGGCGTGTAGAGCAACTGGGCGCCCCTCCCGGACAGCGTTCCGTGTGCCGGAGCGGTCGTGGTGAACGTGAGCGCATCCCCCTCCACGTCCGTGGCCACCAGCGTGATGGGCGTCGACGTGTTGAAGCTCACCGTCACGGAGGCGGAGACCGCCACGGGCGCGTCGTTGACCGGGCTCACGGTGACCGTGACGGTGGCCGTCGCCTGCTTCCTGCCGTCGGAGACCGTGACCTGGAAGGTGTCCTGGCCCGCGAAGTTCGCGTTCGGGGTGTACGTCACCGTCGCCCCCGAGAGCGCGAGCGTGCCATGGCCAGGCGTGGTGTAGGAGTAGCTGAGGGTGTCACCATCCGGGTCCGCCGCGGTGATGGTGATGTTCACCGGCGTGTCCTCGAGAGTGGTCGCGTGAGCAGGGTCGACCGTGGGTGCGCGGTTGTTGTCGCAAACGCTCGGCTCCCCCGTGCAGGTGTAGCCCGGCTCCACCTGGCAGACGCTGTTGCAGCCGTCGCCGGAGAGCTGGTTGCCGTCGTCACAGAGTTCGGCCCCGCCCAGCTTCCCATCACCACAGATGGGCCGCAGCGACGTCTCCACCGCATCCACCAGGTAGAGCGCGAGCACCGAGCCTCGCAGGCGTACGTAGCGATAGGGAATGTTCCCCGAGTAGGTCGCCACCGCCACATGGGTCCCCAGGCCCAGCTCCACCAGGTGCAACGGACTGGAGGCAATGAAGGTCCCGTCCGCCTTCAGGAAGTCCACCTGGGCCACCAGCGCCAAGGACAGGCCCTGGTAGTGGACGCGCAGGTCACCGGTACCTTCTTCGCCCTGACCCAGGTCCAGCACCAGCGCCGTGTTGAGCAAGCCCAGCAGCGTCGCGGCCTGCCCGTCCGGAGCGCCCAGGGCCGCGTTCGCGTTGAGCACCGTCGCCGTGGTGCCCGACGCCACCGCGTCCGCATAGGGGTCCCAGGCCAACGAGGTTCCTAGGCGCTCATGCGTCGACGCCTTGTCGCCCTCTTGCGAAATCCCATCCCTCGGCTCCGTACCACATGCGCCCAGGGACAGGGCCAACGTCACGCCAAGCCCCCACGACCACAGCATGCCAAGACTGCTTCGCATGGATTGTCTCCCCCCGAGGAGCAGGATGAAGCCCGGAATGGACCGTCCCCCTCGTGGATTGAGCGACACCTCTCCTCACTTCCGGCGGATTGGCGCGCAACACTTGAATGGCCAGCGTTCTCTGGCCGCCAAGTGACAAGCATTCAAGTACCATGGACACACCGTCCGTTGAAATGCGTTTGCCCCGCGCACAAGTCACGCGGGTGCGTCCTTGGAAAGACTCAACCCCAGACATCGTCGAGGATGGATGACGCCCTGGGACTTGATGTGAGATGGATGGTCTGCCGCCACGACCTTGGCCGCTGGAGTCCGTTGAGTGGAAGTCATTCCATCGGATTCCCGACCACGCTTCGTCCAAGGGCCATGTGTCGTAGGGATTCCCGGGCGCGCCGGGAGGAGAGACATTGGAGCCGTCTCCCGCCAGGGGGCGTCCAGGCGCGGGCGGGTGGTCTCTTCATGGGCGCGAGAACCCCGCCCGCGCTTGAGATGAGGAAGGGCCTCCGAAGAGGCCCACCCCGCTCACTGCGCCGTGGGCAGTCTGTCCATTCCCGCGGCGAACAGCACCGAGTCCTCCGCGAGCCTGACGGATTGCAGTTGCCTCAGGTGGAGCAAGCGAAAGTCCTTGAGCGAGCGGAACGCATCCAGCAGCTCCAGGATGCTCCCGCGTCCCTCGCGATAGCCATCCTCCGCCATCCTGCGGACCGTCGGGAGCCGCTCCACCACGTCCTTCTCCAGGCTCGAGAGCGAGCCGCTGCGGCCCTCGAGGACCGCATACGCCCGAGTGAGCTCCGCGCGGGCCTCCGCGACCTCCGCGTCCAGCGCACGTGACTCTGCCTCGACCTCCGCCGAGGCGCGGGAGATGGCGCCCTGGTTCCGGTCGAAGAGGGGGAGCGGCAGGGAGAGGCCGAAGGACACCGAGACGCTGTTCTCCTCTCGGGTGAGCACGGCTCCGGCGGCCAGCGAGGGCACCGGGAGTCGCTCACGGCGCGCGAGCACAAGCCCACCTCGTGCCGCCGCCTGCCGCTCCCGGACCGCCACCAGGGAGGGGCGTCGCTGCTGTGCCTCCTCCCAGAGATGCTCGAGCGTGGGGATGGGCCCGGAGGGACGCAGCTCTCCTTGCGCGCGAGGTCTCCAGTTCGGAACACCCAGCAGGGCCGCGAGCCGTCCCGCGGCATCCTCGATCCCCGTGCGTGCGTTCTGGGCCTCCACGCTCAAGGCCCGGGTCTCGAGCTCGATTCGCTCCACGTCATACCGGCTCGTGTCTCCAGCCGAGGCTCGGCCCTGCACCACCTTCTCCACATGGCTCAAGTCCGCCTGGCTCGCTTCGAGGATACGCAGCTCCTCCTGGCTGGCCAGCAGGTCCGCGAAGGCCGCGCGGACACTCAAGGCACGCTCCGCGAAGGTCGCACCGACTCGCGCCTGCTCGGCACGGACATTCAAGTCCGCCAGGTCCCGGCGCACGCCTCGCTGTCCGAACAGGAGCAGAGGCTGCTCGACGACCAGCTGGTGCTGTGAAAGCGACCCGGTGTTCGCACCCGAGACGAGCCGCTGGCCTCCGTAGCTGAGCGAGGGATTGGGCAGCATCCCCGCCGTGACGCGCTCCGCCGCGGCGACCTCGACGCGGGCCCGCTCCGTGGCGAGCCACGGGCTCTTCTCCGCGAGCAGCCGCAGCGCCTCCTCCACGGTGATGACCTCCGGAGGATGAACCTCGTCGGCCCACGCGCCTCCCGCGAAGAGGGACATCACCAACACACTGATGGATGAAATGAAGCGCCTCATGCCGCGGCCACCTCCACCTGGGGCTCCTTCCCGACTTCGTGCGCTGCGTTGGGGGCATCTCCCAGGTCATCGTCTGGGTCCGACGTGGTGGGCGCCTTCGCCGCCACGACGCTGTAGATGGCGGGGAGCGCGAACAGCGTGACCAGGACCGTGGTTACCAGTCCGCCGATGATGACCACCGCGAAGGGGCGTTGAGTCTCGCTGCCCACGCCCGAGGAGAGCGCCGCCGGCAAGAGTCCGAGCATGGCGAGCAGGGCGGTCATCAGGACCGCGCGGAAGCGGCTCGCCGCCCCCGACGACAGCGCGGAGGCCATCACCTCACCGGTCCGCCGCCGTTCATCCACCGCGCTCACCACCAGCAGGGACGCGAGGCAGACCTGTCCCAACAACGTGATGAAGCCGACGGCGGCGCTGACGGACAGCGGAATGCCCGTGAGGGCCAGCGCGAAGACGCCGCCGCACATCGCGAAGGGAGAGATGGCCAGGACGGAGGTCGCGCTGCGAACGCTGCCCAGCGCCGCGTAGAGGAGCGCGAACACCACGACGAACGAGATGGGGACGATGACGGCGAGCCTGCCGAGAGCGCGTTGCTGGTTCTCGAACTCGCCGCCCCAGGTGAGGAAGTTGCCATCGGGGACCTTCACCTCCCGTTGGACGGTCTCCATGGCCTCTTCGATGGTGGAGCCCATGTCGCGCCCCTCCACGTTGAACTTCAGCGCGAGCATGCGGCTGTTCGCCTCCCGGTTGATGTTGGCGCGGCCCATGGCCTTCTCGATGTGCGCCACCTCCCGCAAGGGGACGTGTCCGCCGCCGACCGTGGGCACGAGGATGTTCCCGATGCGGGCCTCGTCATCCCGCTCCGAGGCGGAGAAGAGGACACGCACGGGCGTGGGGCGCTCCCGCTCCCAGATTTCCGTCACCACGCGGCCACTGAGCGCCGTCTCCACCACGTCCTGCGCGGCCGTGACATCGATTCCAGCGCGGGCGAGCGCGGGCCGGTCCAGGACGACCTGGAGCTGGGGCACGCTGGAGTCCCGGTAGAGGCCCAGGTCCACCACGCCCGGGACTTTCTGAAGGGCAATGACGGCCGCCTCCAGCGTCCCGCGCATGACATCCAGCTCCGTGCCGAAGACCTTCAGCACCACCTTGCCGCGCACGCCGCTGACGGCCTCCTCGACGTTGTCCTTGATGGGTTGGGAGAAGTTGAAGCTGACGCCGGGAATCTCCGTGAGCGAGGCGCGCATCTCACTGATGAGGCGCTCCTTGTCCCAGCCGGGCCGCCAGGTCTCGGGCGGGTTGAAGCGGACGAAGGTCTCGCTCATGTTGACGCCCTCATTGTCCGTCCCGTCCTCGGGCCGGCCATGCTCGCTGAGCGTCTCGCGCACCTCGGGGAAGGCGAGTATGCGCCGCCGCACCTCCAGGAGGATTTCGGCGCCCTTCTCCAGCGAGATGCTGGGGGGCATCTCCACGAAGACGACGGCGTCGCCCTCGTCGAGCTCGGGGAGGAACTCGCTGCCCACCCGGGTCGATGCGAGCGCGGTGAGCGCCACCAGCACCGCGAGGCTCGCGAACACGAGGCCCCGTCGCGCCAGGAGCCGTCCCACGGTCCCGGCGTAGGCCTCGCGCAGGGTGCCCAGCAAGGCGGGCTCGCGCACCTCGGCGTCCTTCGGGCGCAGCAACAGGGCGCAGAGGGCGGGGACCACCGTGAGCGCGAAGACGAGCGCGCCGACGAGCGCGAAGCTATACGTCAGCGACAGCGGCCGGAAGATGCGGCCCTCCACCCGCTCCAGCGTGAAGACGGGAATGAGCGCCGCGATGATGATGGCCATGGCGAAGAAGGTGGGCCGGGCCACGTCGAGCGCCGAGTGCAGGATGAGCCCGAGCATCTCCCGCCGCCGCTGGGGCTTCTTGGCTCCCGCTTCGTGCAGCACGTTCTCGACCAGCACCACCGCGCCGTCCACGAGGATGCCGAAGTCGATGGCTCCCATGGAGATGAGGTTGGCCGGCAACCCCAGGAACTTCAGGCCGATGAACGCCGTGAGCAACGCGAGGGGAATGACGGAGGCGACGATGAGGGAACACCGCATGCTCCGCAGGAAGAGCCACACCACCGCGACCACGAGCAGCGCTCCGTGCAGGAGGTTGTGGTGCACCGTGGAGAGCGTGTGCCCGACGAGGGTGCTTCGGTCATAGAAGGGTTCGATGCGCATCCCCTTGGGGAGGACGCTTTCGTTCAGCTCCTTGACCTTGGCGTGGATGCCTTCGAGCACCGTGCTCGGGTTCTCTCCCCGACGCAGCAGGACGAAGCCCTCCGCCACGTTCTGCTCCAGGTCGTAGCCCACCGTTCCACGGCGCGGAGTGTGGGAGGCGACGACCCGGGCGACGTCGCCGACCGTCACGGGCGTCCCATCCTCGCTCTTCAGGACGATGTCCTGCACATCCCGCGCACCGCGCAGGTAGCCCACGCCGCGGATGAGCAGCTCCTGGTCTCCATGTCGAAGGAATCCACCGCCGACGTTGCGGTTGGAGCGCTCGAGCGCCTCGGTGACCTGCGCGAGCGTCAGGTCATGCGCGAGCAGCCGCGAGGGGTCCACCTGGACATGAATCTCCTTGAGGAATCCACCGAAGCTGACGACGTCCGCGACACCCGAGACCTGGCGCATCAACCGGGCGATGTTCCACTCCAGCTCCGAGCGGGTCTCCGCGAGGGTATGCCGGTCGCTCACCACCCGGAATTGATAGACCTCTCCCAGGGGCGTGGCCTCCGGCGCGAGCCGCACCACGGCTTCATCGGGAAGTGAGGCCGAGGCCAGGCGCTCGCCGACCGTCGTGCGCGCCTTGAATGGGTCGGCTCCGTCGTCGAAGGTCAGGGAGATGAGCGACAGACCGAAGAGGCTGTCGCTGCGCATCAGCAGCATTCCAGGGGTGCCGTTGAGGACCCGCTCGAGCGGGACCGTCACCTGCCGCTCGATTTCCTCGGGAGCAAGTCCCGGCATCTGCGCGATGACATTGACCTGGAGATTGGTGACGTCCGGGAACGCCTCGACGGGCGTGTCCAGGTAGGCCTTCACTCCGAACAACCCGATGCACAGGGTGAGGAGGATGACGGGGATGCGTCGGCGGACGCACGTTTCGATGAGGGCTCGCAACATGGTGCTGTGTCCTCCCGGACCTCAGAGAAGCTGGTCCGCCGCGCCATCGAGCAGCAGCGCTCCGCGGGTGACGACCTGCTCCCCCGGCGCAATGCCAGACACGACCTGGACCCGGCCTTCCACGGAGTGCGCCACCACCACGGGGCGGCGCTCGAAGGTCAGCGAGTCCTTCTGGACGTAGACCACCGACTCCTTGCCATTGCGGATGAGGACCGCCTCCGCGGGCAGCGTGACGCCCACGTCCGGGGACTCAATCCGCACGCGCCCGAACATGCCGGGGCGCAGGTTGGCGCCAATGCTGTCCAAGGTGATTCGCACCGGCGCGGTCCTCATGCCGCTGGTGATGAGCGTGCCCACGGAGGAGACCTTTCCCTCGAGAGGCTCGTGGAGCGAGGGCAGCTCGACCTTGACGCGTGCGCCTTCGCGCACCAGGGGCACGTCGCGCTCGAACACCTCCGCGACGACCCACAACTCGGAGGGGTCTCCCACTTCGACGAGTGCTTCGCCGCCCGGCTGGACCGCGGCACCCACGCTGGTGTTCCGGGTGAGGACGGTGCCAGCGAGTGGTGCGCGGAGGACCACGAGGTTGCCATTGCCCGTGCCCAGGAAGCTCGCGGAGGCTTGGGCGCGCGCGAGCTCGGCTTGGATTTCCGCCAGCCGCGTCTCGGCCGCGAGCCGCTCACGCTCGATGCCCACGCCCTGCTCGAGCATGCGACGTTCGCGCTCGAAGGCGAGCTGCGCTTCGCGGAGCGCGGCCGTCGCGGTGACCACCGCCGTGCGTGCGGTCGCGGCCTCGGGACAATCGAGCGTCACGAGTGCATCCCCGGGCTTCACCCGGTCGCCCGTGCGGACATGGACGCTGACGACACGCCCAGCCAGGGGGGCTCCCAGGCGTGAGAGGGCCCCATCCCGGAAGGCGACCCGGGCGGGGGCTTGGAGCAGGGCTCCACCCAGGTCCGCGCTGACGGGCGTGACGGAGACGAACGGGCGGGAGGCCTCCGGAATCTGGAGGATCCCCTCCTGCCGGGCCGGGGGCGCGGACCGCTCGGGTGTCGCGGCGGGGGATGGGGATGCGCCAGTACAGGCGAGGACGTGGACCAGGAGGCCGAGCAACAAGGGGCGGAGCATGCCGGGGCCCACGGCAAGTCCTGGTCCAGCCGCGTCAGGAGCCAAGTGCCTGAAAAGACTCAGGGCGTGAAGCGAGCAGACGGGCGCGGATGGTGCGTCTTGAACCACCTGTGCACTTTCGACACAGTCGGCGGCATGCGTATCTCGACGAAGCTGGGGCTGGTGCTGACGCTCACGAGCGCGAGCATCCTGGGCTCCTATGGGTACGGCCAGTTCCGGCGGGAGGAGGCGGACCTGAAGTCCTCCGCGGAGCACGAGGCGAGGCTCTTGGGGGTGGCGCTCCAGGTCGCGGTGGAGAACGCGCTACGCGACGGGCAGGCGGCGGATGTGCGGGAGATGCTCGAGTCGCTCGAGGTGAAGGACCCGGGTGTGGACCTCTTCGTCTTCAACGCGCAAGGCAAGCTCGTGGTTCATTCGTGGGGCGGCATCAAGACGCTCCCGCTCATCGAATCAGACGTCCATCCCCTGACGGGGGCGCCTCGTTCAGTCACGCGCTTTCATGGGCCCGAGGGGCTGTCACATCTGAGTTTCGTGTTTCATCTACGAGATGATGACGGCTCGCCGCTGGGGGCGCTGGCGCTGGTGAAGCCGCTCGATGCGTTGCGCGAGGACTTGAAGACCACCCGGCGGGACGTGCTCCTGTCCGTGCTGACGCTCATCGTTGGCAGCTCCCTCGTCGGGTGGATGCTGGTGGTGCTGTACATCCAACGGCCGTTGGGGCGGCTGGTGGGGGCGATGCGTTCGGTGGTCGCCGGCGATTTCACGGCCAACGTGGTGCCCCACCAGCGCGATGAGGTGGGCGAGGTGGTGCTGGCCTTCAATGCGATGGTGAAGGAGCTCGGCGCCGCGAGAAACCAGCTGACGGCCGAGGTGGAGGCCCGGATTGCCCTGGAGGCGGGACTCCGGCGCGTGGACAAGCTCGCCACCATCGGACAGCTGTCGGCGGGGCTGGCGCATGAGATTGGTTCACCGCTGCTCATCCTCGGCGGACGGGCTCAGGCTCTCGCCGCGCGGACCGAGCTGCCCGAGGACGTGCGGCGCAACGCGAACATCCTCGTGGAGCAGGTCGAACGCATCTCGCGCATCGTACAGCAGTTGTTGGACTTCTCGCGCCGCAAGCCCCTGCGCCTGGAGGAGATGGACATCCTTGTATCGGTGCGCGCGGTGGTGGACCTGCTCGAACTCGAGGCGCGCAAGCGGAACGTCCGGTTGGAGTTCTCCTGTCCGCGCCCGCTGCCTCGTGTCCTCGCGGATGGTGATGGCGTGCAGCAGGTCGCGCTCAATCTCCTGACCAATGCGCTGCGCGCGACGCCGCAAGGAGGAGAGGTGCGGGTGTCGCTGACTCCCTCCGCCTTCCAGCGGGCGGGGACCTCGGAGCGCCAGGCGGTGTGCTTGTCCGTCGAGGACACGGGCCCGGGGATGAGCGAGGACAGCATGAAGCATGTCTTCGAACCCTTCTTCAGCACGTGGTCCAGCTCGGGCGGGACGGGTCTGGGATTGGCCGTGGTGAAGGCCATCATGACGGAGCACGGAGGCGCCGTGTCGGTGGTGTCCCCTGAAGGGAAGGGGGGCCAGTTCTTCGTTCACTTCCCCGTGGCCCCGGTGGACGCGGTGGTGGAGGTGGTGGCATGAGCGCCCGGAAGCGCCGGTTGCTGGTCCTGGATGATGACGCGGGTGTGGTGAGCTTCCTGTGCGAGAGCCTGGAGGCGCGGGGCTATGAGACGGTGGGGCTCACGTCCCCCGAGGAGGCGCTGGGCCTCTTCCGCAAGGAGCTGTTCGACCTGGTCATCTCCGACGTGGAGATGCCGGGGATGCGCGGCATCGAGCTGCTCAACCTCCTGCTCGCCGAGAGGCCGGGGCAGTTGGTGCTGCTCATCACCGGGTTCGGGAGCGTGGAGATGGCGGTCGCGGCGGTGAAGGCGGGCGCCTGTGATTTCGTCACCAAGCCGTTCAACATCGAGGCGCTGGTGCTCTCCATCGAGCGCGCCTTCCGGGAGCGGCAGCTGCGCCGGGAAATCGTGCGCCTGCGTGCGTCCGTCCCCGACGAGGTGCCCAGCGGGCTCGTCGCGAGAAGCCCCGCGATGCGCAACGCGCTGGAACTGGCGCGGCGAGCGGCTCGCAGTGACGCCATGGTCCTCCTCACGGGGGAGACGGGGACGGGCAAGAGCGCCCTGGCCCGGTTCATCCACGAGTCGAGCGCGCGGCGCGCCGAGCCCTTTCTCCAGCTCAACTGCGCGACCCTTCCGTCGGGCCTCGCGGAGAGCGAGCTGTTCGGCGTGCGGCGAGGCGCCTTCACGGACGCGCGTGAGAACCGCCCGGGTGTCTTCGTGGCGGCCGGAGGAGGGACGCTCTTCCTCGATGAGGTGGGCGAGTTGTCCTTGGACGTGCAGGCCAAGCTCCTCCAGTGCCTGGAGACAGGGCGGGTGAGGCCATTGGGGGCCAGCGCGGAGGTGCCGGTGCGAGCGCGTGTCCTCGCCGCAACGAATCGGCCGTTGGAAGTGCTGCTGCGGGAAGGGCGCTTCCGTCCGGACCTCTACTACCGCCTCAACGTCATCCGCATGGAGGTGCCCCCGCTGCGCGAGCGGCGCGAGGACATCATCCCGCTGGTGGACTTCCATCTGGGGCGGCTGGTCGAGCCGCATGGCCGGTCGGTGCTGGGCGTCTCCGCCGACGCCATCCGTCTCCTCGTGGGCTACTCCTGGCCTGGCAACGTGAGGGAGCTGGTCAACCTGCTCGAGCGGGCCGTGGCCATGTCGGACCACGACACGCTGCTCCCCGAGGACTTCGACCTGCCGGGTGGCGATGGCCGGGTTTCACCGCCGGCTCCTCAGGACTCCGGAGGGGACGCGCCTCTTGATGCGGTGGAGCGGGCCCATGTGCGCCGCGTGGTGGATGCGCAGGGGGGGAACAAGGCCGCCGCGGCGCGCATCCTCGGTATCAGCCGGCGCACGCTGTATCGAAAGCTCGATGAGGGCTGAAGGGGCTCAGTCGATGATGGCTCCACAGGAGAGATTGACGACCGCGCCGGTCATCGCACCGGCCGCGTCGGAGGCCAGATAGACAGCGGTGTTCGCGACCTCGGCCAGGCGGGGCAGGCGTCCCAGCAGTGTGTCCTTGAGCAGGGGCGAAAGGTCTTCTTCCTGGAGGGAAGGTGTGGTTTCCGGAGTGAAGTTGGGACGGAGCGCCACGACGCGGACACCTTGACGCCCGACTTCACCGGCCAGGCTCCGGGTCAAGGCTTCGATTGAGGCGCACGCCAGATTGAAGCCTCCCATCTGGTGGCGGGACTCCTTCGCCGCGGTGGATGAGAGCAGCACGATGACTCCCGAGCGCTGAGCCATCATCTTCCGGGCCGCGGTCGTGGCGGTGATGAAGTGCGTCCGCGCCGCTTCGGTGACGGGCGTCATGAAGTCGTCGAGCGACATCTCGACGAGCGGGACGTTCTGCACGGCATGGATGGTGATGGCGTTGAAGGAGATGTCGATGCGCCCCGCCTTCGCGACCACGGCGTCCGCATGGGCCGCGACCGCGGCGAGGTCCTGCGCGTCCACCTGGGCGGTGTGGGCCACACCTCCCGAGGCTCGGATGTCCTGGGCCACGGCGTCGAGCCTGGCGAGGGTGCGGCCGGCCAGGAAGACCTGGGCGCCGGCCTTCGCGAAGGCACGTGCGACAGCCCCGCCCATGGCCCCAGCGGCCCCGTAGACAATCGCGTTCTTGTGGGCGAGCAGCATGCCGTCATCGCTCCTGAAGGTGTGTCCGCACGAGGTTAGGCCCCAGGAGCGCGCGGGGACAGTTCTTCATGGCGCATGGGACGGAGAGGCGTCGCCCGGGCGTGCGAGCGCCCGATGCGTGGGCGAGAAACGGAGGCGTGGATGAAAGACAGATGAGATGTCTCTCATCTGGCCGCCCGTTCGCGGACACGCGCAATGGCCTCAGGCATGACATCCGCAATGCCTGTCGCGTCACGGAGCATGGGTGCCCGCCCGCGACAGGGGCGAGAGGTGCTGGATGTCGCGTGCGTCCGTGGAGATCTCCCGGGGGGCGGGATGGCGCTGGGTCCTGTGGGCCTCACTGGGGCTGGTGCTCCTGCGGCTCGTCTACGCGGGCCACGTGGAGCTGGCTCCTCAAGAGGCCTACTACTGGCAATACGCTCGCCACCTCGATTGGTCTTACCTGGACCACCCGCCGTTGTGCGCCTGGCTGATGGCTTTGTCGACGTTCTTCCTGGGCGATTCGGAGGTCGCGCTCCGCCTGCCCGCGATTCTCTCCTCGGCCGCGCTCAGCTGCGTCATGTACTCGCTGGGGAGCCGGCTGTACTCGCCAGCGGTGGGGCTGCTGACCGCGCTCGCCGCGAATGCCACGGTCCTCTTCGGGCTGGGCGCGGTGGTGATGACACCGGACGTGCCCCTGGTGCTGGCGTGGGCGCTGGCGCTGCGTGTGCTCTGTGAGCTGGTGTTGCCGGACGGGAGCGGGCCGGGCCGTTTCGGTTGGCGCTGGTACCTGCTGGGCCTGCTGTGTGGGCTGGGAATGTTGTCCAAGTACACCGCGGCGCTCCTTCCGCTCCAGGTGTTGCTGACGGCCTTGGTGACCGAGCGAGGCCGCGCGGCGCTGCGCACCGTCCATCCGTATCTGGCGTGTGTGCTCGCGGCCCTGGTGTTCTCACCCGTGTTCTTCTGGAACCAATCGCACGACTGGGCCTCGTTCGCCTTCCAGA
This sequence comes from Myxococcus stipitatus, assembly GCF_037414475.1. The sequence continues at coordinate 2,374,251 of NZ_CP147913.1, read as the reverse complement.
CGACGGGGCGCACCCAGACCGTGAATGGCTTTCATGGCTATCTCATCGGCCGCTATGTGGGACTCCAGTCCGTGGCGGTCGGCCCCCTGCTCTATCTGGCGTTGCTGCTCACGGCCGGAGTCCTCGTGCGGCATGCCTGGCGAGGAGATGCGCGGGCGCGTCTGTTGGGACTCGCGAGTGTGCCGGGCCTGCTCGTGTTCACCCTGGTGAGCCCCTTTCATTGGGTGAAGATGAACTGGGTGGCTCCGTCCTATCTCGGCCTGTTGGTGGCCGCGGCGGGTGGCGCGTGGGCGCTTCGTCGACACCGCGCGGTGCGGGCCTCCGCGGGCCTGAGCATGGGCGTGGGCGCGGCGTTGATGGTGGCCATGTACTTGATGCCGCTCTGCCCGTGGATTCCCTTCCGCGAGCGGGACAACCTCGTGAGCGGTTGGCGGGAACTGGCCGATGCGGTGCAACAACACCGGGACTCGATGGGGCAGCCCGCTCCCATGGTGGTGGGGTGGGGTTACAAGACGGCGAGCGAGCTGGCCTTCTACCTGGAGGGGCAGCCGGAGACCCAATCCGACTCGGCGCTGGGCGGAGATGGGTTGGCTTATTCCTTCTGGATGGACCAGGCGCGCCCCGGACAGGACGCCATCGTCGTCGCGGACCTGCGGCAACCCCTGAAGGATGCGCAGTCACGTCTCGACGCGCATTGCGCATCGGTGCGGGAGCTGCCACCCGTGACGGTGCATCGTGGCTCGCGGGTGGTGACGACGTTCAAGCTGTGGTCTTGCCAGGGCTGGCGCACGAAGCGGGAAGTGGCGAGCCGGACGGTTCCTGTCGCGCCGGGAGCCGGAAGATGAAGCGGCTCTCCGAATCCGCACGCTCGTAGTCGAGCGTTCCTCCATGCGCCTGGGCGATGCCTCGCGACAGCGCGAGCCCCAACCCCGTACCCTGGGTGCTGCGCGACGAGTCGGCGCGGGCGAAGCGCTCGAACAGTCGAGGCTGGAACGCGGCGTCCACGCCCGGACCGTCATCCCCCACGGTGAGCTGGACCTCGCGGCCCACAGGGCTCAGCACGACACGGATGCGCTGATGCGCGTGGCGGCGCGCGTTGTCGAGCAGGTTGTCGAGCAACCGGGACAACAGGACGGGACTCCCGTGGACCACGGTGGGCGCGCCCGTGAGCTCCAGGGCAAGGCTCGGGGGCCTCGCGGTGAGGTGATGCCGCGTGCGCTCGAGGGCCTCCTGGGCCAGTGCGTACAGGTCGACGGGCTGCGTGTCCTCTACTCGCGAGTTCGCGTCCGCGCGGGCGAGTTGGAGCAACTCGTCGACGAGCCGGGCGAGCCTCTGGGACTCGTCGAGCACGATTCCCAGCGAGCGCCGGTACTCTTCCGGTGTGCGCTCGCGCCTCAGGCTGACCTCCGCCTCTCCCATGATGACCGTCAGAGGGGTGCGCAGCTCGTGCGCGGCGTCCGAGGTGAAGGCCCGGATGCGCTCGAAGGAGGTGCGTGCCTCCGCGAGCAGGCTGTTCAGGGTCGTGGCCAGCTCATCCCACTCGTCCTGATTGCCGCGGACCGGGAGGCGCAGGTCCAATTGCGAGGCCTGGGCGGCGCGTGCGCGCTCACTCGCCTCTCGCAGGGGCTCCAGCGCACGACGCGCCAGCGCACTGCCCAGCGCCAGCGACCCCATCGCGGCGAGAGGCGCCATGAGGGCCATGGCGCCCAACGCTTGAAAGGCCTCATCGAAGAGCCCCGCCTCATCCTCCCTGGGATGTTGCGCGTCGCGTGGAGCGGAGAGTTCCACCTGCCGCTCGCGCCACTCGCCCCAGGCGAGCGTCGCCACCACCGCGCCTCCATACAGCAGGAGTGTCCCCAGGACGGAGGTGGCGAAGAAGAGCGTCAGATGTGCGCGGAGGGTGCGGGGGCGCTTCATGTCCGGCTCTGGAGGACGTAGCCGACGCCTCTCACGGTGTGGATGAGTTTGTCATGGAAGGGGACGTCGACCTTGGCCCGGAGGTAGCGGATGTAGACCTCCACGACGTTGGAGAACGTCTCGAAGTCATGGTCCCACACGGCCTGCACGATGCGGGTGCGGGAGACCACCTCTCCCGCGTGTTGAAGGAGGAACTGCAAGAGGGCGAACTCCCGGGCCGTCAGGACGAGGTCCACGTCCGAGCGGGTCACCCTTCGCGTGGTCGGGTCCAGCGTAAGGTCCGCATGGCTGAGGAGCGGGCCCCCGCGCTGGTCGATGCGGCGGAGGATGGCTCGGATGCGTGCGAGCAGCTCCTCGAAGGAGAAGGGTTTGATGAGGTAGTCATCCGCGCCGGCGTTGAGCGCGAGGATGCGGTCGGCGACGGCGTCCTTCGCGGTCAGCATGATGACGGGTGTGTTGTCGTCTTGAGCGCGCATGGCTCGCAGGACGTCCACTCCCGGCAGCCCCGGCAGCATCCAGTCCAGGATGACCAGGTCGAAGCGTTCGATGCGCAAGAGCTCCTGGGCCTCGAGCCCGTTGGCGCATTCGCGGACACGAAAGCCTTCTTCCTCCAACCCGCGTGCGATGAACGCCCGGACGCGCAGCTCGTCTTCTACGATGAGGATGGACACGGATGGGGAGTCCTCTCGGTTGCTGGACAGGAGTGGAGCGTGTCGTTGTTTCTCGTCATGTGGAGACGGGCGTGGCGCGCTTCGGAGGCGGGAAGGTGAGCCTCAGGTGCGCGCCCTTCGAGGTGGGCAGGAACCGGGCTTGGGCTCCGTGTGCCCGGGCGACCAGCAGGACCAGGGACAGTCCGACGCCGTGTCCGGGGCTCTCCGCGCGTGCACGCGGGGAACGATAGAAGGGCTCGAAGACGCGCTCTGATTCCTCGGGAGTGATGCCTGGCCCTTCATCCTGGACGTCCAGGAGCGTCGCCTCGGGCGTGGCCTGGAGGTGGATGGAGACGGGGCCTTCACCGGAGAACTTGAGTGCGTTCTCCACCACGTTGTCGACGAGCTGCCGCAAGAGTTGGCTGTCCCCTGGAATGAGTCCGGAGGCCTGGAGCTGGGTGTGCACTCGGCCGCGCTGGTCTTCGGGCAACGCGTCGAGGGTGGCCTCCACGACCTCGGAGAGGCTCACGGTTTCGACCAGTTCGAGTGGGCCTTGCTCTCCCTCCGCGAGGACCAGCAATCGCTCCACGAGTGTCCCCAGGGACGTCACCGTGCGGTGCATCCGGGTGAGCGCGGCGGCTGTCTCCGTGGGTTGTGTCATCTCGGACTGGAGCTCCAGCTCCGCTTGGAGCATGGCCAGGGGTGTGCGCATCTCGTGTGCGGCGTTTGCGGCGAAGCGGCGTGACTGCTCGAGGGCCGTGTGGAGGCGGCCCAGGAGTCCAACCAGCGCGGTGCGGACGGCATTCACCTCTTCGTAGCGGGCCTCGGTGTGGAGCTCAGGGGAGATGCCGGCGCCTGGGCCGAGGTGGGCCAGGGACTCGCTGAGTTCGGTGAGGGGGCGTGCGGCCCAGTGGGCGACGCGGCGGCTGAGCGCGAGGCTCATGAGGGCGGCCCCCGCCGAGGTGAGCAGCACGGCCAGGGTCAACTCCATGCGGATGCGCGGCATGCTGGCGAGTGTTTCTTGAGCCACGGCCAGCCGGCCGTGGGCCTCGACACCGCAGCGCCTCACATCCTCCATTCCCGGTGTGTGGGCCCAGGCGCAACCGGTGACACGAGGGATGTGGTCCATTCCGCCCAGGCGTGCGTCTCCCCCGAACAAAGTGATTTGGATTCCGAACGCCTGGAGCTCCACCTGCTCGGCATCGGCCTCGATGCGAGCTTGTGAGTCCGGGAGGCCGGCCACCTCATCGACCATGTCGACGGCGACGTCGGTCAGTCGCCGGTCCTCGGCCATGCGCAACATCTGGTAGGCGAGCAGCCCCGTGCCGCCCGCGGTGAGCGCGGTGCAGGCGAGCGCCAGCCCCAGCATCGCGCGGGAGAGCCGTCGCACCAGCGTGGCGCGGGCCTGGGGACGGTCAGCCGCTCCCAAGTCGATACCCCTCGCCGCGCAGCGTGACGACGGCCTCGTCGCCGAGCTTCCGCCGAATCCTCGCGACCAGCACCTCCAGGCTGCTCTCCGCACCCATGGTGGCCTCTCCCCAGATGGACTCCAGCACCGTGGCCTTGCTCACGACCCGGTTGGCTCTCGATGCGAGGGTTTCGAGGATGGCCCACTCCCGAGAGGTGAGGGCCACCGCCTGTCCCGCGCGCCAGGCCTCGCGCCGCCCGAAGTCGAGCTCGACTTCACCGAACTTCACGCGGACGGTGCTCGCGCGTTCGCGTCTCCGCCCCACCGCGCGCACGCGGGCCCGCAGCTCCGCGATGGCGAAGGGCTTGCCCAGGAAGTCGTCCGCGCCCGCGTCCAATCCTTCGACTCGTTCATTCACGCGGTTGTGTGCCGTGAGGATGAGGATGGGCGTCTGGATGCCTTCTCTGCGCAGCTCGCGGCAGAGCGACAGCCCGGAGCCATCCGGCAGGCCGATGTCGAGCACGATGACGTCGGGCTCGAAGAGAAGGGCCTGCCGAGCCTGCTCGATGTGCGCGGCCTGCCGGACGAGATGGCCATCTCGTTCGAGCGCCTGGGCGACGAGTGCCCGGAGTGCTTCGTGGTCATCGACGACGAGGACGTGCATGGGCGAGAACCAGTCGTTGCCACCCGCTATAGCACCCGTGATGCGCCTCTGGACGAGGCTGGACGACCGGGCGTTCAGCCGCCGTTCAGCCATGGCTGGCAGGGTCCGCGCATGTCTTCCTGGTGCGGGGTTCAAAGCGCGGGGCCACCCCTGGCCTTGCTCGCGTGTTGATGGGTCATGGGGGACTGTGCAAGCTCTCCCTACGACCGGGCCTGGGTGTCGAGTGAGTTGGGGGCCCTTGCCGCGCCCATGGGGCCCGAGGGGGCGAGTGCCGCTTCGCTTCCTCCTGGGGTTTCGGAGTCGGAGGAGCTCGATGCCAGGGCGGCTGTCGCGGTCGCGGTGTGGACCAGCGCCGCGCTCCAGGCGGACATGGCGCAATTGGGTGTCTCGCGTGCCGACCTGGCCGAGGCGGGCGCGCTGCCCAACTCGACCTTCTCCCCGCTCTTGCCGGCGGGACCTCGGACGCTCGAGACCTCTCTGCTCCTGCCCCTGTTCTCGCTGTGGCAGCGCCCTTCGCGTGTCGCCGCCGCGAAGCTCCAGGTGGAGCAGGTTGCTCGCGGACTGGTGCAGAACGGCCACGACCTCGCCCGCGACGTGCGTGTTGCTCAAGCGGAATGGGTGCTCGCAGAGGAGCGGTGCGAGGCTCGTGATGTGTTGTCCTCGTTGTGGGGACGCACGGCCGAATTGGCCGAGGTCCGCTTCGCGGCGGGGGACGCCAGTCAGGTGGAGGTCGCCGCGTTGCGAGCGGAGGCGCGAGCCGCCGAGGACAACGCTCGCCGCGCGCGAACGGATGGTGCGTTGGTGCGCGAGCGGCTGTTGATGGGGGTGGCGCAGAGCCCCTTGTTCGCGAAGGCTCGGCCCTATGCGGAGCCGCTGGACCTGCGTGCTCCGCGCCCGCTTCCAGAGCTCGTCTCTTTGGCCCAGGCTGCGCGGCCCGACGTGCGCGCGGCGGAGCTGGGCATCGAGGCGGGGCGCGGTGGTCAACGACGTCCAGGCCGTGTTGTCGGGGGGGGCTACTGGTCGCCGGGACACTACGCGGAGGTCCTCGGTGAATACGCCGAGCGTCAAGCCGCTCGCACGCGGCTGTTCGCCTTGTCCATTCTCGCGGTGCTGGGGATTGCCCTCGTGTTGTCCCTGGACTTCCAGTCATCAAGGCTGGTGGCCTTCACGCTGGGGATGCTGCCCTTCGCGCTCGTGGGTGGGCTGGTGGGCGTCCTCATGACGGGAGGCGTGGTGTCCCTGGGCTCGTTGGGGGGGCGTCACCGTGCTGGGCGTGGTCGTGCGCAACGGCATTCTTCTGGCCAGCGATTACCGTCACTTGGAGGAAGTGGACGGCATGCCGTTCGGACGGGAGCGGGTGTTGCAGGGGACGTTGGAGCGGCTCCAGTCCATGTCGATGACGACGCTGACGACCGCGCTGGTGCTGGTGCCGCTCGTCATGGGCGGACTCAAGCCGGGGCAGGAGATTGAACACCCGATGGCGGTGGTCATCCTCGGTGGACTCTTCTCATCCGCGGTCCTCAACGTGTTGCCCGTTCCGTCGCTGTATCTGCGCTTCGGGCGCAAGCCGGGCAGCGACGGGAAGCGCGGCCTTCCTGGCGATGACGCGGAACAGCCCCCCACACGAGATGTGCGGGAGGCAGTGGTCTCTTGCGGAGTGTGATGCCCGCCCTCGTCCGAAGCCACCGCGGGACTTCAGGCGCCCGCGGTGGGAATGACGGACGACAGGTTCACCAGCGCGTCTCTCCGGCTGCCGTGCTTCGCGAAGTCCTGCACGCTTCGGGCGAGTGTGGCGGCCAACAACCCCAACAGAGGGAGGTGCGCGCCTCCCTCGCAGGTGGCCTGGCCGGCCGTGTCCTCTGCGTCGGGAGTGAAGCGCTCATCCCATCGCACGAGTCCGAACGTGCCGTCCGCGCTCACCGCGCCGTGGAGGAGCGGCTTGCCAGCCCGGCGGGCGAAGTCGCTCAACAGCACGCGGCTGTCCTGGTTGTCGAAGCAGTCGACCAGGAGGTCCGCGCCACCACACAGCGCCTCCACGTTGTCGCGAGTGACACGCACGCCGAACGACTCCGTCTTCACGCCGTGCAGGTTGAGGAACTGGAGCTTGAGTGCCTCGGCCTTGTTCTTTCCCACCGAGGGCTTCACGTAGGCCTGCGCGAGGAGGTTCTTGGACTCCACTCGGTCAAAGTCGATGAACACCAGCGTCGCCTCCAGGTTGCGGCACAACACCGCCGCCTGCGAGCCGATGGCGCCCACGCCACAGAAGATGATGCGCACAGGTCACCTCACCGAGCGCCGAACGGGACCTTGGGACGCAGATAGATGCGCTCCTCGCCCCGGGGACCGCGGAAGCGGTCGACCACGAAGTAGCGAAAGGCATCGGCCTGAAGCCGCGCGCGATGCATGCCGGGGACACCCCCCGAACGGACGAGCTCCGTGGCGATGCGGCGGACATCGTCATCCGTCACCGGGTGGTCCAACTCCACCGGCACATCCGAGGACATCCCGTCATAGGTGATGTTGAGCGTGGCCATGTCGTGCCTCCTCCTGAGGGCCCGTGGACGGACTGGGAAGGTGTCCGAGGGCCGCTCGCGGGACGCCCCGCATCCGGGCTTCCTGACCGGTGGTGGCCTTGGCGCGAGGAGGCTGGAAAGACGAGGGCCGGGCTCCGCCAGGTGACGGAGTCCGGCCCTCGGTGGCCGCGAGGGGGAGGGTCCTCGCGGCCGGACGCTGACTTCAATGCTGTGTCGCGGAGGGCGCCGGTTGCTGCTGTGGCTCCGTGCTCACGGTGGGCAGCAACGGCACGGCGCCGATGAAGCCCGAGTACGCCATCCGGTTGGGAGAGCATTCACCCGCGCTGCGCACCTTGTCGGGCGTGGCGTTCTCGAACAGGGCCGCGGCGACGGCTTCAGGAGTGGCGGTGGGATTCAGCTCCAGCCAGAGCGCCGCGACGCCCGCCACATGGGGTGAGGCCATGGAGGTGCCACTCTGCTCACGTGTCTCCTTGTCGTTGTAGTGCCAGGCGGAGGTGATCTGGTTGCCGGGCGCGAAGACATCCACGCAGTCCCCATAGTTGGAGAAGTAGGTGCGCTTGTCCTTGGTGTCGGTGGCGGCCACGGTGATGGCCTCCATCGTCCGGGCTGGAGAGTGCTTGCAGGCATCCGTGGACTCGTTGCCCGCGGCGATGACGTACGTGACGCCCGAGGCGATGGACCGGCGGACCGCGTCGTCGGTGGCGCGGTCTGAGTCTCCTCCCAGGCTCATGTTGGCCACGGCGGGGGACTGGTGGTTCTTCGTCACCCAGTCGATGCCCGCGATGACGCCAGAGGTCGAGCCGGAGCCGTTGCAGCCCAGCACCCGCACTGAGTGCACCTGGGCATTCTTCGCCAGGCCATAGGTCTTTCCCGCGACCGTTCCCGCCACGTGTGTCCCGTGGCCGTGACAATCATTGCCCTTCATGCTGTCGCCAATGGCATCGAAGCCGAGGGAGGCCCTGCCACCGAACTCGCGATGACTGAAGCGCACACCGGTGTCGAGGATATAGACATGCACACCCAGGCCCGTGGCGTTGTACATGTAGAGCTTGTCCAGCGGCAGGTTCCGCTGGTCCACCCGGTCGATGCCCCAGGTGGGACGCGGCTGGCTCTGGCTCTCCCAGATGGACATCACGCCGTCCTCCTGGACGTACGCGACGGCGGGGTCCGAGGACAGCGCACGGGCTTGCTCCTCGCTCATCCGGGTGGCGAAGCCTCGCAGGGCATGCGCGTACACGGCGAAGGTGGCGCCGCCGTACTTCGCGGTGAGGCTTTGTGTCGCTTCGTTGACAGCCAATGGCTGCAGCCCCGCCTCGGGGGCCTTGAGCACCACCACGTACTGCCCCGGTACCTTTTTTCGCACCGAGACGAACTTCTCGGTGGGCTGTGCGAGGAGCGCGGCGGTGGTGGACGGGTCCCGGCAGACAGTCCGGCTCGAGCATGCGCCCAACAGCGCCAGGCCACCCATGGCCAGGGTCAACTGTGTCATCCGTCGATTCATGTTTCAGTTCCCCAGCGCTGGGTTCCTCCGAATGATACGAATCGACTTTAAAAACGGCTTAATCCTGATTTTGCCCCGAGGGATGAGACGGCGGTTCGTCATTGAACGAAGACATCCATGCCGACATGAGGGCCCATGCCCTACCAGGGGCGCGCCGTGGTCCCCCACCAATACAGCGCGGCTTCGAGTGGGTGTTGGTGTGGCTTTTCGAGCATGGGTTGGATGCCCATTTCCCGCGCGGAGTTGACCAGGTCGCGGTGCCACGTCGGGTGTTCACTGGACAGGTGGGTGGCGGCGATGGCCAGGGCGCTGGCACCCACGGAGTAACCGCCTTGCATCAGTGGACCGCTCGCGGAGTCCTCGGGCTTGTTCATGCCGCGGGGCCACTCGCGGCAGGCGGCGAAGGGGAGGAGTTCTCCGCCGGGGTGGTCGCAATAGTCCTTCAGGAGTGTGGTGGTGAACGTTGACGCGGTGAGGTGTGCGCCCATGGCGAGAAAAGCGCCGGTCCACGCGAGCGTGGTGGCGCGGGGCGTGGGCTCCACGGGATGCCCCTTGGCATTGACGCGGGTGGGAAAGCCGGTCGGGAGGGCGGCCAACTGCGCGAGTCTCGCGGTCAGTCGCTCTCCCATCGCGAGTGATGAGGCATTGCCGCGCAACCGTCCATGGAGCAGCAGGCCCGCGGCGGCGGGGGCGCTGTCACAAGGCCAGATGGATTTGGTGAAGGAGGGGAGGAGGAGCTGCTGTGAGAGGGCACTCTCGAGGCTCGTGGCCAGGGCATCGAAGAGCGCGGTGGTCTCCGCGTCCGCCATCTCTGCGCGCTCCATGCCCGCGAGCATCAACAGGACATATCCCCGGTAGAGGATGCTGTCGGGCAGGGTGTGCCCCTGCACACGTGTGGTGTTGCCCTTCATGAACGGGCCGCGCGCCCGAGTGAGCGCGTCCTTGAGGAGCGCCTTCAATCGCCGAGGAGACTCCGGCAGGGGTGTTCCATCCAGGGCGAGCTGGACGAGGATGAACGAGAGATGCGCGTCGCAGAGGAGCTGCGACTCGACGAAGCGCCGGCTCGAGTCCCCCATCAGTCGAGGCGCGCAGCCTCCTCCCAGGACCTGCCGTTCAAGTTTCTCCAGGGACTGTTCCGTGGGGGCCGACGAGGAGGCGCGTGAGTCTTCCGCGGCGGCGGGCGCACCGAGTCCACTGGTGAGCAGTGCCAGGAGTGGCGACAGGACACGAAAGGGAGCACGGAGCATGGGGCCCGGAACAGCAACACACGCCAGGGCTCCATGAGGCGCGGTGACACCCGGTGGTCGCCGGCCCGGTGGGAATGGTCGTTCCCACCGGGTGGATGGCGGAGGCTCAAGGCGTGTCGCGTTGGACCTTCAGGTCGTTGAATCGCCCCTCGCGCTCCAGACGCCAGAGGTCTTCATCGGTGACGAAGGCTTGACCGAGCAGTTCGCGGGCCCGTTTGACCTTGGCGAGCAGGAGCGGGTCCTTCACGGGCGTGCTGTTCTCCCGGGTGGGGCGCGCGGGCGGACGCATCACCGAGAAGGTTCCGCGTGCGGGGTGCCCATCCGCGGTCCTTCCCTCCAGCACATACGTGACATGCATCACGTCAGGGTCGGAGCGAGTGTCCAGCGACACGGGGACGTCCACGCCGGGCCCTTCCGGGATGAGGGCCACACCGAGGCTGACCTCGTCGGAGTCCTCGGGCAAGGGTGGGGCCTTGGGTTCTGGTGCTCGGGCGCGAAGCGCCGTCACTCGCTCCAGCCGCACCGGCCCCTTCCAGCGGTGAGACACTCGGAAGGTCTGCCGGACCACTCCTTGAGCGTCCTCCGAGGGGAAGCGCGGTGTACCCACCGACAGCAGGGTGACAATGCCCTTCTTGTCGAAGTTCTCGAACGTGGTGTCCAGGAGCTGGAGCGAAGAGCGGCCCACGGCCTTCTTGCCCGAGGCATCGGAGACCTCCACCCGGACCAGGTGCTGCGAGTACATGGATGGAGGGCGTGACGTGTCGGGGCTCAGGCTTCGCGTCACCCAGGGCGTCGGTGTGGTCACGGGTGGCTGGTCGTCGAAGGTCCAGACGAACTGCACCGGAGTGAACGGAGCCCGCGTGGCCGCGTCCCTGCGGGGTGGTTCGAGAATCCGCGCGAGGAACTCGAACTCCTCCTCGGAGTTGGGCACGCGCCGCGAGAGGACCTCGACGAGTCGCTCCGGCTCGCAGTCCTTCACGGTGTAGGCGGGGACGCGCACGGTGGTGGCGACGTTGTTCTTTCCGAACACCGTCACGGTGGGCAGCTCGTAGGTGCCATCGGATTCGCGCCAGACGCGCAGGGGGACCCTCATGCCCGTACTCGCGCCGATGGTGGTGTGGAGATAGGCGTCATTGCCGTCGGGGGAGTGAGCCCGGACGCTGATGAGGTTGTCCTCGCCGGAGCAGACCTCCCGCTTCTCCACGCTCACCTCGTCGATGATGGGCGCGGGGGCGGGAGGTGGTGAGGGCCTGATGGCACGGGCCGTCCCGGTGGGGAGCGCTGGAGCGGCCTGTGCCATCGCGGGAGGAAGGCTGCTCTCCGCGATGGAGGGAGGCGCGGCGCCGGGAGAGGGCGGCGACTCCAAGTCCAGCAAGAGGAGGACTCCAGCCACCATCGCCGCGAGCCCAAGGCCAAACATGAAGGTCAGCCGCCGTCGCCACCAGGGCGGTTCCGTGGTCATCATCCGAGGTCTCCCCTGTGTTCAACCCAGGTGTGAGTGCTCACTGCCAGCAGCCATAGACGTTGCCGCCCGAGTTCCACTGGAGTTGATGGGAGTAGTCGCTCGCCCACAGTGTGGTGGAGACCGGGTGCACGCTCCAGCCGCCAATGCGGTCCGGGCTGATGGAGGTCGCGGTGGTGTTGGGGTCGTCGCGAACGCGCTTCCAGATGACGCTGCTGCTCGTGTCGCAGCGATTGGCCGACATGCAGTTGGCCACCTGGTTGCCGGCGTTCGTGCACACGTTCCAGAAGACGGGGCAGATGACGGTCAGCGCCGCGTTCTTGAACCAGCCGAGCGACTCCTTGCACTGCCCATGGACACCCCAGTGCACCGCATTGGACGCATTGGCGATGACTTCGTGGGGATAGGTGTACTCGGAGACGAAGCCTCGTCCCGCGTAGTGGTGTGCGTAGGCGAGGAAGGTGGAGCACACCATGCCGTTGTTGGCGGCGCTGCCGGGAATGTGGTGGGACGTCTCCAGGTCTTTGTATTGATACAGGGAGTAGGGAACACGCTCGCCGTTCCACAGGGGACGGTCGATGATCTGACTGGAGTCGACGCGAGAGATGTCGGTGACGTACGCGTGGTTGAACCAGAGGTTGTCCGCGATGCTCGCCGCGCCCGCTGGGTCACCCAGTTGCCACGCCGTCCAATCCGGGCCCTGGCCGTTGTCTTCGTAGAGATAGTGGTAGATGCCGCCCTGGTTGATCTGCTCCAGGCCTGGATAGCCGTACTGGAGTTGGTTTGCCTTGAGGGGCGTCCCGCAGACGGTGGGCCAGTCATTCTCGTCCGGGTCGCGCATGGTGGCGTGAGTCACACCACCTGACGGACCGTGCGAGAGCATGGAGTGGGTGCGGAACTCGCCAATGGCATCAATGACGTCGCGAATGGGGCCATCATCGCTCCGGCTGAAAACCACCGCGCCGTTGGGGGCGTTCCATCCCGCGGAGGTGTAACCACACTCCGAGGCGGAGGCAGGAAAGGCGACCGCCAGCGCGGACGCCGCGAGACAGCCTGTGAGGAATCGACGCATCAGTTACTCCCGGACATGCGGCGCTCCCTGGGGCCGGCCCCTCTCGTGGCCCAGGCGTGACTCGGGAGCGGTCCTTGGGAGCGGATTCACCGATGCCTGGGAGCGCTCAGGGTACGCATGGGGTCCCCGCATTCCAGTCCGGACCTGGAGGGCAGTGAGACAGGGGACACGTGGTCAGCCCCGGAGGGCGGTGGGAGCGTTCAATGCCTCACGGAGCAGCACCCGCCGGCGCCATGCCGGGTTGTCTGGAACAGGTGTCGCCACAGAGTCCAGGTTCGTCAGGAGACGGGGGGCGCATGAAGCTTCAGGTGGGATTTCACCGCTGGGACGTCACGCCGAAGGAAGCGGTGGAGATTCAGCGCGAGCTTCGGGGGCGGGTGGTGCTCCAGCCGCCTCCCGGGCTGAGGGTGGAGCGCATCGCGGGCGCGGACGTGTCCACCGAGAAGGGACGGGACACGGGCTATGGCGGAATCGTGGTGTTGGATGCGGCCACACTGGCCCCCATCGCGCAGGCCGGCTCGGCGGTGCCGCTCCGGTTTCCTTATGTGCCGGGGCTGTTGTCGTTTCGCGAGCTGCCCGTGGTGGCGGTGGCCTGGGAGCGGCTCGAGGTGCGGCCCGATGTGCTCATCTTCGACGGACACGGCATCGCGCACCCGCGGCGGCTCGGCATCGCGAGTCATGGCGGTTTGTTGTTGGGTGTTCCATCCATCGGCTGCGCCAAGTCCTTGCTGGTGGGGAAACATGGCCGGTTAGGAGAGGCGCGAGGCTCCACCTCTCCCATCGTGCATCAAGGTGAGGTCGTGGGCATGGCGGTCCGTACCCGCAAGTCGGTGCAGCCCGTCTATGTGTCTCCAGGCCATCTGATGGACCTGCCCACGGCGGTGGAGTTGGTGCTCCGGGCGAGTCCGAAGTACCGCGAGCCGGAGACGACGCGTCACGCGCACCGGATGGTGAATGCCTTGCGGCGCGCGGATGGTGAGGCCGCGGAGGTGGAGTGAGGTCCGTAGGGCATGCGGACGGGCGGTCGCCTGGCTTTCGTGCCGCCGCGTGATGCCCCCGTCGGCGGTCATGGGCACCCTGAGTTCACGACTGCACATCGGGAGGGGATGCCATGGCGGACAAGCGGGAGCAGGAGGGGCGGGGCGCTTCACGAGACGTCACGCGCGAGCTGCCCATCGAGGTTCGTCGCGCGAGGCGCAGCGCCGCACATGCGAGCCAGACCTACGCGGCCTTCCTCAAGCACTTGTGCGAGCGAGGAGGCATGTCGCCCGCGGTCGCCGAGCGGGCCGCCGTGTCCGTGCTCTGCGCGGTGGAGCAGCGAATCTCCAGGGGCGAGACACGGGACCTGGAGGCTCAGCTTCCGCGCAAGCTCTCGGAGTTGCTGCACCGTTGTGAGCGTCACGAGGCCGCGATGCCCGGTGGTTTCGGTCGCGAGGAGCTGCTCGAACATGTGGGCTCGGACCTGTCGCTCCACCCGGATGCCGTGGCGCCTGTCGTGCGAGCGGTGCTCAACGCCGTGAGAGAGCAGATCTCCGAAGGCGAGGCCGAGGACGTCATGGACCAGCTCCCCGAGGACTTGAAGGAGCTGTGGCGCCGCCCCAGCTGAGACTCCGCCCCCGGGGCAACGCGTGACAGGGGTTACCGCCTGTCACGCATGCGCCCTGGGGACCTGCCTCATCCCCGAGACCTCGCGCAGCGGCTCCGTCCACCACGGCTCCTCGGAGACCCGCGTGTCTCGCCCCTCGACACGAGCCACCATTCCATCCGGTGCCACGACGGAGAAGCGGGGCGCGCGGCCGAGCGCCAGCGTCAATGCGGCCATCGTGGTCTCGTCCTCGGTGGAGAAGCCCAGGGGCCCGTCGGGGTGGCTGTGCGCCACCTCGACCAGCTCGTTCCGCCAGCGCCAGATGGCTTCCCATCGTGCGCGTGAGTCCGGGAGCAGGACGGGACTGTCGGAGGCATCGCACCACAGCACCGTCTCGTCCCGGCCGATGAGCAGACACACCTCTTGCTTCGACATGACCCTTCCTCCCTCACGTCACCCATACCGGGTGACGACCAGGACTCCCGTGTCGATGGCCTCGCGGATGACCGATGGAAGGCTCTCCAACGTCACCTCGCTGTCCGCTCCCGCGAGACACACCCCCGCGTCGACCACCTGAAGCGAGTTCGCGTCGACGATGGAGATGAAGCGCTCCTCCATGAACGCATACGTCACCTCCAACTGGTTACCGCTCAGCCAGCGATGATTCAGCAGCCGCGCTCCGGCTCTGTGCAGCGCGGCTTCAGCCCGGGATATGTCTCCAGGGCGCGTCTGAGTCCGCTGGCGGGACTGGTCCCACTCATGCGCCTCGACGACCAGGACCGAGGTGAGCGCGCGCTCCTGTCTGGCCACGAGCGCGCGCTGGTGGGCCTCACGCTCGCGCAGCAGGGTCCGCAGACACTCCTCCGCCTCGGCTCGGCCTTTCTCGGCGATTGCCTGCACCCGAGTCCGAGCCTCCGCGGGAACGAACCGGATGCCCAGTGTTCGCGACGCGGCCTCCAGCAGCACATATCCAAAGGCCGCTCGAAGCGGAGCGCTCACGCCCTTCACGGATGAGAGCGGATGTCCCTCCTCCATGGCGCGCCGGGCCTGGTCCTCCGCCTCACCTTCGAACTCCACGCCATCGAAGAGCAGGGCGCCGTCATGCCAACGCCGCGCACTCACGGGCGCGAGCACGGGCGGCTGCTCCTCGGGCATCAGCTCCAGGGGCTCGGCCACCGCGCCCTCGCGCACCAGCCGCGTCCCCCACAGGTATCCACGCACACGAGGCAACCCCTCCAGTCCCTCGGGGCCGGCGGGCTCTCGTGCGATGGCATCCCGGCCTCGCAGCTCGAAGCGCCACCACCCCGGAGCGACCGGGGTGGTGATGCGGAGGCGTCGCGTGGCGGTGTCCACGGTGCCGCCGCCCAGATAGGGCAGCACCACCGACTCCGTCTTGGCGAGGAACTTCCGGTAGTCCACGACGCCTCCTTTCTTCACCGCGATGACTTCGGGCTCACGCCACCTTCAGCAGGGGCGTGCGCATCACCCGGTCCACCCAGCCGGACTGGCTGACACCGGGCAGCGTCGGCGCATCCATCAGCGCCTTGAGCACCCGGGGGACCTGGTAGGGGTCCGAGAACTGGTCCACGTCGACCTCGCTGAACGGCACCCGGAGCTGGCTCGAGCACGTGCGGACCGTGCTTCCACGGGCTCCCGCGACGCTCACCAGCAGCGCCATCGCCGCCACCGGGTAACCGCAGTCGCGGAAGACACGGGCGAACTGGTCACCCGCCTCGCCCGCCTCGTCGCCCACCACGATGACCACCAGCTTCGCCCCCTCCGGCACCTTCACGCCGCTTCGGTGCAGCGCGAGCACCGCGGCCGCGTGCGTCGTGCCTCCCGACGCCTTCAGCCCCGCGAGCATGTGCTGGACCGCCGGGCGGTTGGACGCCTTGGGCTTGAGGACCGTGCCCGTCGTGTCGAACGCCGCGATGTGCAGCTTGTCCATCGGGAAGCCCGCGAGGATGCGCGCGAGCGCCTCCTTCGAGTTCTCGATGGCCCCGTCCATGGAGCCCGACTTGTCGATGAGGAACATCACCCGGACGTCGGTCTCCGCTGTCGCCTCCTCCACCGCCTTGCGGGCGGCGTTGTCGCTGGCCTCCTCCAGCTTCTGGCGCAGCACCTCGCTGCGTACGTTCTTCGCGATGTTCAACGCCCGCTGGTCCGTCGCCGTCTGGATGGCCTTCTCCCAGCGCGCGCGCACCGAGGGCTCCGCCAAGAGCCCCAGCTCCTCGAGCGTGGGCGTCATCAGCCGCAGGTCGCGGTCCGACAGCGAGGGCAGGAGCGCCGCCATGATGGCCGGAGTCATCCCCATGTCCTGCGGCAGCCGTCCCACCACCTCCTTGTAGGAGAGGCGCTCATGCTCAATCCACTCGCAGATCTCCGCCTCCGACAGCCCGTCGAAGCGCTCGCGCTTGACCAGCGTCAGCCCGTTGAGGCCCACCGTGCGGTGCCCGCCCTCGGCCTGCTTCTGCTTCCAGCCGAGCACCTCGAAGAAGCCCTGCGCGCGCGGCTTGTACCCCGCCTTGCGCGCCAGCTTCTTCAGCGTCTCCTTGTAGCCCGCCTTCACCAGCCCCTGGAGCATGGACACGTTGGCCTCACGCGCCGCCAGCCAGCGGGCCGCCACGCGCTTCCAGCGGCCCATGGGCGGCTTGCGCGACGCCGGGTCACCGAAGCCCGCCTCACGGTTGAGGCGCGCGATCTCCGGCTGCTCGAGCAGCTCCGCGACACGCAGCACCGCCTTGGGCGTGAGCATGCGCATGGACTTGCGCTCGTAGTGCAGCACCATGGCCTCGCCAATGGCTCGCCAGTCGTCGTCGTGGAACGCCACCTCGCCGCCATCACCCTTCACGGGCTGCCCGGCATGGCCCTGCACCAGCATCAGCGCGCACGTGGCCACCTTCAGGTCGCGCCAGTCCGTCTGCGTCAGGGCGTACGACGCGAAGTGCGCCATCAGCACCGAGTTGAGCTGGTAGATGTCCAACAGCTGCCGGTAGAGCTTCACCGCCGCGGGGACGAAGAGGCCGGGCTTCACCGGCTTGCCGGCCGCGCGCTGCGCCGGCGTGGCGTAGGCCGCGGCGACCCACGTGCCATTCACATCCAGGCCGGGCCGGTTGTGCCACAGATGCGCGGAGCCGCTGAGCACCAGGTCCAACAGTCGCTCGGCGGGACCTCGCTGCGTCTCGGGAATCAGGGCGGTGTTCTGGGTCGTCGACATGGGAGTCCCCTTTCGGGACGTGCCGCGGGTCAGGCGCGGGGCGGACCCCTGGCATCCGGTGTCAGGGGAGTGCACCGCGCGTGGAACGCACGAGGGCCTTTCGTGCTCAAGGCACGGCCACCCGCGCGAAGCTGTGGGGAGTGAGGAAAGAAGAATGCGCCCGAGTGACGAGGCCGATGCTGCTTGGATTGAGTGTCCAGTGTTCTGCCGATTGAACTACGGGACCTGACGGTCCCGGCGGGAGTCGAACCCGCATCTCTCAGGCGTGTCTGGCCCCGTCGGCCGGGCGCGAATCAGTAGGATTCGAGGCGGTGCCTCGAGCGAGCGCGAGCGTCGTCTATGAGTAGACGCACACGTCCCCGTGCACCGGGAACTTCGCCACGTCCTTGCCGCCCCGGTACGTCTTCCGTGCGGGGACGGAGACAATCTCCCAGGATGGCAGCACCACCGCGGTCAGCGAGCGTCCGTACACGCAGCCGGTGTCGATGCCCACCGCGTACTCGGTGACGAGGGGCCGCTCGAAGACGGTGTG
The DNA here is from genome assembly GCF_037414475.1 of Myxococcus stipitatus. The sequence goes on along the minus strand of NZ_CP147913.1, from coordinate 2,356,462 downwards.
CCCGAAGATGACCCGCTCTGGTCCTTGCCAGTAGTGGGTCCAGAACTTCCAGTCCGCCGGAGCCTTGGAGGGCCAGTAGCTCTTCTTCGCCGGGGGCTGGATGCACTGGGCATGGAGCAGGTGGTAGGGGTCCTGCGCCTCGACGGGCACTCCAGGCATCATGCCAGCGTGCACGACGATGGCGTTGTGCTCCGGCAGCCGGAGGTAGCGGGGCAGCCGTGACATCCACTCGAAGTGCTCGGGCTCCAGCACCTGACGCGTCTCCAGGTGGTCTGGCGTGAGGCGCTCCGCCGCGCGGTGACGCTGCTGGAGTTGGGTCTCCTCGTGGTTGCCGAGGACGGCCTCGTGCCGCATGGCCAGCTCCACACACTCGCGCCGCTTGGGGCCTCGGTCCACCAGGTCCCCCGCGAAGATGACGCGGTCGCTGGACGTGGCGCCTACCTTGGCGAGCAGCTCCAGAGCCTCGTCATGGCAGCCATGGAGGTCTCCGATGACGATGGTGCGGGAGGACATGACACGGTTCCTTGGAAAGAAATGAGCGCCCGAGTTGGGAGGCCGGAGGGCTGAATTATCAGTTCAGTGCCGGACCACCGGCGGAACCACCGGGAGGTGGTTCGTGGAATCGAACCACGGCTTGTGGGGCCTTCCTGCCGGACGCTCGAAAGCAGTGCGGCCAGGGACGCGGACTTCCGGTTTTCCTGACGGGCGATTTCCCGCTCCCTCGGCGGCCTCCTCTGAGGGATAGTTTGTCAGGAAATCGGCGCCGGGCGGGTCGGGGCTCCTGGAGGCCGAGGTGTCCGGTTGTCCGGGTCGCCGAGGCCTCATGCTCCACTCGGAGGCTGCCTGCGGATGCCAACGTGGTACTTTGCCGCGCCACATCCCCGTAACCCCATCTCCCGGGGCGGTTCTCCGGGCACAGCCCTCAGGTCCTTCCGGTGTACGAGCAGCTCTCGGATGACGAATTGTTCGCGGAGGTGGTTCGCCGCCGCGCCACGGGTGAGCCCATTGGAGGCCCACTCGGTACGTTGGTTCAGCGATGGGGCCGGCCTGCCCGGTACGTCATCAGCAAGATTCAAGCGAGCTACGGCCGCGGCTCTCCCGCGGACGCGGACGAGCTCTATCAAGACGCGGTCGGCAAGTTCATCGACCGTGGGTTGGATCAGTTCCGTGGCGTCTCCCAGCAGATGCCGGGCCGGAGCGCGTCTCCCAAGACGTTCTTCCTGCGCATCGTCAAGCACGTGGCCATCGACTTCTACCGGCGGCACCGCGAGGAGCTCGCGGCGCCTCCGTCGGACCCTGATGACGCCATGGAAGAGCCGCCTTCCGAGCGGGCTCGCGCGGTGGAGCTGGGCCGAAGGACCGAGGAGCGGGCGGACGCCCAGGAGCTGTACTGGGCCGCGTTCGCACGACTCCAGCAGGAGCACCCCAAGGAAGCCTCGGCATGGGAGCTGTATCACCACGAGGACGTAGAGGACCACGAGGAATGCGCCCGTCGCCTGAACATCACCGTGGTCAACTCGTACAAGCGCGTCAGCCGTGCCCAGGCCTACTTGAAGCTCTACCTGCTGGATCTCCAGCGCGAGTCACCACGCGGGGAGGAAGCGTGAGCCTCCTTCCCGGCAACACCCCGGGGTTTTCAGGAGGAATGAATTCATGAACATCGATGCCATGTCTCGCTACGCCGCCCGTCGCTCCCAGCTCACCGATGCGACAACCGCTCCAGGTGCTGTCCTCGAAGCAGCGGGGGACTTGTTGAGGCGGGCGACCCGACTGGGGACCGACGGTGTGGAGGCGGCCCTCCGGGGCCTCGGTCGGACGGCAATCGAGACATGGCTTCAAGCGCAGAAACCCCAAACCCTCCAGCCCGTGCTGTTGAGAGCGGCGGAAGAGGCGATGGAAGTGGTGCTGGACGGCGGGGAGGAGGCCGAGGTGTGGCGAGCCTCCGCGCTGGACGGACTTGCCGCCCGGGACCGCGCCGCCTCCGCCGCGGTGGGCCTGGCGGCGTGGGAAGGTATTCACGGTCCCCTCCAGGGGGATGCGGCACGCGGTCGTGATGCATTTCTGGCCGCGCTCGGAAGTCTGGATTCGTTGCTTCGCCCACGTGCGCGCTGGTTCATTCCGCTCAATCCGCAGCGGCGGCAGGAGCTGGAGCTCCTCGAGCCCGCGGAGCAGGAGAAGGCCTGGTGGTTCTCGTCCCGGGCCGGTTGTGACGACCTGGTGGCCACGTGGATGAGTGGACCGCAGGCTTCCTCTCCCCACTTTCAGGGTTGTGTCGAGTGCCGGGCGGACATCGCGGATGCCGCGCCCGTGGACGCTCCACCCCGCCGCCACCTCTCCCAGGATGACTTGTGGCGCTTCGACATGGGCTTGATGACCGCCGAGGAGCGCGAGCGCGTGGACGCGCATGTGGCGCGCTGTGGCGCGTGCGCCCAGGCGGTGCTGGCCTTGGGCGAAGGTGATGACGCGATTGATGAGGCCCTGGAGATGGAGGAGGGGGATGCGGCCATGACGCCTGCCGCGCGCTCCTCGCGAGCCTCGGTGTCGCAGCGCCCGTCCGCGGCGCGCCACCCGGAGACGCGCGAGGTGTTGGATGAGCGCAGGGACTTTCGTGTCGTGCTCGTTCGCGAGCGTCAGCGCGTTCGCTTGTTGGTGCAGCCCCTCTCTGGCCGGACGGTGACGGCCGCGGTGTTCCTCAGTCCAGGCCGGCCTTCGCTCAAGCCCTCGTCGGGCCCGGAGGGACTGGCTTTCGACCTCTCGTCCGCGTCCGCCACGGGCGCGCGCTCCGCCCACCTCACGGTGCAGGCTGGAACCGAGACGCTGGAGCGCGACTTCGCTTTCTGAAGCGGGTTCGCGGAACGGGGCCCTCGCGCCAGGCGCGGGGCCCCTGAGTCTTCCTCGTGATGTTCCCTAGTCCTTGGGCGTGGCCGCGCGCTGGGTGTCGAGCGCCTCGCGGCTGAGCACAGGCGGCTGGGGAATGGGGAAGTTGCCCGGAGGCACGTTGGGGCGGAAGCCGTTGGCCAGGAGACCCAGGATGAGCTGCGCCGCCGGAGGCCGGGTTCCCAGCGCGGCGCCGCAGAGGTCGAGCTGGTCCACGATGCGCGGCCCCTCGGTGCGCTGATACCGGTTGCAGGTGCTGTCCACCGCGGAGGTCCGTTCCCGCCGCAGCTCGCGCGTCAGCCGTCCCCACTTCATCGTGAGGTCCGCGGGGGTGATGGTGATGGCGACGGGTTCCCCGTCCCAGGTTCCCTCGATGAGCGTGCGCGCGCCGCCGGCCTTGAGCTTCAGCTCGACCTTGCGCTGGCCAAAGGAGCCCGTCACCTCGATGCCGTGCTCGTACACCTCTTCGGAGAGGATGCTCACCCAGACGCCGTCGTTGCGCCGGGTGTACGGCTTGTCGGACGCGACGCGCCCGTGGTTGAACCAGACGTCGCCCACGCGGCCCAGGGGCACCTGGGTGTTCTTGGCCACCGTCGTCGCTTCATCCAGTCCCGAGGGGCCCGCGGAGGCGACGAGGGGGCGCGAGGCGAGCAGGTCCGTCACCGGGACGGAGGTGTCCACCACCTCGAAGCGCACGCCGTCCAACCACGCCTGGCCCGTGCCGCTCATGATGAGGCCCGCCATGATGGTGGTGGCCTCCTTGGGGACGTCCAGTACGACTTCGTGACGCTTGCACCCGCGCGAACCGACGAGCGCGCGCGACTGCATGTTGTCGAAGGCGAGCGGCTGCTTCGGGTCCGGGCCTTCCACCCGCATCCACAGTCCCGCCCAGCCATCCACGTCCTTGACGCGCATGGCGGCGGAGAAGCGCAGGCGCTTGCCGCGGTAGTCCTGCGCGCCAAAGGCCTGCATGAAGGTGCCATAGCCGGCTTCGTCCGCCGTCAGCGAGCGAAGGTAGGCGCTGCGGCTGCCCTCGCAAGGCGAGGCGACGTCCACACCCGCCTCGTAGCGCTTGGGCGCGCTCTCCGTGACGTACCAGCCCACCGGCAGCTTCGGGGCGCCGCCCGACGGCTGCGCCGAGGCCACCGGGGCGGCCAGGGCGAGCAGCAAGGCGGCGAGTTTCTTCCGGAAGTCCATGGGGGGCGTCCTCACAGCGACACGGGCCCGTGGGCATTGAAAGCGCCCTCGGGAAGGCCGGTACGGGCCTCGTAGCGGGGAACCTCGGCGAAGCCCGAGGGGCTCATGACGAGCAGCCCTCGCTCCGCCGCCTTGCGAGTGCAGGCATCCTGGGTGGCCAGGTCCGGGCATGCCACGACGTTCGCCTGGACATCGCCCTCGTTCAGTTCCATCGCCACCGTGGGCGGCGTGGCATCCAGGGGCTTCGGAGCGGAGAGCTCCGGTCGCTTCCCGTTGGGGAGCAGCACCAGCACCAGCGAGGCCGCCAGGGCCGCGATGGCCGCGCTCGCCACCGTCCGGCGCGCGCTCCACGTGGAGGGGCGCAGGACGTTCTCCCGCTGGGGGACGGTGCTGGCCACCTCGGTGAGCTGCTCGGACAGAAGCGCCTCTTCCTGAAGCAGCACGGCGCAAGGCTCACACTCCAGGGTGTGCGCCTCCAACGCCGCCGCCTTCTCCGGGGCCAAGGCGCCCAGGATGTACTGCTCCGCGGAGTCGCGGGTCAGGTGGGGCTTAAGCATGGGTCTCCTCCTCGAGCGCGGTCCGCAGCTTCTTCCGGACCTCGCACAGGATCTGCCGCACACGCTGGACAGACAGTCCGACACGCGCGGCGACTTCGGCATGGGGTAGCTCCTGGCCGTCACAGGCCAGGAGAAACACGCTCCGCGCGCTCGGCGACACCTGGGCGAGCGCGGCGTGGGCGCGGGACAACTGCTCTTCGGAAAGAAGACGACGCTCGGCGGACACGGACGGGTCCACCGGATGCTGGCGCTCGGGCAACTCCTCCACCGCACCGGAGATGGACTCGCGCCGGGAACGGCGGGCGTCATCCGCGGCCAGGAAGGCCGCTTGGGTGAGGGCGAGGTTGGGCAGGCGCAGCTCCGTCAGCAGTCCACGCTGCTGTTGTTGGATGAGCCGCGCCCACGTCTCCTGGGCCAGCTCGTGCGCCCGGTCCACCCGGACGCCTCGGGCCAGGAGCGATACCACGACGCGGCGGTGGTGGCGCGCGACCAGTGCGTCCCACGCCGCCCTGTCGCCGGTCAGAGCCCTGCGCGCCAGGGCGTCTTCGTCAGACCCCCGCGCCGCCTCTTGCGGCTCCTCGGTATCCCTGGACAGTCGAAGCGTCGTCATCCGCAGGCCCTGCACGGCTGCACTCATGCCGTCTTCCCGTCGCTCTGAAGCGTAGCCGGGAGGCGGCCGCTCCCCGGTGTCCGGGTAACGTGTGTCCGTGGCGGATATATCGCCGGAACCCACGAGGATGTGCGGAGGGGTGGGCAAGGGTCAGTTCGTGGCGGGGCTTTCCCCCGAGGCCCAGGGGAGATTGGAGAGTCGGACGACACCCTGGCAGCGCCCGCAGACGCGGTCCTGGGCGTCATAGACGCGGGCGCTGGCGAAGAGCAGGGTGAGCCCCTGGCTGTCGACCTCGGCCTCCACTCGGAGGCGATCACCCGTGACGGGGCGCTCGAAGCTCATGGAGAGCTGGACGGTGGCGCAGCGCCGGGTGGGGTCCACCAGGGCGCCGCTGGTGCCGATGGCGAGGTCGAAGAGGGCGGCGAGGATGCCTCCGTTGACGGCCAGTGCGCTGCCCACGCCACCGCGGTGCTCCGGCCGAAGCTCGGGGATGGTGACGACGACCTTGCGGCCCTCCGGAAAGGACAGCTGGGCGCCGAAGTGACGCAGCGTGAGGCTCTGGTTGAAGAGCTCGGCGTAGCGTTCCAGGGCGGCCAGCGAAGGCCGCGCGGGAGGACCGGAGGAGGAGTCGGACATGGTGTTGCGCCCTATATACCCGAGCGCGAAAAGCCAGGGGACCGGCCGACCGGACGGGGATGATGGAAGGACGCCCACCGGACGGCGAAAGACGTTAGAAGCAGAGGTTCCCCCTCGAGTCTCCCGTGAACGCCCACGAATCCGCCCTCCTCGAAGACCTGAATCCCCCCCAGCGTGAGGCCGTGCTGCACATCGGCGGCCCGCTGCTCGTCCTGTCGGGCGCCGGCAGTGGCAAGACGCGCGTCATCACCCGCCGGGTGGCGTACCTGGTGAAGGTCCATGAGGTCTTCCCGTGGCGCATCCTCGCCGTGACGTTCACCAACAAGGCCGCGCGGGAGATGCGCGAGCGCCTGGTGCAATTGCTGGGGCGCCAGGCGAATGACCTGGTGGTGAGCACGTTCCACTCGGCGGCGGCCATGATTCTGCGCCGGGAGGCGGAGCACGTGGGGCTTACCCGTTCGTTCGTCATCTACGACGACGGGGACCAGCTCAACGTGGTGAAGCGGGCCATGCGGGAGGCGGGGCTGGAGCAGTCCATGCAGCCTCGCGACATCCTGAGCCGAATTGACCAGGAGAAGAACGCGGCGCGGCTGCCCGAGGACATGGAGGTGGAGCCCGGCGACGAGCGCGGCATGCTGGTGCGCAAGGTGTACCACGCGTACCAGGAGCGCCTGCGCGCGGCCAATGCCGTGGACTTCGGCGACCTGCTGCTCCTCTTGGTGTCGTTGTTCCGCAAGCGCCCGGACGTGTTGGAGAACTACCGGCGCCGCTTCCATCACGTGCTGGTGGACGAGTTCCAGGACACCAACCCCGTGCAGTACGCGCTCCTGAAGCAGCTGGCCCCGCCGCCGTCAGCGAACCTGGTGGTGGTGGGCGACGATGACCAGTCCATCTACCGCTGGCGCGGCGCGGACGTGGACAACATCCTCAACTTCCCTCGCGAGTACCCTGGCGCGAAGGTGGTCAAGCTCGAGCAGAACTACCGCTCGGACCGCAACATCCTGGACGCAGCCTACGAGGTCATCCGGAAGAACACGCGCCGGATGGACAAGAAGCTGTGGTCCGACCGGCCCGCGGGCCAGACGCTGCAGTTGATGCTCAACCGCGATGAGCGGATGGAAGCGCAGGAGGTGGCGCGGCAGATTCTCGCGCTCCAGCGCGAGGGCTTCATCAAGTTCTCCAGCATGGCGGTCTTCTACCGGGTCAACGCGCAGAGCCGCGTGCTGGAAGAGGGGCTGCGGCTGGCGCGTGTCCCCTATACGCTGGTGAGCGGACGCAGCTTCTACGACCGCGCGGAGGTGCGCGACGCCTCCGCGTACCTGCGGTTGATGGTGAACCCGCGCTCGGACGCGGACCTGTTGCGCATCATCAACACGCCGGCGCGTGGGATTGGCGACACCACGGTGGAGCGGGTGACGGACCACGCCAACACCCAGGCGAAGAGCCTGTATGAGGTCCTCGCCGAGCCCGAGCGTATCCCCGCGCTGAACACCACCGCGGTGAAGCGGCTGCGCACGTTCCACGGACTGCTGAAGTCGCTGCACGACTTCGCCCAAGGCACGACGGACGCGGCCAGTGCCGTGGACGAGATGCTTCGCGAGACGAAGCTCGTCGAGACGCTGGTGGCGGAAGGTAGCGACGAGTCGAACACCCGCGCGGAGAACCTGCGCGAGTTCCTGGGTGCGGCGCAGGAGTTCGACTTGAACCGCGCGGCGGCGGCGGTGGCTGCGGCGTCCCAGCCTCGTGAGGAGGTTCCTCCGGAGGTGGACGCCGCCCCGTTGTCGGCGGACACCCCGCCGCTCCAAGCCTTCCTCGAGCAAATCTCCCTGGTGGGCGACGCGGACGCGGAGGTGGGGGAGGGGCGCGTGGCGTTGATGACCCTCCACGCCGCCAAGGGCCTGGAGTTCGACGCGGTGTTCCTCACGGGGTTGGAGGACGGGGTCTTCCCGCACTCGCGAGCGCTCAAGGGCGAGGACCCAGACAACGGCGAGGAGATGGCCGAGGAGCGGCGCCTCTGCTACGTGGGCTTCACGCGCGCGCGCAAGCGGCTCTACGTGAGCCTGGCGCAGTGCCGCTCGCTGTTCGGTGAGCTGCGCTACAACCCGCCCAGCCGCTTCCTGCGAGACGTGCCCCCCGCGTTGTTCGGCATCAGCGAGCAGGATGTGCCAGAGCCGCCTCGCCCCGTGGCGGCGGTGCCTCCGCGCAAGCGGTCCTGGGACGAGGACGATGGCCCCCGCATCGACCGCTCCTACTCGCAGGCGTCGGACATGGATGCGGTGAGCGGCGACGTGCGCGGCATGCGCGTGCGGCACGAGCAGTTCGGCGTGGGCCGCATCGTCGCCACGGATGGGACGGGACCCAACGCGAAGGTGACGGTGGAGTTCGGCGGCGCCGTGGGACTCAAGCGCGTCATCGCGCGTTTCCTGATGCCAGGGTAGCGCGAGGTTGAAAAGGGAGTCCGCACCCGAGTGAGAAAGCCAGCAGGTAACCTGCCAGATTCATGTCTGGTGCCTTTGACCACTCGGCCATCCCTCCACAGTGGCGGAGGGAGCTGGATTCGAACCAGCGAAGTTTGGGCGTGTAGGGCTTCTTCTGCCGGGTGCGGATGCGGAAAATGACGTGGGGTGGCGGGGCCACCTGACAACGCGGCTCGAAACCCCGCTCAGGGCTTTTCGGGTGGGCGCAGCTTCCACGAGAGGACGCGCCCGTCCTGGCCGAGCACGAACAGTTGCTCCCCCTGGACCACGGGCTGGGAGCGCAGCGCGGTGTCCGTGCGCAGTGAGAAGGTGCGCTCCCACGTGGGCCGCTTCAGCGCGACCAGCCGCCCCTGCCGGCCTTGGGTGGGGACCAGCAGCAGCTCACCGTGGACTTCCGCCACCGCCGTGGTGAGCGGGTCGGGCAGGGCCACCCGGGCCACGTCCTTCCCGGTGGCCGGGTCGAATCCGAGCACCATCGGCGCCTCCTCCGTGCGAGCCCCCACCCACAGCAGACCCAGGGCGGACGAGGGCGGCCCGGTGAGCTCCTTCGTCAGTATTCTGTCCCAGAGGGGTGTCCCGTCCTTCGCCTGAAGGGCCCAGACGTGTTTGTCCCGCGTGCTGGCGTAGAGGACATCGCCCTTCGCCTCGAGCCCCAGCACGTTCCGGATGTCCCGGCGCCAGGCCACACCGCCGTCCTCCGTGGACAGGGCCATCAAGCCCGCGTCCCCGAGCGCCACGACGAGCCTCCCTCTTACGAGGACGGGAGAGGGAAGTCCTCGGCGGGTGTCCAGGTGGGACTCGTCGGGCTTGGGCGGTGGAACCTTCCAGAGGACCTTTCCCGTGTCCGCCGCCAGGGCACGCACCGCGCCATCCGGAGCCACCACGTACACCGTGGCCCCATCCGGAGAGACGATGAGCGGGGTGAGGACGGGAGGCTCTCCGGTGAGTCTCCACTGCTCCGCCCCGTTCGAGAGGGCCAGCCGGACCAGGTCCCCAGCCACGGTGCCGGCGATGACGCTGTCGCCCGCCACCACGGGCCGGGTGGCCACCTCTCTCCCGAGAGCCACCCTCCAGACCACGGCGCCGCTGGGGTCCAGGCGCACCACGGCGCCGGCCTCGTTGCCAGTGAGGACACCCTCGGCCAGGGGCGTCAGCCCGGCTCGGGAGGATGCATCCGTGGAGGTCCGGAAGGCCGTCTCCGCGGGCTCCCGGCATCCCACGGCCATCACCAGTGTCAGGGCGAGGGCGAGGAGGGGGGGCCTGCATGGACACGTACGGGGCGACATGGTTTGGAGGATGGCGTAAGGAAGGAGATTCGACCATGCCCACGATTCGCGACGACGAGATTCCCAACGCCACCGGTATCCCCTCCGGGGCCCGGCGGACGGACCTGGTTCCGCCTCCCACGCTGGCGGTGACCGAAGAGCTGCTCCACGCCCTTCCCAAGACGGACCTGCACTGCCACCTCGATGGCTCCATGCGGTTGAAGACGATTCTCGAACTCGCCGAGCAGCAGAAGGTCAAGCTGCTCGCCGACACCGAGGACGGCCTGGCCAAGGCCATCCACATGGGCGAGGTCTGCAAGAGCCTGGAGGAGTATCTCGTCGCGTTCGATGTGACGCTCTCCGTGCTCCAGACGGCGGATGCCCTCTACCGCGCGGCCTATGAGCTGGCGGTGGACGCGGCGGCGGAGAACGTGCGCTGGCTGGAGGTGCGCTACTCGCCCGCGCTGCACCTGCAGAAGGGCCTGAAGATGACGACGGTCATCGACTCGGTGCTCGAGGGCCTGCGGGTGGCCAAGCGCGAGACGGGCATCAAGTGCGGCGTCATCGTCTGCGGCATCCGCCACATCAATCCGCAGACGTCCATGCGGCTGGCGGAGCTGGCGGTGGCGTACAAGAACCGGGGCGTCATCGGCTTCGACCTCGCGGGCGCCGAGGCCAGCTTCCCCGCGAAGGACCACAAGGACGCCTTCCAGCTCATCCTCAAGAACAACGTCAACTGCACCGCCCACGCGGGCGAGGCGTACGGCCCCGAGTCCATCTCCCAGGCCATCCACAACCTGGGCTCGCACCGCATCGGCCACGGCACGCGGCTGCGCGAGGACGGGGACCTGCTCAACTACGTCAACGACCACCGCATCCCGCTGGAGGTCTGCCCCACGTCCAACGTGCAGACGGGCGCGGTGTCGAGCCTCGCGGCGCACCCGCTGAAGTTCTACTTCGACTACGGCCTGCGGGTGACCATCAACACCGACAACCGCCTCATCACCGACACCACGGTGACGAAGGAACTCTGGATTGCGCACAAGGAGCTCGGCCTGTCGCTGGATGACCTGACCACCATCATCGTCTCCGGCTTCAAGAGCGCCTTCCTCCCGTTCCGCGAGAAGCAGGACGTGCTGCACATGGTGAACGAGGAGATCTCCAGGACGCTGGCGGCCTTCGACAAGAAGCGGCACGTGTCGGTGATGCAGCCCGGGTGATGGCGTAGCCTCTGCTTCGGACGGCGCGGTGTCATCGGCTCCGCGCCGCCGGGTGTGCCGGGGACTCGACGCGAAGAGTCCCGGGTGTCTTGGTCCAGAGGGAGGCGCACATGGACTTGGAGTTGAGTGGCAAGGTGGTGTTGGTGACGGGCAGCTCGGACGGGCTGGGGGCGGCCGTGGCCCGGCGGCTCGTTCGAGAAGGGGCTCGCGTCGCCCTCTGTGCCCGAGGCGCGGAGCGGCTGGAGGCGACCGCGGCGGCGCTGCGGGCCGAGGGTGGAGACGTGCTCGCGATGCAGGCGGACGTGTCCAAGGCCTACGAGCTGGAGCACTTCGTGGACGCCGCACATGCGCGATGGGGCAGGGTGGACGCGCTCGTGAACAACGCGGGCTCGGCGGCGGCGCGGCCCTTCGCCTCGGTGACGGACGCGGAGTGGGAATCGGACCTCCAACTCAAGCTGTTCGCGGCGGTGCGCGCGGCGCGACATGCGTTGCCTCACTTGAGCGCGTCCGGGAGCGGGGCCATCGTCAACGTGTTGTCGATTCGGGCGAAGGAGCCGGGGGCCCAGTCCACGCCGTCCTCGGTGACTCGCGCGGCGGGCATGGCGCTCATGAAGGCGCTGTCCAAGGAGCTCGGGCCGCGCAACATCCGGGTGAATGCGGTGCTCGTGGGCATGATTGAAAGTGGCCAGTGGGAGAAGCGGGCGCAGCAGGCCGGCAAGCCCCTGGAGTCGATTCAAGCCGAGCTGGCGCGCAACGCGGGTGTCCCCCTGGGCCGCATCGGCAAGGCGGAGGAGTTCGCGGACGTGGTGGCCTTCCTGCTGTCGCCTCGGGCGGGCTACATCAGCGGCACGGCCATCAACGTCGATGGCGGGTTGTCCGGAGCGGTGTAACCCGCGGCTGTTCTTGCCGATGGCGCCGGGTGTTGTCAGGCCCTGGCGCCTCATGCGTCCCTGCGCGTCGAGGACGGGCTTCACGCCGTCCGGCGACCGCGGCTGCTGACCCAAGGTCCACCATCTCTTCCGCTACGTCCCCCCGGGACGCTCGCATGCGAGCACCGGGGCATTCCTGAGCTGGGTCATGCAGCCGAAACTGAATCGGCTCCTGCGGGCGCTTGCCCGCGAGGGGCTCGAGGTGACCTATGACGGTCGCCTCTACTCCGTGCGCCTCCAGGCCGACGCGAACGCGCCGCCCGCCGAGGTGCTTCTTCCCCCGGACCTGCCCGTCGAGGGCAAGGCCTTCCAACAACTCGCCCACCTCGCGGCCTTGAAGCACCCCAGCGGCGGCGAAGTCCTCCGCGTGCGAGCCACTCCCGACTTCCACCCCGGTGACTCCGGTGTGGCCATCGGCTCGGTGCTCCACACGCGAGGGCTCGTCGTCCCTGGCGCCGTGGGCACCGACATCAACTGCGGCATGCGCCTGCACGTCGCCGACCTGTCCGTCGACGACTTCCTGTCCCAGCGCGATGCCTTCGTCGAGCGCATGAAGGGCCACTACTTCTTCGGAACGCGCGACGTGGCGATGTCCTCGCGTGCTTCCTCGGCCCTGTTTCGCGATGGCATTCCGGGGTGGCTCCTGGAGACGCTGGATGCTCCGCTGGGATGCGCGCGCGACGCGGACCTGCGGCAGCTCGACGAGGAGGTGGCACGCATCCATCTGGGGGGTGTGCTCCGAGGCAACCCGGACTGGGCCCCCGATGCACTCACCCGCGAAGGCGTGGTGCGTGACGCGGGCCTGGCGACCATCGGCGGAGGCAATCACTTCGTCGAGGTGCAGCGCGTGGAGGCCGTGGAGGACCGTGCACGGGCCTGGGCGTGGGGTGTTCGCGAGGGGCAGCTTGCCTTCATGATTCACTCCGGCAGCCGCGACGTGGGTAAACACGTGGGCGTGGCGTGGAGGGAGCGGACCCGGAAGGCCTGGCCTCGCGGGGCGCCCTTTCCCGACAGCGGCATCCTTCCCCTGGCGGACGAGCCCCTCGTCTCCCAGTACCTGGAAGCGGAGGCCACCGCCGCCAACTACGCGTTCCTCAACCGGCTGCTGCTCGCGGAGCTGCTGCGCCAGACGCTGCGCGAGCTGTTCGGCGACGTGGAGGCGCCCCTCGTCTACGACGTGCCCCACAACCTCACCCTCCCGTATGAGGACGGCTGGCTGGCTCGCAAGGGCGCATGCCCGGCGGGAGCCGAACAGCCCGTCATCATCCCTGGCTCCATGGGCGCCACGTCCTTCCTCATGGTTGGGTGTGGCGATGCGCGGGCGCTCGAGTCCGCGTCCCATGGCGCGGGCCGGGCGCGCTCCCGGTTCTCGTTGGCTCGCGCCGGAGCGGACCAGAGCGAGGCCGCGCTGGGACTGACGGGGGTGGACTGCATCTCCCTGCGCGAGGAGCGCCGCGTGGAGGAGGCCCCCGCGGCCTACAAACCCATCCGTCCGGTGGTGGACTCGCAGGTCGAGGCCGGCATCGTTCGCGAAGTGGCCCGGTTGAGCCCGCTGCTCACGTTCAAGGCCTGAGGGAGTCGAGACCTGGAGGACGGTGCCGCGTCATTCTGCTTGGTGCGCGCACCGTCCCCTGGTTGGAATGCGCGGTGGCTTGTCATGGGAGGTGGAAACATGGAGAACCACTTCGGAGCGCCCGCCGGGAATGAAATGCCGCAGACTCCTCCCCGGGAGGCGGTGTCGCTGCCGGCCATCCTGTTGATGGTCGCCTCGGCGCTGACGGCCCTCTGGGGCCTTCTATATGTCGTGCAGACGGTGAGCCCGGATGACCTGGACCGGCTCTACAACGACCCCGCCATGGCCCCTTACCGGAATGCCCTCGAGCAGAACCGGGAGCTCGTCGAAATCATGGCCTCGACCGGCAAGCGCCTGATGATTTTCGGCCCGGTCGTCGTGCTCAATGCCCTGGTCTTCGCCGGCGCGTGGAGCATGCGTCAGCTCAAGCACCGGGGACTGGCCATCGCGGGCGCCATCGCGTCGCTGGTGCCCTGCTATGGCACCTGCTGCTGCATGGCGGCACCCATCGGCATCTGGGCGCTGGTCGTCCTCTTCAGGCCCGAGGTGAAGGCCGCCTTCAGGTAGGTGTCATCGCTCCGGCGGCCGGCTCCTGGCGCGACGCCGTCACCGGCCGCCGCTTCTGCATCCGCACACAGGCCAGCTGCACACGCGCCGTCAGAGGCCTCCGGGCTGGATGCAGGGAGACATAGCCCCGGTGGCGGTAGAAGTTCTCCGCGTTGAGGCTCGCGTCCAATCCCAGGAGCGGCGTGCCGTCTCCCCATGCCACCGACTCCAGCGCGGCGAGCAACTGGGAGCCCACGCCCCGGCCCACCTCGTCCGGCACCACGTAGAGGGCCTCCAGCTCTCCCAGCCGCGAGTCGAGCTGGCCGAAGCCCACCATCCGCCGGCCTCGCTCCGCCACCAACACGGTGCGCGGACGGTCCGGGCGCAGGTAGCCCTCCGGCTTGAGCAGGCTCACCCAGGTGTTCAGCTCATCGGGGGCATACACACCCCGGCACAGCGCCTCCACCGCTTCGGTGTGGATGCGCCACAGCGCGCGCCGGTCCGAGTCGCGCGCTGGCCTGAGATGGAGGCCCCCCGACGCGCCCATGGTCTCCTCAGGTGACCTTCATGCCCTTGGGGATGACCACCACCCCATCCGGCGTCACGTGGAAGCGCCGCTTGTCCTCCACCGGGTCGTAGCCGATGGTCGTCCCCGGCGGAATCTCCACGTTCTTGTCGATGATGGCCTTGCGGATGCGGCTGCGGCGGCCAATGGTGACGTTCTCGAAGAGGATGGACGCCTCCACCTCCGAATAGGAATTGACGCGCACCTTCGGGGACAACACGGAGCGATTCACGTGTCCGCCGGAGATGATGCAACCCTCGGACACCAGTGAGTCCGTTGCATGTCCCACGCGCGCGTTCTCCGTGTCCGCGAAGACGAACTTGGCCGGCGGGTAGTTGTGGGACTGCGTGTGGATGGGCCAGCGGTCGTTGTAGAGGTTGAAGATGGGGTCCACCTCCACCAGCTCCATGTTGGACTGGTAGTACACGTCGATGTTCCCCACGTCCCGCCAGTAGCCGCGCTCCTTGGGCTCCTGGCCGGCAATCTCGTTCTGCGCGAAGTCGTACACGTAGACGGGCGAGCTCTTGTACAGCTCGCTGATGATGGACTTGCCGAAGTCGTGAGCGCTCGCCTCGTTGGCCGCGTCGCGCACCACCTCCTGCACCAGCACCTCGGTGGTGAAGAGGTAGTTGCCCATGGAGGCCAGGCACATCTTCGGATTGCCCGGCATGGGCGGCGGATTCTTCGGCTTCTCCAGGAACTGGCGCATGCGCCCGTCCGGCCCCACGTCGATGATGCCGAACTCGCGCCCTTGCTCGATGGGCACGGGGATGGCCGCGACGGTGCACGCCGCGCGCTTGGCCATGTGGAAGTCGAGCATCTGCCGCGTGTCCATCCGGTACACGTGGTCCGCGCCGAAGACGAAGATGAAGTCCGGCTCCTCGTCGGTGATGATGTTGAGGTTCTGGTAGATGGCGTCGGCGCTGCCCTTGTACCAGTCCACCCCCGTGCGCATCTGCGCCGGCACCGCCTCCACGTAGTGGCCCAGGAAGGCGGACATCCGCCACGCGCGCGACAGGTGGTTGTTGAGCGAGTCGCTCTTGTACTGGGTCAGCACCTTGACCCGGTACACCCCCGAATTGGTGAAGTTGGAGAGGGCGAAATCGATGATGCGATAGCGCCCCCCGAAGGGGACGGCGGGCTTGGCCCGCTCGCGCGTGAGCGGCTCCAGGCGCGTGCCCGCGCCTCCCGCAAGAATCATCGCCAGGACCTTGGACATAGAACCTGCGGACGTTAGTCCGACAGTCTCACCCCACAAGGCCGCCGAGGCCCGCCCCGCTGCCTTCGTTGAGTGCCCAACCGCGCCCGCCAGGTCCTCCCCACCTCAAGGGACTCGCCGGATGTGGGACATGGGCGCCTTCCGAGGGGGACCGGGTGTGCCGGGAAGCTCGGTTCCTGCAGGGGTTGCTTGGCTTCCGAAAACGGGGTCGTGCTAGCCTCGTGGGTGATGTCAGGCGACGAAACGCGCGTCACCAAGATCTCCGCACTGGACCTGCGCTCGCAGCGCAGCACCGAGTGCTGCCTCGTCCAGATTCACGGCCCGGAGCTCGGCAAGAAGTACTTGCTCGACGACTCCGAGCTGACCATTGGAAGAGACCAGCACAACCACATCGTGGTGGACCTGGACAACGTCTCCCGGCGGCACGCTCGCGTGCTGGGGCGGGGCGGGAAGATGCTGGTGGAGGATTTGGGCTCCACCAACGGCACCTACCTGAATGACCAGGAAGTGCTCCAGGCCCAGCCGCTGCGAAGCGGCGACCTCATCAAGGTCGGTGGCTCCATCTTCAAGTTCCTCGATGGCGACAACATCGAGACCCAGTACCACGAGACCATCTACACGCTGACCATCGCGGACGGTCTCACGGGCATCAACAACAAGCGCTTCTTCCTCGAGTACCTCGAGCGGGAGATGGGGCGCTCCAGCCGCTATCAGCGCACGCTGTCGTTGATGATGTTCGACATCGACCACTTCAAGCAGATCAACGACGTCCACGGGCACCTGGCCGGGGACTACGTGCTGCGGGAGCTGGCCCAGTCCATCAAGCGGCTGGTGCGCCGCGAGCAGTGCTTCGCCCGCTACGGCGGCGAGGAGTTCGCCGTGGTCATGCCCGAGGACGGGCCGGACAAGGCGCGCTTGTTCGCGGAGAAGATTCGCAAGCTCATCGCGGAGAAGGCGTTCGTCTACGACGAGAAGGAGATTCCCGTCACCATCTCCATCGGCGTGGCGGAGATGGCGTCCGACATGACGGAGCCCACCCACTTCATCAAGGTGGCGGACGCCAACCTGTACAAGGCCAAGAAGACCGGCCGGAACCGGGTGGTGGGCTAGTCATGTCGCAGGATGCGGCCGGGCCCTCCGTGCTCGCGCGACTCATGCTCGTGCTGCTGGGCCTGAGCTTCCTGGGCGCCGCGTGGGTCTGGAGCCACCGCTCCGAGCCCTGGGCCAGCCCTCTGGTTGAACGCGCCCGGCGGACGGTGGGCCGGTAGTCCGGCCCACCCGCGCATCCGTCAGGTGCCCTCGCGCAGGTCCCCGAGCCGGCCCTTCGTTCCAGGCAGGCTCCCCGGCGGCAGCTTCGCGTAGATGTGCTTCACCGTGTCGGCCAGCGTCTCCTGGACATCGCGCGCGCGGAAGCCCAACTCGGCCTCGGCCTTGGCGGAGTCCAACCAGAAGTAGTGCTCGCCAATCTCCACTTCCTGCGGGTCCAACGGCGCGGGAGTGCCCCGCAGCTTCGCCCAGCGCTCCAGCAGGTGACCGCCCAGGATGTTCACCTGGGAGGGCAGCTTGAGCCGCGGCGCCGCGACACCCGTGAGGCGCTCGAGCCGATGGAAGAACTCCGTCATCGTCATGTTCACGCCCATCAGGTGGCGCCCGTACACCTCGCCCCGCGTGAGCGCGCTGTGGAACGCGTCCGCCGCGTCGCGCACGTCCACGAAGGACATGCCGCCACCCGGCATCGCGGGAATCTCCCGGTTGATGAACTTCACCACCGTCCACGTGGAGGACAGCCGGTCATCCCCCGGGCCCATGAGCAGGCTCGGGTTGAGCACGACGAGCGGGATGGAGTGCTTGCGGCAGTACTCCAGCGACAGCTTCTCCTCGTAGATTTTCGAGAGGTAGTACGGCCAGCGGGACACCACGGACAGCGGATAGTCCGCGGACTCGTCCAGCACGGCCTTGTCCTTCGACACCGCCGTGGTGCCGGAAGTGGAGGCCAGCACGACGCGCCGGACACCCGCCTCGCGCACGTCGCGCAGGAGCTCCCGCGTGCAGTCCACGTGCAGCTCGAACATCTTCCGCCCGTCCTTGGGCTGGAAGGAGACGAGCCCCGCCAGGTGATAGACGCCCTCCACTCCCTCGAGCGAGCGGCGCACCGCGTCCCGGTCCTTCAGGTCGCCCGCGACGTACTCCGTGCCCGCGTAGGCGGGGCCCGTCGGACGCGTGCGGCCGATGAGGCGCACCGTGTGCCCGGCCGCCACCAGCTTGGGCACCAGATGCGTGCCCAGGAACCCCGTGCCTCCCGTCACCAGCAGCTTCACGACTGAGACCCTCCCGAGGGGTTGTGCTGAGGCATGACGCTGACGTCCACCGACGGCGGCCCGCCCAGGTGAAGCACGCGGCCGTCGCGCAATTCGCGCACCGCGTCCTCGGCGATGCGCGTGGCGTAGCGGTAGCTCTCCGAGCGCGCCATGCCCTGCGTGCGCGCGCGAAGGGCCTCGTGCCCGAGCGCGGGGCCGATGCTCACCTTGAGGTCCTTCGACTTGGGGAACACGCTGCCCTTGGGCAGCGCCTCGAAGGCGCCGTGGATGTAGAGCGGCAACACGTCCACCCGGTACGTGAGCGCCAGATAACCCAGCGTGGACTTGAACTCCTGCAGCTCACCGGTGGGCGAACGCGTGCCCTCCGGGAAGATGAGGACGTTGAAGCCCTGGCGCAGCGCCTCGCCCGCCTGACGCAGCGACTCGCGCAGCGAGCCATGCCGTTCGATGGGGACGAGGTTGGTGAAGTTCTCGAACCACGCGCGCTTGAGCGGCGTGTCGAAGAAGTAGTCGCGCGCGGCCAGCGAGATGAGCCGCTCGCCCTGCTCCTCGAGCACCACGCGCACCAACCCCGCGTCCAGGTGGCTGGCGTGGTTGGCGATGACCAGGAAGTTGCGGTTCTGCGGAATGAAGGGACGGCCCGTCACCTTCACGTCGAACACGCCGCCGTAGAGGACCTTCTGGCCGAAGTTCAGGAGCTGCCGGCCCACGTCCGCCACGACCTCCGGCACCGGAATCTCCACCTCCTCCGCCTTCACGTTCTGCTTGGAGATGTCCTTGGCCCGCGTCTCCGCGGAAGGCCGGCGGCCCGAGGCCATCACCACCTTGCGCAGGTCATCCACCGTCTGCACCTGCGTCAAATCCTCGATGGCGGGCAACGGCACTCCCGCGGCCTCCAGCGCGGAGGACAGCTCCGTGAGCATCAGCGAGTCGAAGCCCAAATCCCCGGCGAGGTTCGTCTCCGGACGCACCTCCGCCAGCGGCCGGTGGCACACCTCGGCGATGAGCGGGAAGAGCCAGTCCGCCGCGCCTCCCGCCGCCAGGGAGACCTTCTCGCGCGCCTTGCTGGTGCTCGCGGCCATGCGCTCCAGCCGCTGCAGCTCCTCCACCACCAGCTTGCGCTTCACCTTGCGCGTGGACGTGCGCGCCAGCTCCCCATCCCAGAAGCGCAGCACCTTCACGCGCCGGTAGTGGGACATGCCGGCGCCCGTCTTGCGGAAGTGCTCCTCCAACTCGCGGCGGACCTCCTCGCGGGGGCGGTCCCGGTAGTCAGGGACACACAGGCACGCCACCTTCTCGCCGCCCGCGTCGTCCGGAAGGCCGACGATGGACAGCTCCTTGATGTGCGCGTGCTCCTGGTACAGCTCCTCGAGCTCGTCCGGGTAGATGTTCTTCCCGTTGTGGTCGATGATGACGTCCTTGGCGCGGCCGACGAGGAACAGCCGGCCCTCCGCGTCCACGCGGCCCAGGTCGCCGGTGTGCAGCCAGCCCTCGCGCAACACCGCCTGCGTGGCGTCGCTGTCGCCAAAGTAGCCCGCCATGACGTTGGGACCCTTGGCCAGCACCTCGCCAATGCCGTCGTTGTCCGGGTTGAGGATGCGCACCTCGATGCCCGTGAGCGGCTTGCCCACCGAGCCTGGCGTGCGCTTGTTGCCCGGCTCCGCGACGGCGAGCACCGGCGCGGCTTCCGTCAGGCCGTAGCCCTCCGTGATGTTGAAGCCCAGCTCGTGGAAGGCCTTGTTCACTTCCTCGGGCAGCGCGGAGCCACCCGACACCAGCACCTTGAGCCGCCCGCCGAACTTGCGGTGCACCGGCCAGAACAGGAGCTTGCCCAGGTTGACGTTGGCCCGGTTGCGCAGCTCCCCGTGCGTGGCCATCAGCGCCTTGATGCCCTGCTCGATGATGGGCGGACGGCTGGAGAACTCCTGCGTCAGCTTGCGGTGCAACAGCTGCCACAGCGCGGGCACACCAATCATCGCGCTGATGCGGCCCGTCTCGAAGACCTCGCCCAGCCGGTCCGACGTGAGCTCGTCGATGTAGGTGATTTCCGCGCCGCGCGAGAACGGGGTGAGGAAGCCCGCGGAGAACTCGAACGTGTGGTGCAGGGGCAGCACGGACAACACGCCGTCGCCCACGCCGACGTCGAACACCCCGGCCAGCTTCGCCACCAGCGAGGCGAAGTTGCGGTGGGTGAGCATCACGCCCTTGGGCGTGCCCGTCGTGCCGGACGTGAAGATGAGGCTCGCCAGGTCATCCGGCGACGCGGACTTGCGCACCGGACCAATCCGGTCGTCCTTGGCCGCCGGGTCACCCGTCATGGCCTCGGCGAGGCTGGCGATGACGACGTCACTGCCCAGCGCGTCCAAGAGGCCCGGGAAGTCCTTCGCCGCCTCCTCGGAGAACAGGCACACGCGCGCCTGCGCCCGCTTCGCGATGTTGATGACTTCCGCCTCGGTCAGGCCGGGGTCCACCGGGACCATCGTCCCGCCCGCGCGCAGGATGCCGAAGAAACACGTGCCCCACTCGGGCCGGTTCTCCGACACCAGCAGCACCCGCTCTCCGGGCTTCAGGCCCGCGCGCAACAGGAAGCTGCCCACGCGTGCGGCGTAGCGGTGCACCTCGCCGAAGGTGAAGCGCTCCTCCTTCTCGCCCGCCACCATGCGGAAGGCCACCCGGTGCCGATAGGCGTGCACGGTGGCCTCGAACATCTCCAGCAGGTCCCTGTTCGCGGGGATGACGGTGCGCTTCTCGCGCTCCTCCTCCAGGCCGGGGAACACCCACTTCTCCAGGCCCGGCAGGTGCGTCTCCATGAAGTACGCACGCCAGTCGATGCGCTCCGGGTCCCACGGAATCTTCAGCCGGTCCGAGTGCGCCATGCGCTCATAGACCGAGCGCGTGTTGTCACAGCGGAAGACGTAGCGGTTCTCGTAGAGGAAGGGGAGGAACAGCTCCGTCAGCCCGATGAGGCTGATGTTGCTCTCCTCCACCTCGTCGAGCGAGACCTTGGCCTTGTCCAACATGGCCTGCACCGCGGGCGCGCCCCACGCGGGACGCACCTCGTCGATGGTCTTCTTCAGGAAGCGGGCGCCCTTGACGAGCATGGGCGCGCTGAACCACTCGAACTCGCGCTTGCTGACCGGCTGCGGCTCCAGCCTCGAGCGCAGGTGGTTGAGCACCTTGTTGCCCGTCTCACGGTTGCGGTAGTAGCGCCGCCGGTACAGGCCGACGAGCTCCACGGAGCGGCTGGCGTAGAACGGATTCACGTCGCCGGAGGCGAGCTGGTAGACGCGCCGCTCCTCCACCTGCATGGCGTGCGCGGTGATGCCGATGGTCGCGCCGGCCACCTGGTCCACCGGGATGATGT
This sequence comes from Myxococcus stipitatus, assembly GCF_037414475.1. The sequence continues at coordinate 2,335,109 of NZ_CP147913.1, read as the reverse complement.
CCAGGATGGTGTTCTCGCCCGCGGGGATGCCACCGGGGCCCTTGATGCCCGCGAAGGCCAGCGGGGCGGAGGTGGTGAAGCCCTCGTTCCAACCCGGGAACGGGTAGTGCTTCGCGCTCTCCACGATGGAGGGCCGGACGATGGAGTAGCGCAGGCCCGGCGTGCCCGCCATGACCTGCTCACCCAGCGACTTGGTGTACGTGTACGTGTTGGGCCAGCCCCAGTGCGCCGCGCGCTCCATGCCCGCGCGCACCAGCTCTCCGCTCAGCCACAACTTGCGCTCGCGGCCCACCGCCAGCCGCAGCGTCTTCTCGTCGTTGATGTCGCGGCCTTCCTCGGCCAGCCGGTCCAGCGCCTTCTTGCGGAAGGTGGACGTCAGCGCCCGGTCATCGGCCTGCTCGCGCAGCCGCGCCACGATGCGCTCGGCGTCCTTGAGCTCCTGCTCCAGGCTGAAGTCGCGCCCGTCCAGCTGGTCCTTGCGGGGGAAGTAGCCCCGGACCTCCTCGTCCTCGAAGACGAGCCCGCTGCGGTTGCCCGCCACGAAGGACGTGGACATGTGGATGAGCGGCACGCCCCAGCGCAGCGCCAGCTCCACCGCGAACTTCACGCCGTGGGTATTGACGTTGAGCCCCACCTCCAGCGACGGGTTGAAGGACACCAGGCCCGCGCAGTTGATGAAGGCGTGCACCTTGCCGGTGAGCTCCGCCACCCGCGACTCTTCCAGCCCCACCCACGGGTCGGTGATGTCGCCGTCCAGCACCTCGCACTTGCCGCGCAGGAACTCCAGCGCGCCGTCCTCGCCATAGGTGTCGCGCAGCGGCTGGAAGGGCTCGCTCGTGGCCACCTTGTCGAAGAAGCGCCGCTCGGCGGAGGCCGCGCTGCCCTTGCGGACGAGCACGTACACGCGCTCCAGCTCCTGCCCGTAGCGGTGCAGCAGCATGGACAGCGTCACCTTGCCCACGAAACCCGTGGCGCCGGCGAACAACACGCGCTTGCCGGAGAAGACCTGGGAGACGTTCAGCTCGGGGGGCAGCGACATGTCCGTCCTCACTTCACGTCCACCATCACCGTGGGAGCGATGCGCAAGAGGCTGATGGTGGCCGAGCGCCCCATGAAGCCGCGCGCCTCCTCGATGGCCTCCGTCAGCGTGTCGGTGCGGTCCCAGCCGAGCAGCGCCGGCACGTGGTTGTTCTCCGCGCCCGCGACGATGACCTTGCCCACGTGCTGGCGGCCATTCTCGCCCCAGTACCACATGTAGAACGGGTGCACGCCGTGGTAGGCGTTGTTCTTGCGGTACAGGTGCACGTAGCTGGGGTTCTCCGCGAACTCCTTCTCGTACTTGTGCTCCAGCTTCATGGAGTCGCGCGTCTCCGGCAAGAGCCGGTGGAAGAACTCGATGTAGCTGGGGTGGTGCTCCGGGTCGAACTCGTCGTAGGCCGGATGCAGCAGGATGAGCACGCCGCCCTTCTTCACCAGCGGCACGCCGCGGTTGAGGTTGAAGAAGTAGCCCAGCCCCATCACCTGCACGAGCAGCGGGTTGAGGATGGAGTTGACGCTGTACGGCGAGATGAACGGGATGGGGAAGATGACGATGTCGCTCTGCCCCTCCACCGGCACCGAGTACTGCTTCCAGCTGGTCTCCAGCGTCTTGGCGTGGGTGGGCTCGGTGGCGCCGGCGTACACGCCCGTGACGTCATAGGGCGCGGGGATGGCGTTGAGCACCTTGCGCGCCGCCGCCCGGGGCAGCTTGGACAGCGTGTAGCGCATGGCCTGGAACTTCAGCCGGTCCGCCTCCGTGTAGTCCTCTTCCTTCTTGGCGAGGAAGTCCACGGGCGCGCCGAACATGCGGTTGTTCAGCGTGGTCTCGATGTGGAAGACCTTCAGGTGCTTGTCGATGTTGCGGCCAATGCGCTCGTTGCTGCGGTAGAGCGCGCTGGTCTTCGGCTCCATGTAGCTGTCCGAATCGCGGATGGTCTTCGGATTGTGGTGGTGCCGCAGCGACTTGTAGTTGGAGACGCCGGTGCCCATGGACTTGTGCCCGCCGTTCATGGGCACGAAGTTCACGTTCACGTAGATGATGAGGTCGCTCTCCGCGACGCGGCGGTTGACGGAGACCTCTTCGCCGTGCGCGGTGCGCTCCAGGGCGACGATGCCGTCCGGGTCCTCCGCGTCGTGGTTGTAGTAGCGGTCCGGGTAGTAGGCGTCGAAAATCTTCGGCCCCACCATGCGCCGCATCTCCGCCTCGGTCATGCGGCGGTGCAGCGCGTTGGCGATGACCAGGTGCACGTCATCCACGCCGCTGTCGGCGGCCAGCTCCAGCACCACCTCCAGGATGGACTGACGCACGTCGGGCGTCACCATGGGGGGCAGGGGCACGCTGATGTCGTCGATGACACACGTCAGGCGCATGCCGGGCTTGAGCAGGGCGTGCAGCGGGTCCATGCCCTCCGGGTGGTTGATGGCCCAGCGGATGGCGGCCTTGACGTTGGGCACGCCGGCCATGGGAGACCGGGGGAAGATGACCCGGGTGCCCACGGGCAGGTCTTCCTGGAGGAAGCCCTCGCCGTAGAAGAGGGCGCGCGGGGGGCTGCCCTTCTCGGTGATGACGACCTGGCTTTCCTCGTCGTACAGCTTCTGGAGCGTCTTGAACGGGCGCATGGGAGGCAGGGGGACTTACTTGAGGTCGAGGATGGGCCAGTTGTAGGCGCGCGCGATGGAGCGCAGCCGCAGGTCCGGGTTCACCGCGGTGGGACGTCCCACCACCGCGAGCATGGCGTAGTCAGAGGCGCTGTCGGAGTAGCCGTGGCACTTGTCCAGCGTCAGGCCCTCCTTGGTGCAGTAGGCGCGGATGGCGTTGGCCTTGTTGGCGCCCTCGATGATGGGCGGAATCACCTTGCCGGTCGCCTTGCCGCCCACGAACTGCATCTTGTTGGCGATCATGTCGTCGGCGCCCAGGTGCCGGGCGAGAGGGCGCATGGTGAAGTCCAGCGCGCCGGTGACGAGCACGACCTTGCACCCGCTGCGACGCGCCTGGTCGATGAGGTCCTGGGACTGTTCGAAGAGGGCGGGCTGGAGCACGTCCTCGAACATGTCCTCGGCGATGGTGATGAGCCGGTCCTCACTCAACCCCGCGTAATAGCGGTAGAAGAACTCGTTGAACGTCTTGCGGTCCAACGTGTCCATGGCTCCGAAGAGCGGGATGCTCAGGGCGGTGCTCAGCGTCCGCCCCGCGATGCCCAGCACGGAGCCCCGGTTCATCGCGTAGTACGCGTAGACGTGGACGACGTTCGTCTTCACGAGCGTCCCGTCGACATCGAAAAATGCGGCTTTCGAGGGCATGTGGCAGCGGGCTTCCTGACACTCCAAGGGGGGTGAGGTCAACGAACGACGCTAGGACGGGGGAGGACTCCCTCCTACCCCTGCTAGCATGGCTAGAGCCAGCCGTGTTCGACGTACCAGAGGGCGCTGCGGCGGATGGAGTCTTCCAGGTCTCTTCGGGGGCGAAACCCGAGGAGGCGCTCGGCCTTCGCGCCGGAGCAGGTCCAGGCGGGCGCGAGCAGTTGCCTTGCCAGCTTCCGGTTCAAGGGCAGCTTGTGGCCTGACACGCGGGAGACGCCGTCGGCCACCGACGCCAAGGTCTTCAGTACCCAGGGGCTGACGTGCGCCGTGCGGGGCTGGAGCCCCAGTGCCTGGGCACACAGGTCCTGCACGCCCTCCAGGGAGAGCGTCCTGCCGCCCGGGCCCGCGCAGAAGAAGGCCTCGCCCACGGCGCGCGGGTGCTCTGCCTGGAGGATCAGCACGTCCACCACGTCCTCCACGTCAATCATGGTGAGGGGACGCGGACCGCCGCCGAGCTCCAGGCGCAGGCCCTTCTTCACCAGCCGGAAGAAGGTGAGGTTCTCCCTGTCTCGGGGACCGAGGATGCGCGGCGGGCGGGACACCGTCACCGGCAGCCGGTCTCCATAGGAGAAGGCGATGCGCTCCGCCTCCGCCTTGCTCTCGCCGTACCACTCGTAGGGCTGGAAGGGGTCCTCCTCGACATGCGGGCGGGAGGGGGTGGAGGGCCCCATGGCCGCCAGCGAGCCCACCAGCAGCATCCGGGGGCGGTGGCCCGCGGCCACCATGGCGTCACACAGGTGGCGGGTGCCCTCGGCGTTGACGCGCATGAAGTCCTCGCGTGTCGCGCCGCGGCGAACCCCCGCGAGGTGGAAGACGACGTCCTGGCCCTCCACCGCGGGGCGCAGCGAGGCGGGGTCCGTCACGTCTCCGTCCGCGCGGGTGTAGTCCAGACCCGACAGGCCGGAGGCGTCTCCCCCCGGGCGAAGCAGGCACGTCACGGTGTCCCCGCGCGCCACGAGGGCATGGGCCAGCCAGACTCCCAGGAAGCCACCAGCGCCGGTGATGAGGGCTCTCATGGGGCGTTTCATCCGAAAAAGTACACCCGGTCCGCAAGGGGAATCCCACGCCCGAGGGGGACGAGTCTCCGCCGGAGAACGATGAGCGGGGCGGGTTTCCAGGCCCCCGGAGGTGCCCGGAAGGGGGCCTTGTCCGAGGGGAGAGAGGGCTGCGAGGCCGATTTTCCGGCCTCGGGGCGCGCGGGAGGTGGTGGGGCGCCGCCGAGCGAAAAGCTCGCTCCCGAGCCGGTTTCTCGGGCATGAAACGCGTTGCGTAGGGCGCTTCCCGAGGGAAAAACGCAGGAGAGGGCTGTTTTTCGGGCTTGGGCGTGCTACCTAACGCCTCACCGGCACTGGCTTTGTACTCAAGCGAGGCCGCACAACGTCCCCTTCGGAGGGGAGGAGACTCAAGACGAATGGCCGCCAAGAAAGCTGCTGCGAAGAAGGCTCCCGCCGCCAAGAAGCCCGCTGCGAAGAAGCGCGCCCCGAACGCGTCGTTCATGAAGGAGATGACTCCTTCTGCCGCGCTGGCTGAGATTGTCGGCAGCAAGCCGCTGCCGCGCACCGAGGTCGTCAAGAAGCTCTGGGCTTACATCAAGAAGAACAACCTTCAGGATGCGAAGAACAAGCGGCAGATCAACGCCGACGACAAGCTCAAGCCCATCTTCGGTGGCAAGAAGAACGTCACCATGTTCGAGATGACCTCGCTGGTGAACAAGCAGCTGAGCTGAGCGTTCGCTGGGGTCCACCCAGCTGATGCATCTTGAGGGCCCTCCGGAAGTCTCGGCGGGCCCTCTGCTTTTTTCCGGGCGGTGACTGGCGGACAGATTCGTCGGGCCGCTCGCGCGGGACATGGCATTTCGAGCGCTTGGAGCGTTGGGTAGAGGGCGCAAGCCCGGGGCCACGCTGGCGCGGGACGCTCGGGCGCCCTACCTCTGGTCCTCATGCTGCTCGACGGATTGGAAGAAGAGGGGAGCGCCTCCTCGGGAGGGGGAACAGGGGCCACGCTGAGCGCGGAGGCATTGGCCGAGGACCTGTTCACGCGTGTGAAGGGGGACTTGGGGGCACGTCCCCGCACGCCGCTGTCCACGTACCGGGTGCAGCTGCATCAAGGGTTCACCTTCCAGCAAGCGCGCGCGGTGGTGCCCTTCCTGGCGCGGCTGGGCGTGAGTGACTTGTACGCCTCGCCCTATCTCAAGGCCACGCCGGGCAGCACCCACGGCTACGACTGCGTGGACCACCAGCACCTCAACCCGGAGGTGGGCTCGGCGGAGGACCACGCGGCGCTGTGCTCGACGTTGCGCGAGCACGGACTGGGGCAGGTGCTGGACGTGGTGCCCAACCACATGGGCATCGAGCGCGGCAACCGGCTGTGGTTCGACGTGCTGGAGAACGGCCCCTCGTCCGTCCACGCGAAGTACTTCGACATCGACTGGTCGCCGGTGAAGGAGGAGCTGCGCAACAAGGTGCTCCTGCCCATCCTGGGAGACCAGTACGGCATCGTCCTGGAGCGGGGCGAATTGAAGCTGTCCTTTCGCGAGGGCGCCTTCTTCGTCCACTACTACGACCACCTGTTGCCGGTGGCGCCCCGGCAGTACGGCCGCATCCTCCGCCATGGATTGGAGCGACTGGAGGCGCGGCTGGGCACCCAGGCCGAGCCGATGGTGGAGCTGCTCTCCATCCTCACGGCCATTGAGCACCTGCCGCTGCGCACCGAGGTGGAGCGCGCCCGTGTCATCGAGCGCCACCGCGAGAAGGAGGTCATCAAGCGCCGCCTCGCCGCGGTGGTGGCCTCGAGCCCCGAGGTCGCCGCGTATGTCGAGGACAACGTGCGCGTCTTCAACGGCGAGCCGGGCAACCCGCGCTCGTTCGACCTGCTGGACGCGGTGCTGGCCTCGTGCAGCTACCGGCTCGCGCACTGGCGCGTGGCGGGAGAGGAGATCAACTACCGGCGCTTCTTCGACATCAACGGCCTGGCGGCCATCCGCGTGGAGGACCCGGAGGTCTTCCAGGAGGCCCACGCGCTCATCTTCCGGTGGCTGCGCGAGGGCTGTGTCACCGGGCTGCGCATCGACCACCCGGATGGCTTGTTCGACCCCACCGCGTACTTCCTGGACCTGCAGGAGCGCTACTTCATCGAGCGCGCGCACGCGCTCTTCCTTCAAGAACTCGCCGGGGATGACACCCGCTGGCCCGGCGTGGAGAGCTCGCTCCGGGAGCGCTGGCGCGCGGAGGTGACGGAGCATCCCGGCAGTCCGCTGCGCAAGGCCCTGTACGTGGTGGTGGAGAAGATTCAAGGCGGCCGCGAGCGAATCCCCGAGGCCTGGGCGGTCCACGGCACCACGGGCTACCGCTTCGCCAACGCGGTGAGCGGCCTGTTCGTCCACCCGGCGGCGGAGGCGCACCTGACGGAGACGTACGCACGCCTCACGGGGGAGACGGGGGACTTCGCGGAGCTCGTCTACCAGAAGAAGCTCCTCATCATGCGTGTGTCCATGGCCAGCGAAATCAACGTGCTGGCGCACGAGCTCAATCGCATCTCCGAGATGAGCCGCCGCACGCGCGACTTCACGCTCAACTCGCTGCGGCGCGCGCTGGTGGAGTTCGTCGCGCTGTTCCCGGTGTATCGGACGTATGTGGACGGCTGGCGCCCGGGGTTGGATGCGCGTGACGTGCAGTACGTGGAGTGGACCATCCAGCGCGCCAAGGAGCGCAACGCCACCACCAACGCCTCCATCTTCGACTTCCTGCGCGACATCCTCCTGCGCCGCTATCCGGAGCAGTCCGACGAGCGCGAGCGCGCCGTGATGCTGCGCTTCGCGATGAAGCTCCAACAGGTGACAGGGCCCGTCATGGCCAAGGGCCTGGAGGACACCGTCTTCTACATCTACAACCGGTTGGTGAGCCTCAATGAGGTGGGCGGCGAGCCCGAGCGCTTCGGCGTCCGCGCCAACACCTTCCACCTGCGCAACCAGGAGCGCGCGGAGCGTTGGCCGTCGAGCCAGCTCACCTCCAGCACCCACGACACCAAGCGCAGCGAGGACGTGCGCGCGCGCATCAACGTGCTGACGGAGGTGCCAGAGGACTGGCGCAAGCTGGCCCGGCGCTGGCTGCGCCTGACGGAGAAGTGGGCGGTGGCGCTGCCATCGGGGCCCGCGCCCAGCGCGAACGACGTGTACCTCTTCCTCCAGACGCTGGTGGGGGCCTGGCCCATGGGGGAGACGCTGTCCTCGGAGGAGCGGGCGGACTTCCACCGGCGGATTCGCGAGTACATGGCCAAGGCCATCAAGGAGGCCAAGGTCCGCACCTCGTGGACCAACCCCGACACCGCCTACGACGAAGCCGTGGCGCGCTTCGTGGACGCCTGCTTCGACCCGGAGAAGGGCGCCTCGTTCCTGGAGGAGGTGCGGAGCTTCAAGCAGCGGCTGGAGCGCGCGGGTCAGCACAACGCGCTGGGGCAGCTCCTCCTGAAGCTGGCCTCGCCCGGCGTGGCGGACACCTATCAGGGCTCCGAGCTGTGGGACCTGTCGCTGGTGGACCCGGACAACCGCCGGCCCGTGGACTTCGAGGCGCGCTCGCGGATGCTCGAGGCGCTGGATGCTCGGGTGGAGGAGGACCGGGCTGGGCTGTGCGCGCGGTTGGCCGCGGACATGGACGATGGCCGCGTGAAGCTCTTCGTCGTGTCGCAGGTGCTGCGGCTGCGGCTGCGCCTGGCGGAGTTGTTCCGCTCCGGGAGCTACCGGGCGCTGGAGCTGTCCGGGGCCCGGGCCCAGACGGCGGTGGCCTTCGCCCGGGAGCGGGAGGACGCGGGCGTGGTGGTGTGTGCGCCGCGCTATGTGCTGTCCGCGCTGGAGTCACCGGAGGGCCTGGCGGGGGCGTACGCCGGCACGTTCCTGGACCTTCCCGAGGCATATGCGGGCATGATGTTCCGCGATGTCTTCACCGGGCGGCAGGTGCGGCCCGAGCGTGGAGTGGGTGGCGTGGTGCTGCCCCTCGCGCCGCTCCTGTCGGGGTTCCCGGTGGTGCTGCTGGAGAGGAGCGCGGGATGAGGCGGGCCGAGGTGCTTCCAGGGAAGCCGTTCCCCCTGGGCGCCACGTATGACGGGCACGGGGTCAACTTCGCCGTCTTCAGCGAGCACGCGAAGAAGGTGGAGGTCTGTCTGTATGACGCGCAGGAGCCCTCGAGGGAGACGCGCCGCTTCCCCTTGCTCGAGATGACACACCAGGTCTGGCACGGCTATGTGCCGGACCTGAAGCCCGGCACGCTCTACGGCCTGCGCATCCACGGGCCCTTCGAACCCAAGAAGGGCCTGCGCTTCAATCCGAACAAGCTGCTGGTGGACCCGTATGCACGCGCCATCCACGGCCGCGTGGACTACGGCGCCCCCATCTACGCGCACGTGGCGGGCGGCAAGGACGAGGACCTGGTCCTCGACAAGCGGGACGACGCGGCGGGTGTGCCCAAGGCGGTGGTGTTGGAGGACACCTTCGACTGGGAGGGCGACACCTCGCCCAAGGTGCCGTGGCACCAGACCGTCCTCTACGAGCTGCACGTCAAGGGCTTCACGAAGCTGCATCCCCGCGTGCCGGAGGCCCTGCGCGGGACATATGCGGGGCTGGCGCATCCGGCCGCCATCGAGCACCTGAAGAAGGTGGGCGTGACCGCGGTGGAGCTGCTCCCCATCCACCACATCGTCGACGAGCCGTTCCTCGTCGAGCGCGGGCTGACCAACTACTGGGGCTACAGCACGCTGGGCTACTTCGCGCCGGACGCGCGCTACAGCGCCTCGGGCTCGCGGGGCGAGCAGGTGGCCGAGTTCAAGGGCATGGTGAAGGCGCTGCACCAGGCCGGCATCGAGGTCATCCTCGACGTGGTCTACAACCACACGTGCGAGGGCAACCACCTGGGGCCGACGCTGTCCTTCAAGGGATTGGACAACGGCGCGTACTACCGCCTCACCGAGAAGGACCCTCGCTACTACCTGGACGTCACCGGGACGGGCAACTCGTGGAACGCCACGCACCCGTACGCGCTGAAGCTGGTGGCGGACTCGCTGCGCTACTGGGTGGAGGAGATGCACGTGGACGGGTTCCGCTTCGACCTGGCCACCACGCTGGGCCGTGACAGGCACGGCTACGACACCCGCGCGGCCTTCTTCCAGATTGTCCACCAGGACCCGGTGCTCAGCCGGGTGAAGCTCATCTCCGAGCCGTGGGACGTGGGGGACTTCGGCTACCAGGTGGGCAACTTCCCGGTGCTGTGGAGCGAGTGGAACGGCAAGTACCGCGACACCATCCGCCGCTATTGGAAGGGCGATGACCGGCAGGCGGCGGAGATTGGCTACCGGCTCACGGGCAGCTCGGACCTGTATGCGCTGTCCGGCCGCAAGCCCGCCGCGAGCGTCAACTTCGTCACCGCGCACGACGGCTTCACGCTGCACGACCTGGTCACCTACAACGACAAACACAACGAGGCCAACGGCGAGGAGAACCGCGACGGCGCCAACGACAACCACTCCTGGAACTGCGGCGTGGAGGGCGAGACGGACGACGCGAAGGTCAACGCCCTGCGCGAGCAACAGAAGCGCAACTTCCTGGCCACGCTCTTCCTGTCCCAGGGCGTGCCCATGCTGGTGGCCGGCGACGAGATGGGCCGCACGCAGAAGGGCAACAACAACGCCTACTGTCAGGACAACGCGCTGTCGTGGGTGAACTGGGAGTTGAGCGAGCCGCAGGCCACGCTGTTGGACTTCACCTGCCGGTTGACCCGCCTGCGCCGCGAGCAGCCCGTGTTGCGCAAGCGCCGCTTCTTTCGCGGCGCGCACATGTGGGACAGCGAGCTAAAGGACCTGGCGTGGTTCCGGCCCGACGGCAAGGAGATGCGCAAGGACGACTGGGAGAAGCCCTATGTGCGCTCGCTCGCCTTCCTTCTGGGCGGGGATGCCATCGCCGCGCCGGACGATGAGGGCAACCGGATTGTGGGCGACACGCTGCTCGTGCTGATGAATGCGCACCACGAGCCCATCAGCTTCCTGCTGCCGGCGCTGGAGTGGGGCGCGGATTGGGAGCAGGTGGTGGACACGGCGACGGCGGGGGCCTCTCCCCGCACCCACACGCCAGCGGGGGGCAAGGTGCAGGTGGCGGGGCGTTCCTTGATGGTCCTGCGCAGGCCCGCGACGGAGTAGGAGGAGGGTGGGGAGCCAGAGTCCTCGGAGGTCCGAGGGGCTCCAAGGTCCACGGAAGAGTCGACGCCCGGGCGCGCCGCCGCTAGGGTGCGCCGGCTGTTTTTGAAACAGGATTCATACGTGAACACGCAAGTCGCGCTCTGGGTGGGCTTCAACCTCTTCGTGCTGGCGATGCTGGCCGTGGACCTCGGGCTGTTCCACCGCAAGGACCACGCGGTGTCGCCCAAGGAAGCGGGCATCTGGACGCTGGTGTGGATTTCCATCAGCCTGGCGTTCTGCGGGGGCATCTGGCACTTCGCGGGCAGCACGCCGGCGCTCCAGTGGCTGACGGCCTATGTCGTGGAGTACTCGCTCTCCGTCGACAACCTGTTCGTCTTCCTGCTGGTGTTCAGCTACTTCCGGGTGGCGCCCGAGCACCAGCACCGGGTGTTGTTCTGGGGCATCCTGGGCGCGTTCGTGATGCGCGCGGTGCTCATCGTCGCCGGCACGGCGCTGGTGCAGCGCTTCCACTGGCTCATCTACCTGTTCGGCGCCTTCCTCGTCTTCACCGCGGTGAAGATGCTCTTCTCCAAGGACGAGGAGATGGACCCGGAGCAGAAGGGCATCGTCAAGTTCGCGCGCCGGGTGCTGCCGGTGGCGCGGCAGGGTGAGGGCAGCCGCTTCTTCATCACCGAGGACAACCGCCGCAAGGTGACGCCGCTGTTCATCGTGCTCCTGGTGGTGGAGGCCACGGACCTGCTGTTCGCGCTCGACTCCATCCCCGCGGTGCTTGGCATCAGCCAGGACGCCTTCATCGTCTACACGTCCAACGTGTGCGCGATTCTGGGCCTGCGCTCGCTGTTCTTCGTGGTGGCCAGCCTGATGGAGAAGTTCCACCTGCTGAAGATGGGGCTGAGCGCCATCCTGGCCTTCGTGGGCGTGAAGATGTTGATTACCTACTTCGACATCCACGTCCCCATCAGCCTGTCGCTGGGGGTGATTGGCGGCATCCTGCTGGCCTCCATCGTCGCGTCGCTCATCTGGCCCAAGGCGCCGGAGCCGGGCGATGACCGGGAGAGCGCGAAAACCTGAGCCCCGTCCGGCGGCCCGCCGGGGTTTTCCTTGCAACCCGGGGGCCTTGCCTTCAAATGTGGAGGCATGTCTTCCAGCGCCACCACTGACGGGATTCGAATCACCGTGAAGCCGGCCTATTGGCCGGAGCGCAGCTCGCCCGAGTCGGGGCAGTACGCCTTCATGTACACGGTGGAAATCGTCAACGAAGGGGAGGCGCCCGCGCAGCTGAAGTCGCGCCACTGGCTCATCACCGACGCCACCGGGAAGGTGGAAGAGGTGAAGGGCGAGGGCGTGGTGGGCCGGCAGCCCCGCCTGGCCGCGGGCGAGCGCTTCGAGTACACGAGCTGGGCGATGTTGCGCACGCCGTTCGGCACCATGCGCGGCAGCTACGAGATGGAGCGGCCAGACGGCACGAGCTTCGAGGCGCGCATCGCGGAGTTCGCCCTCACCCTGCCCAACGCCCTGCACTGATGACGACTCCAGGCGCGAAGCGGGGCTTGCTCCTTCTGAACCTGGGGACGCCGGACGCGCCGGACTCCGGGGCGGTGCGGCGCTACCTGCGGGAGTTCCTGAGCGACCCTCGGGTGGTGGACATCCATCCGGTGGGGCGCTGGCTCCTGCTCAACCTCATCATCCTGCCGGTCCGCCCCGCCAAGAGCGCGGAGGCGTACCGCAAGGTGTGGATGCCCCAAGGCTCGCCGTTGCTGGTGTACAGCCGGGAGTTGGAGGCCGCGGTGCGCGAGCGGCTGGGCGGCGAGTACGAGGTGGAGCTCGCCATGCGCTACGGCTCGCCTTCCATCCCCGACGCGGTGGCGAGCCTTCGCGCGCGTGGGGTGATGGACTTCACCGTGATGCCCCTCTATCCGCAGGAGGCCACGTCGTCGTCCGCGTCCTCGCTGGCGCGGGTGTACGAGGTGATGACGGAGGGCTGGGATGTGCCCAACGTGCGCGCGGTGCCGGCGTTCCACAGCCACCCGTCGTTCCTGGAGGCCTTCACGTCGGTGGCGCGGCCGGTGATTGCGGAGACGCGCTCGGACCACGTGCTCTTCAGCTTCCACGGCGTGCCGGAACGGCACGTGCGCAAGACGGACACGTCGGGCGAGCACTGCTTCGCGTCCGCGGGGTGCTGTGACGTGCTCACCGATGCAAACCAGCACTGCTACCGCGCGCAGTGCTTCTCCACCGCGCGAGGACTGGCCGAGCGGCTGGGCCTGAAGGCGGACGGGTGGAGCGTGTCCTTCCAGTCCCGTCTGGGGCGCACCCCGTGGGTGAAGCCCTACACGGACCTGGTGCTGCCGGAGCTGGCGAAGCGGGGCGTGAAGCGGCTGGCGGTGATGTGCCCGTCCTTCGTCGCCGACTGCCTGGAGACGCTCGAGGAAGTGGGGCTGCGCGCCCGCGAGCAGTTCGTGGAGGCGGGGGGCGAGTCGCTGACGCTCGTCCCCTCGCTCAACGCCCACCCGGAATGGGTGGACGCGGTGGTGCGGATGGTCCGCGAGTCCGACGGCGCGCCTACTGCTGGGGCTTCGCCGTAGGCTGGGACGCCGGGGCCGACTCCAGGGCGGTGAGCTTCAGCTTCACCTTGCCCGGCGGCACCTGGAGCGCGTTGGCGGGGAAGGCGCCGCGCGTGGTGGCGGTGATGCTGCCTTCCCATGAGCGCCAGTGGCCGGCCTTCACGAGGAACTCGCCCTTGCCGGTGATGCGGACCTCGGCGGAGGCGGGCACGGTTGGCGGCGCGGATTCGTCGGTGGCGGCCGGGTCCGTGTCCGGGTCACCCGTGTGCGCGGGCACGGCGGGCGGCGGGCGGCGCTGGGTCACCTTGCCGTTGAGCAGCTCGACCAGGTCGTACTCCAGCGTGGCCACCTGGTCGCCCCCGTCCACGGGGGTGAGCGCGGTGAGCTTCACGCGGTTGCGGCGCTCCGTCTTGTCGGCGGCGAACGCGGGGCCCAGGGCGTCGTGCTTGAGCAGCTCCGTGCCCAGCGCCCACGTGTCATTGAGGCCCACCGCGGCCAGCGGCAGCTCCATCACCAGGGAGGCCGTGTTGCGGGTGACGCCCTGGAGGCCGTCGAGCACGAAGCCGCGCTCGCTCATGGAGCCGGAGTCCTCGGCGGCGCTGTTGCCCTCGGGGATGACGCGCAGCTGGTAGCCGCCCGAGTTGGAGCGCTCCACGACGTAGGTGAGCGAGCCGGGAAGTGCGTCGGTGGGGGCGGGCGCGCGCTCCACCTTGGGCTCCGGCTTGTCCTTGCCCTTGCCCTTCTTGCCCTTGGCGTCGGGGGCCTCCACGGGCTCGGAGGAGGGCGCGGGGCCCTCGCGGTCCAGGGTGATGCGGTAGGCGATGGGCGTGTTCCCGACGAGCTTCCAGCGCAGGGTGACCTTGGATGGGTCCACCGCGGGCGCGTCGGCTTGGGCCGTGCCCTTCGGCGCGGGCGGGGGCGCGTCCTTCATGCCCGGCGGACGTGGGATGGGCTCGAGCTGCCCTCGGGGTTCTTCCTTGCAGGCGGACAGCGACAGGGCGACGACCAGGCCGAACAGGCTTCGCATCACGCGGGGACGCTCCTCTGGGAGTACACGGCGGGATACCGGAGCCCTTCAGGGCATTCAAGTCCGTCACCCGGCCGCCAGTATCCTCGCTCCTGGCCTCCTGGCACGTGAACATTCTCTTGGTGCAACCATCCTCGATGGCTGGTTGCGTCATGGTCCCGGTTTCGCACGGGGGGAGCGAGTCCCGGCGCCCCGCATGGCGTGGAGCTGGGGGAGGCCTTGGGGTTCAGGCCCCCGCGTCGCGAGGTGCGGCGGCGCGGGAGAGTCTGTCTCGCACCGCGATGCCCAGCCCGCTGGCGGAGGGGAGACAGGCCACGAGCACGTCATGGCCTCGCTCATCCGCCTCCCGCAGTCGTGCATAGAGCACACGTGCGGCGCCGGCCGGGTCGGCGGGCACGTCGAAGCGGGAGATACCCGGGGGAAGCTCAAGCCCCTCGGGGCCCAGCACTCCCACGCGCAGGCCCTGCTCCCGGAGGGCTCGCACGCGCGCGGCGGCTTCGCCCGGCTCCGCGAGCACCACCCCGGCGCGCGGCGCGTAGTGCGACGTGAGCGAGCCCGACACGCGGACCTTCGAGGACGTCCTCACCGGGACGGGATGACCCAGCACCTGCTCGATGTCCTCGGTCGAGAGCCCTCCGGGCCGCAGGATGGTGGGTGCGCCCGAGCTCAGGTCGACGATGGTGGACTCCACGCCCACGGTGCAGGGGCCTCCGTCGAGGACCAGGTCCACGTCGTCGCCCAGGTCCACCCGGACGTGCTCCGCCGTGGTGGGGCTCACCCGCCCGAAGCGGTTGGCGCTGGGGGCCGCGATTCCCCCTCCCATCGCCTCGAGCACGGCCAGGGCCACCGGATGTCCCGGCACTCGCAGGGCCACCGTGTCCTGGCCCCCCGTGACGGCGTCCGTGGCGCGCGGCGTGCGACGCAGCACCAGGGTGAGTGGTCCGGGCCAGAAGGCTCGGGCGAGCGCGTGCGCGGCCGGAGGGATGTCCTGCGCCCAGGAGGAGAGGTGTTCCACGCCGGGCAGGTGGACGATGAGCGGATGGGTTGCGGGGCGGCCCTTGATGGCGAAAACGCGACGCACGGCCAATTCGTCCTCGGCGTTGGCCGCGAGGCCGTACACAGTCTCCGTGGGCAAGGCGATGACGCCGCCGCGCCGCAGCAATTCCACCGCGCGCTCGACGAGCTCCGGATTTAGCATGGGGGGCCGCACTGTCGCGCCAGGAGCAACCATGGGCAAGTCGCACGTCTTCAATGCGCGCGCTCGGATGCCGGTTTCCGCCTCCGAGCTGTTCGCCTGGCACTCCCGGGAAGGGGCGCTCGCACGGCTGACGCCCCCCTGGGAGCGGATGGAGCTCCTCGAGCGCTCCGGCGATGGCCTCCAGGTGGGCGCCCGCGTCGTGATGAAGATGTACGTGGGCCCCATCCCCCGCCGCTGGGTGGCCGAGCACACCGCCTGCATCCAGGACTCACTCTTCCAGGACCGCCAGGTGACCGGCCCGTTCTCGAAGTGGGTCCACACCCATCGCTTCTGGCCCGAGCCCGCGATGGGCACCTCCGTCCTCGAGGACGAGGTGGAGTACGCGTTGCCCCTTGGCGGGCTGGGGAGCCTGGTGGGTGGGGGCTTCGCGCGGCGCTCGCTGGAGCGGGTGTTCGCTTATCGCCACCGGGTGACAGGAATCGACCAGCGCCGCCACCAGGCCTTCGCGTCACGGGGACCGTTCTCGGTCGCCATCACGGGGGCATCGGGGTTGGTGGGCTCGGCGCTGGTGCCGCTGCTCACCACGGGCGGCCATGGCGTGAAGCGGCTGGTGCGCAGGCGCGCGGAGTCCTCGCGAGGCGAGGTGGCGTGGGCCCCCGACAAGGGCGAGGTGGACACGGCGGCGCTCGAGGGCGTGGACGCGGTGGTGCACCTGGCGGGCGTCAACGTCGCGGGCAAGCGCTGGTCCCCCGAGTACAAGGACGCCATCCTCAAGAGCCGCGCGGAGGGCACGCTCACGTTGAGCGAGGCGCTGGCGCGGATGAAGCGCAAGCCCCGGGTGCTCGTCTGCGCCGCGGGCGTCGGCGTCTACGGAGACCGGGGCGACGAGCCCCTCACCGAGACGAGCGCGCCGGGCACGGGCTTCCTCGCGGACGTGTGCCGCGCCTGGGAGGCGGCCACCGCGCCCGCCGAGGCCGCGGGGATTCGCGTGGTGCACCTGCGCATCGGTCCGGTGCTGGATGCTCGGGACGGTGCGCTGGCGAAGATGCTGCCCCCATTCCTCGCGGGCGGCGGAGGGCCCATCGCGTCCGGGCGCCAGTGGATGAGCTGGGTGTCGCTGGAGGACCTCCTGGGCCTCATCCACTTCAGCCTCTTCACCGACGCGGCGCGAGGTCCCATCAACGCGGTGGCTCCCGGGGCGGTGCGGCAGGGGGACTTCGCTCGGACGCTGGGCCGTGTGGTGCGGCGGCCGGCGGTGCTGCCGATGCCCGCGGCCGTCATCCGCACGCTCTTCGGGGAGATGGGGCAGGAGGCCCTGCTGGCGGGTGCCCGGGCGCTCCCCACCCGGGCGGAGCAACTGGGTTACTCCTTCGTCCTGCCGGAGCTGGAAGGGGCGCTGCGCTTCACCCTGGGAAGGACCACGGAGGGGCTCGAGGTCCGCCATGACTGAGCGGCTCGATGCTTGACAATCCCCCCTACCGCGACTGATGGAATGACCTTCTATGATTCAGGTCGAAGGGCTGACCAAGTACTACGGTGAGCACGCGGCCATCCGGGACCTGGCCTTCACCATTGGCCAGGGCGAGGTCATCGGCTTTCTCGGCCTCAACGGCGCGGGCAAGTCGACGACGTTGAAGGTCCTCGGGTGCGTGCTGCTGCCGACTTCCGGGCGCGTCGTCATCGACGGTCATGACGTGGTGAGCAATGCCCACGAGGTCCGCCAGCGCATCGGCTATCTCCCGGACGTGCCCCCGCTCTACGACGAGATGACGGTGGGCGAGTACCTGGCCTACGTCGCGCGGCTTCGAGGCGTGACGGCGCGCGACACCGCCGCCCGGGTGGGCGAGGCCGAGGAGAAGACGGGGCTTCGCGAGGTGGACAGCGAGCTCATCTCCACGCTCAGCCACGGCTACCGTCAGCGCGTGGGCGTGGCGCAGGCGCTGGTGCACAAGCCCGCGCTGCTTATCCTCGACGAGCCCACCAGCGGCCTGGACCCTCGGCAAATCGTGGAGATGCGCGACGTCATCCGGGGACTGAAGGGCACGCACACCGTCCTCGTCTCCAGCCACATCCTCCCGGAAATCTCGCAGACGTGTGATCGGCTCCTCATCATCCACAAGGGGACGCTGGTGGCGCAGGGGACGGAGGAGGAGCTGGGGCGGAAGATGGGCGGAGGAGGCTCCATCGAGGTGGAGGTGCGCGGCGACCAGGCGCGCGCGGTGGAGGTGCTCCAGGGCTTCGGCGCGGTGGAGGTGGACCGGGCCGTGGACGGCGTGGTGTCGCTGAGCCTGCGGGCTTCTCCCGACCTGCGTCCGCGCGTGGCGCAAGCGGTGGTGGGCGCGGGGCTGGAGCTCCTGCGGCTGGACCAGGGCGCGGGGCAGTTGGAGTCCATCTTCCTCAGGCTGACGCACGGCCAGGAGGTGCGCGCGTGAAGGCGCTGCTCATCGCCCGCCGCGAGCTGTCCGGTTACTTCCGCACGCTCAGCGGCTACGTCGTCATCGCGGTCATCCTCGCGTTGAACGGCCTGCTCTTCAACGTGTGGGCCCTGGGGGGCGCGAGCAAGCGCTCCGCCGAGGTGCTGTCGCAGTTCTTCTATTACTCGAGCGGCTTCACCGTGGTCGCCTCGGTGTTCATCTCCATGCGGCTGTTGGCCGAGGAGCGGCAGACGGGGACGCTGCCCCTCTTGTACTCGTCACCGCTGCGGGACAGGGACATCGTGCTGGGCAAGTTCCTGGCGGGCTTCGCCTTCCTGGCGCTCTACGTGCTGTGCACGCTGTACATGCCGGTGCTGGTGCTGGTGAACGGCAAGGTGTCGCTGGGTCATGTGGCGGCGGGCTACCTGGGGTTGTTGCTCCTGGGCGGAGCGTCGCTCGCGGTGGGGACGTTCGGGTCGGCGCTGGCTCGCAACCAGCTGCTCGCGGCGATTACGTCCGCGGGGATGTTGCTGGCGCTCTTCCTCTGCTGGCTCCTGGCGCGCATCACCGAGCAGCCGCTGGCGGACGTCTTCAGCGCGATGTCGCTGTGGAACCAGCACTTCCCACCATTCCAGTCGGGGCTCATCCACGTGCGTGACGTCGTCTACTACCTGGTCGTCACCTACGTGGCGTTGTTCGCGGCCACGCGGGTGCTCGAGGCGCGGAGGTGGCGATGAGCTCGCGTCCGATGGGGCAGGGGTGGATGACGACGCTCATGTTCGTTACCGGATTGCTCGCCGTCTTCATCGGTGAGCGCATCCTGGGCGTGGGGACGGGCCGCGGGCTCATGTCCGGCGCGGGCGTGGCGGCGGTGGTCCTCGCGATGGGTTGGCGGTTCGCCGTCTCGCGTGGCGCGAGCGTGGACCGGCGCACGGTGGATGGCTGGGTGCTGGGCCTGTACGGGTTGGGCCTGGCGGCGCTGGCGCTCTACTTCCTCCAGTCCGACCTGGGCACGTCCCTCTTCGGGGCGCGCCTGTCGATGAAGTCCCCCAAGCTGGCGGTGGTGCTGGCGGCGCTGTACCCCGCGTTGCTCACGTGCTGTCTGGCGCCGCTGGTGCTGGTGGAGGTCGCGGTCCAGGCCATGGCGCGCGCGCCGGTGCTGGAGACGGGGCGTGCGCGCAGCGCGCTGTACTCCGGACTGGGCATGTCCTTCGTGCTCATCTTCGCCTTCGCGACGGTGTTCGTCGTCACGCAGGCGAACACGACGTGGGACCTGTCGTACTTCCGCACCGCGAAGCCCGGGGACTCCACGCGCAAGGTGGTGCGCGGACTCAACGAGCCCTTGCAGGTGACGCTCTTCTTCCCGCCCTCGAACGAGGTGGGTGAGGCGGTGCGGCAGTACTTCCGCGACCTGTCGGTGGAGAGTCCCCAGTTGCTCAACGTGGAGTGGCTGGACCAGGCCGTGGAGCCCACGCGCGCCAGGCTCCTGGGCGTGCACAACAACGGCACCGTCGTGCTGGCCCGGGGCGAGCGCAAGGAGCCCCTCACGGTGGGGCTGGAGCTGGACCGCTCCCGAGGGCAGTTGCAGCGGTTGGACCAGGAGGTCCAGCGGCGGCTCATGACGGTGGCGAAGCCCCGTCGCGTCGTCTACTTCACTGCGGGCCACGGCGAGCGCGCGGACACGCGGCCGGTGCCGGGCGAGACGCCGAAGCCGTCCGTCGCGCAGCTCAAGGAAGTCCTGCGCTCGCAGAACGTGGACGTGCGTTCGCTGAGCGTCTCGGAGGGACTTGGGCAGGAGGTTCCCGCCGACGCGGCGGCGCTGGTGGTGCTGGGCGCCACGCGTGACTTCCTCCCAGAGGAGACCACCGCCGTGCGCGAGTACCTCAAGCGCGGCGGCCGGTTGTGGCTGGCGCTGGAGCCGGAGGGCCCGCGCTTCGAGAAGCTCTTGGAGCCGCTGGGCCTGAAGTACCTGGGCACGCCGCTGGCGAACGACCAGGTGTACTTCCGCACCACGCGTCAGCAGAGCGACCGGGGCAACCTGGGCTCGGTGGGCTTCAGCTCGCATCCGTCCGTCACGTCGCTGTCGGCGTTGGGGGGACAGGCGGCGGTGGCGCTCATCGGCGCGGGCGCGATGGACCAGCTTCAGCCGCTGCCCAACGGCATCATGCACGACATCTCCGTGCGTGCTCACGGCGCCACGTTCGCGGATGCGAATGGGAACTTCACGCACGACGCGGGAGAGATGCGGCGGACGTGGCCGCTGGTGGTCGCGGTGGAGGAGCCCGCGCCGGCCGGCAAGGTGTCCATGCGCGCCATCGTCATGGCGGACGCGGATGCGATGAGCGACATGGTGCTGACCAACCTGGGCAACGAGTACCTGGTGTTGGACTCGCTGCGCTGGCTGACGGGTGAAGAGGCCGTGTCCGGCGTGGTGTCCACCGAGGAGGACGTGCCCATCCAGCACACGCGGGAGCAGGACGTGGCGTGGTTCTACGCCACCGTCTTCCTGGCCCCGGCGCTGGTGCTGGCGGTGGGCTTCGTGACGACGCGGCGGCGAGGCCGTCGTGCTCCGCGCGCCACGGTGGCGGCGGGAGGTGAGCGATGAAGGCCCGGGACCTGGCGCTCCAGGGCGCCCTCGCGGCGGTGGCCCTGGTGGCCGCCTATCTGGTGTGGCAGCGGACGCCCTCGGGTGCTCCCGGTGACGTGACGGTGGTGGAGCTCCCGGCGCGTGCGTTGGACCGCGTGCGCTTCGAGGACGAGGCCCGCTTCGTCGAGCTGTTCCGCGACGCGCAGGACCGGGACCTGCTGTGGGTTCGCCTGGGCTACAAGCCCGCCCGGCCCCTTCCTCCGGAAGCCATGGCTTCGGACGCGGATGGTGGCACGCAGGCTGGGGACGGCGGCACGGCGGTGGCGCAGGGCCCCGAGGCCACAGGCTCCACGCCGCCTCCGCCTCCTCGCGACCTGCGGGCCAACGAGGTGGCGCAGAAGCTCTTCCCCCGCTTCGCCCCGCTGCGCGCCACGCGTTCGCTGGGTGTGCTCGACGCGAAGAAATTGGAGGAGGTGGGGCTGACCACCTCGCAGCGCAAGCTGACGCTGACGTTGGGCGGAAAGGCGGAGTCCTACACGCTGGCCTCGACGACGGGCGGCTGGGGAACGCCGTACCTGCGCCGCGAGTCGGACGGACAGGTCTTCCTGTTGGGCCCCGCGCTGCTGCCGGACCTGGAGAACGCGAGCAGCCGCCTGGTGGACCGGCGGATGCACTTGTTCGACCTGGGG
Organism: Myxococcus stipitatus; assembly: GCF_037414475.1. The sequence continues at coordinate 2,314,052 of NZ_CP147913.1, read as the reverse complement.
GACTTCGACGCGGTGGTCATCACCTCGGGCGGTGTCTCGCGCTCCTTCACCGCGAGCGGCAAGGCGCCCAACCCCGTCGCGCTGGCGCCGGAGGAGTCGCCGGACAAGCCGGACGAGTTCACCCGCAACTGGCATGACCGCGTGTGGCGGCTGGTTCCGTTGGACCTGCTGGGCCGGGATGAGCTGCCCGCGGGGGGCGAGCCGACGGAGTCCTTCCGCGTCGAGTACAAGCGCGGTGGCAAGGCCCTGGGCACGCTCACCGTGGCGCGCGCGATGGACGGCTTCTTCGCGCGCACGGAGCACACCAGCGGCTGGGTCCGTCTCCCCGCGGGAGTGGACCCGTTGGCCGCGGAGGTCGCGCGGGTGACGACGCCGGTGTCGTCAGCCGGCGGTCCGTGAGGCGGCGGGGACAGTCCCCTCGTCCAGGCCGAACCTCACGTCGACGAAGCTGTACGCGGGCCACGGCCCGGTGAAGCGGAAGGCGTAGAGGTCCGAGCGCGCGGCCAGCGTTCGGACCTTCGCCTCGAAGGCGGGCACCTTCTCCCGCTCGACGAGGAAGGCCGCGTTGAGCAGCATCCGCTCCCCCACGGGCGCTCGGATGCGCGAGGCCGCGGCCAGCGGGCGCAGGCTCTCCAACATCGCGGCCATGTCGAGTGAGGCGCGCAGCTCCACCGCGTGCCCCAGCCGCCGCTCGTGCTCGCCTTCGGGCTCTCCCGCGCGGCGCCGCAGACTGAAGTCCTCCATCTCCATGCGCCGCGACAGGTGCTCGCGATGGTGCAGCACCTTGAGGCCCAGCTCCACCTTGCCCTCCAGCGCGTTCAGGGCGGTGGTGAGCACCCCCTTCGCGGCGCGCAGCAGCTGTTGAACCTGGGCCCGGGAGCTCAGCACGGTGCCGAAGGCCACGGGCAGCAGCGTGTGCTCGCGGAGGATGACCTCGGTGGCGCGCTGGTGGGCCAGCAGGTTCGCCCGCGTCGGGTCCACCCGGTGCGTGGGGATGGGCGACACGAGGGCGGCCAGCGTGCCCTCCTTCATCACGTGAATCCGGGCCGGTGGCATGCCCAGCCCCAGCGCCCCCAGCTTCGCGAGCCCCTTCGCGCGGGCAACCCCGTGGAGATACCATGGACCTCTGAAGTCCTCCTGGATGTCAACGACCTCCCGTATCCTGGGGCCACGCGAGGCCTTCTTCCGCAGGGACCTGGCCTTCTTCGTGGGGGGGCGCGTCTTGGGAGCGCTGGCGGAGGCACCGCGCCGTGGCTTGCGCTCGCGGGAGGGTGACTCCGCCCTCGCGGGTGTCCCGCGCCGGCCTTGTGTCCGGGCCTTGCTGGAGGGGCGGGAGGTCCTCGTCATGGGGCACCCTAGCGGGACACCGCGACCGCGCGCTGAGCGAGCAGGGTGCGGACCTCGGTGACCAGCTCATCGGGGAGGCAGGGCTTGGTGACGAACGAGTCGCACCCCGCGCCCCGGGCCTCATCCGACTGGCCCGTCAGCGCATGTCCGGTGAGGGCCACCACGGGGATGGTGCGCGTGCGGTCATCGTTCTTCAGCCGGCGCGTGGCTTCCCAGCCGTCGATGACGGGCAGCGACAGGTCCATGAGGATGATGTCCGGCGCGAGCGCGAAGGCCTGGTCCAACGCCTCCTGGCCGTTTCTCGCCTGCGCCACGCGGAACCCGGAGAACTCGAGGTACTCCGCGTACATCTCCCGCGCATCGTCGTAGTCGTCGACGACGAGCACGAGCGGCTGGAGGTTCGGGGAGGGATTCGTCATGTCCGCCTCGGGCGTCGTGGAAAGTGGAGCGTGAAGGTCGACCCCTGCCCCGGGGAACTCTGGAGGGTGACGCGTCCCCCCAGCATGTCGGCCAGACGACGGCAGATGGACAACCCGAGCCCGGTGCCCCCATAGGCCCGGGTGGGCGAGCTGTCCACCTGTTGGAAGTCCTCGAAAATCTTCTCCTGATAGGCCGGGTCGATGCCAATCCCGGTATCCGTCACGGCGACGCTGAGCATGGAGGAGGCCGTGGCGTACTCCGCCGACACGTTCACCGAACCCTCGTGGGTGAACTTCAGCGCGTTGGACAGGAGGTTGAGAACGACCTGCTTCACCTTCTGCCGGTCGCTGTGGACCTGGGGCAGTTTCGTACCCAGGTGTGTGCTCACCGTCAGCTTGCTGCGGAGGATGATGGGGTCCATCTCCGCCATGACCTCCTGCAGCAGCTCTGGGATACCGAAGTCCGACAGGTGCAGCGGCATCCTCCCCGCCTCGATGCGGGTGATGTCGAGGATTTCGTTGATGACCTCCAGCAGGTGCCGGCCGTTGGAGTCGATGCGTGTCAGGTTGCGCCGCTGGATGGGGGTGAGCTCGCCCGACACGCCCTGCAGCAGCATGTTGGTGTAGCCGAGGATGGCATTGAGCGGCGTGCGGAACTCGTGGGACATGTTGGCCAGGAACTGCGACTTGGCCGCGCTGGCCTGCTCCAGTTGGATGGCCTGGCGGCGCAGCTTCTCGTTCTGTTCGGCGAGCTCCGCGGTGGCCACCTGCACGCGAGCCTCCAGCAACGTGGAGACCTCCTTGAGCCGCTCCAGGAGGCGCGCCTTCTCCAGCGCTTCGCCCCGGTCCTGGAAGAGCGTGACGATGCCCGTCAGCTCTCCTCCGTCCCCCAGGACCTTGGTGGCCACCGCCTCCATGGGACGGGTGGCGCCGCTGGTCGGGTCCACCATGTTGAGCTGCCCGCGCCAACGGGGGCCGCCTCCGGTGTCCAGCAGGTTGGCGAGGAACGAGGAGAACACGGCGTCGTTGGAGCGCACGCGGCGCTGCGCGGCCCGGCCTCCCTCCGAGGGGAGCGTGAAGAGCTTCTCCGCGGGCTCGTTCATCATCACCGCGCCGCCCGTGGGGTTGGACAGGATGATGGGGTCCGCCACGGAGTCGAGCACCCGGTCCAGGCGATGGCGCTCGCTGCGGGCCTCGCGCTCGGTGGCGCGCAGGCGGCGATAGCTCTCGCCCAGGGCCTGCGTTGCCCGGCCCAGGTCCGTCACGTTGCGCAGCACGCTCACCATGGCCTCTTGGCCGTCGGGGGCATACACGCGGGTGCCGACGAGCTCGAAGAGCAGGTCCAGTCCCTCCGCCGGGTCCACGAGAGGAACTTCGCGCCAGCTCACGCCTGGGACGGGGCCTCGCGCGGTGCTGGCCACCGCGGTGGTGAACACGCGCTGGTTGAGGTGCACGGCGCGCTTGCGGCCGTGGCTCGCGTCGGGGCTTGCGACCAGCAGGGACTCCGCGCGTGCGTTGGCCAGGCGCAGCCGCCCATCCAGGTCCGTCAGCAGCACCGGGTCCGTCACCGCGTCGATGATGTGGCGGAACAGCGCGCCACCACCGAGGCCCAGCGGACCAGAGGTGACCTGCCTGGCGAGGAAGGGCCCCGCATGGGCCGCGACCCAAGCGACCTCGGAGGGCAGCGTGGGGCCGTTGACCCAGACCAGCAGCAGGCCCACGGCAGAGGCGCCCTCGCGGCCCAGCGGAACGGCGAACAGTCCTTCTGTCCCGGGGATGGGGAGGGGCGCGTGCTCGTGCGGGAAGTAGCGCGGGACGGCCTGCGACAGCACCTCCGCGAGCGGATGGGCCGCGTGGACGTCGAGGGATTCGGTCAGCGCCGCGTGATGGGCCTCGGTCAGCCCCACCGAGGCGAGACAGCCCATCCTTCCGCCGGGCTCGTCACGCGTCAGACAGGCGACGGCGGGGGAGGGGGCGTGCGCGGCCAGCCACTCCACGACGGCGCGTGCGCATCCTCGCGCCGCATCGCACGTGAGCAACTGCTCGGCGAGGGCGAGGCGTGCATCGGCGCTGGTGGCGTGGGCTGTGGGAAGTGGGGAGGGAGAGACCAATGCGTCAGGCTCCGGGAGAGGGACGGGGTGTGTCACCAGGGTGAGGGGAATCGTTCGTCCAGACCTCCAGGAAGGTCACCACGACGCGAGCGGAGTCGTCCGCGGAGGAGTCCAGCACAGCCGGGGCGCGGACGGTGTCGTCCCAACGCAGCCCGCGGTCCAGGACCCGGTCCATGACATCGACGAGACTGGTGCTTCCAGCCATTCTTTCCACGGGCATTCTTCGTGGCTCCCTGGGCTCGCGGCAGGGTTCGGGGGGGGCCGACCCACCTCTCTTCTAGCGCGGGGGGCTTGGGCCGCCCCAGATTCGCTTCCGACGCCGCGCGACTTGCCAACACCCGGCGCCTCGCTTTGTCCGCTCGTGTACAGCGGGAGTGGCCGCGAAGCCGCACATGCCGCCGTGCGCTGTCTTCGTACAAGTCCCGCCGCGTTGCGATGAGCGGAGTCTGAGAGCACAAGAAACGGGTTGCATGGCGCGAGCGGAGCGTCAGCATGGGGCCCTCCATGCTCCGCCCCGCACCGTCTGCTCCGAGCCTTCTCCCCGAAGCCTTCACCCCGCAGGTCCGCCGCACGCTGACGCGAGCGGACCCGAAGCTGGGCGCGTTGATGAAGCGGGTGGGGGCCTTCCGTTTCCAGCTGGGCCCGCTGCACAGTCCCTTCGCCGCGTTGGCGGAGTCCATCGTCTATCAACAGCTGCACGGCAAGGCCGCCGCGGCCATCTTCGCGCGGGTCTGTGAGCGGGTGGGCAAGGGGCGGCGCTTCACACCTCAGGCGCTGCTGGCGGCTTCGGAGACGGAGTTGCGTGAAGCGGGCCTGTCCGCCAACAAGCTGGCCGCGTTGCAGGACCTGGCGCGCAAGTCGCTGGATGGCACGGTGCCTCCGTTGTCCCGCGTGCGGCGCATGGAGGATGAGGAGCTCATCGAGCACTGCACGCAGGTGCGCGGCATTGGACAGTGGACGGTGGAGATGTTGCTCATCTTCCGGCTGGGGCGGCCGGATGTGTTGCCGGTGGATGACTTCGGTGTGCGCAAGGGCTTCATGCTCACGTATGGGCTCCAGGAGATGCCGCGCCCCAAGGCGCTCCTGGAGTTCGGTGAGAGGTGGCGTCCCTGGCGCTCGGTGGTGAGCTGGTACCTGTGGCGCGCGACGGAGCTCCCGGTCGAGCCCGCTGGCGACTAAGCGCGTCTTCACCGCCGAGAGCAGGAGGGCGGGCAGGGGCCTGGTGTTGGTGCGCCTTGCCGTGGGGCGTGGGCATCGTCACCCGTAAGACAACGGGAGCGAGGCCCTCATGCGCGCACTGACATACCAGGGACCCTTCAAGGTCCGAGTGGAGGACAAGCCAGCCCCTCGGCTGGAGCATCCTCAGGATGTCATCCTCCGGGTGACACGCACCGCCATCTGCGGCTCGGACCTGCACTTGATGCACGGCCTGGTGCCGGACACGCGGGTGGGCCACACCTTCGGTCACGAGTTCACTGGCGTCGTGGAGGAGCTGGGCTCGGAGGTCACCCAGTTGCACAAGGGGGACCGGGTGGTGGTGCCGTTCAACATCTCCTGTGGCATCTGCTTCTACTGCGAGCGCGGACTCACGGCGCTGTGTGAGAACAGCAACCCGTCGAGCGACGTGGCCTGTGGTGTGTTTGGCTATTCCCATACGACGGGGGGCTACGACGGAGGCCAGGCGGAGTACGTGCGAGTGCCCTTCGCGGACGTGGGGCCCCTGAAGATTCCGGACGACATGGAGGACGAGGAGGTGCTGTTCCTCGGCGACATCCTCCCGACGGGCTACATGGGCGCGGAGATGGGGGAAATCAAAGGCGGCGAGACGGTGGTGGTGTTCGGCGCGGGGCCGGTGGGGCTGTTCGCCATGCGGTCCGCGTGGCTGATGGGCGCCGGGCGCGTGGTGGCGGTGGACCCTGTCCCGTACCGGCTCGAGTTCGCGGAGCGTTATGCGCGGGTGGAGACGGTGAACTCCCGGGAGGTGGGGGACATCGTCATGTACTTGAAGGAGCTGTTCGATGGCCGTGGCCCGGACGTGTGCATCGACGCGGTGGGCATGGAGGCGACGGGCTCCGTGACGCAGCGGGTGCTCGGCCTGGGGCTGAAGCTGGAGGCGGGCGCGCCCACGGTGCTGACGTGGTGCATCGATGCCGTTCGCAAAGGGGGCAACGTCTCCATCGTGGGTGTGTATGGGCCCCCGTGGAACGTGCTGCCCATTGGCACCGCGATGAACAAGGGCCTCACGCTGCGGATGAACCAGTGCAACGTGCGCCGCTACATGCCGCACCTGCTGAAGCGCATCCGGGAGGGGCTCATCGACGCGAAGGCCATCATCTCCCATCGGATGCCATTGGAAGCGGCGCCGGAGGCGTACCACTTGTTCGCCCAGAAGCGTGATGGCTGCGTCAAATGTGTCCTCACGCCAGGGCGGGCCTGACCAGGAGGCGTCACATCATGCCGAACAGACCTGTTCCCGGTGCCGCCGCGGACCTGGAGTTCTCCAGCCGTCCCGGTGTCCCGATGGAGACGATTCCGCATCCGCTCGCGGGAGCGCGTGCGCCCATTCGATTGCAGCTCTCCGGCGTGCGTGTGTTCAAGCATGCGGGGCGCGCGCGGCTGCCTCCGGTGTACGGCACCGCGCAGCCGCCCCGGTGGCTGAGCGGCTTGCTTCGGAGGGCGGCCTACCGGATTCCAGACCATCGGGCCCGGCACTGGATGTTGCTGCTCGTGGCCGACCGCGTGGATGTCTGGGAGCATCGGCTCGCCAGGGGGCTGCCTTGGATGCTGCCCGCGATGGGGGTGCTCGCCGTCACCGGAGTGGCGTGGAGGAAGTGGGCTCGGGCGTGATGTGAGGATGTGTCTGGTGAGGGGCCAGGGAGACCCAGGCGCACATGTGTCGAGTCAAGGCGACTTCCGGCCGCGTTCTCTGTGAGGATCGCGGTCATGCCTCCCGCGAAGCCACCTTCGAGACGCTCCTCCGCGAAAGCCGCTGCTCCGACACGTGCCTCGTTGGGGGGAGGAAAGGCCGCCGCCGCGCAGGGGGCGGACTCCGCGCGCAAGGCCGCGCCCGCGCCGGTGCAGAAGGTGGCGGCGAACACCGTGGCTCCGAAGGGGCAAGCGAAGCCGGCCGCGAGTTCGGCCGCTCCGAGGGCACAGGCGAAGCAGGCGGCAGGGACTCCATCCGCGAAGGGGGCGGCGAGTGCCCAGCCGCAGCGGACCGCGAGTGCACGGGCTCCCAAGGACGTGGCCAGGCCCGCGGCGAAACCCGAGGCGCGCCCGCAGCCCTCGCGGAAGACTCCGCGCGTGGGCATCCAGGCCCCGGACCTGCTCACCACTCCGTCCACGGCACGTGCCAACTCCGAGCCCGCGGTCGAGCCCGGCGATGAGTCACGAGAGGCTCCCGCCGCGCGCAAGGCACGGAAGCTCGCACGTCCCGCATTGTCCAAGGTGCTTGAGGACTCCGAGCCCGCGGTCGAGTCCGAGGATGAGTCGGGAGCGGCTCCCTCCGAGCGCAAGGCGCGGGCGCTCACGCGTCCCGCATTGTCCAAGGTGCTTGAGGACTCCGAGCCCGTGGTTGAGCCTGAGGATGAGTCGGGAGCGGCTCCCTCCGAGCGCAAGGCGCGGGCGCTCACGCGTCCCGCTTTGTCCAAGGCGCTCGAGGAGTCCGAACCCACGGTCGAGTCCGGCGATGAGTCGCGAGAGGCTCCCGCCGAGCGTGCGGCGCGGAAGCACCTGCGGCCCTCCCTCGCTATGGGTGCTCTCGATGGAGAGGTTCTCCCCATCTCCGCGCTTCTGCCTGTTCAGGGCACCTTCATGGGGGCACCGCTGCTCGTCCACGCGAACCCGGAGACGGTCCGCACATCCGGTGTGCTTGGGTCGACGATGGGGCGCACGGTTCCTGGGAAGATTGAGGGCGGCTACACCTTCTCCAGCCAGGCTCGCCTCTTCCTTCGCGCCGTCAATCGCGTGGGCGAGACCTTCGCGGAGAACCTCGAGGGACGGCGAGTCCAGTCCTCGCCCCCAGAGGGCCCGCAGCGTTGCTCCGTCGTGGTTCGAAACACCTCGGGCCGGCCCATCCACCTCGACATCAAGGGTGGCCTCTTCTCCAAGTACCTCACGCCCCAGTTTCCACGCGACGCACGAGGCGAGCCCTTCAACCCTCATCACCAAGAGCCACTCGACGAGGATGTCACGGGCCTTGTGTCCACGGAGCAAGGCAAGGTGCCTGACCCACGAGGGCTGTTCTTCCGAGGCCCCTCGGCGGTGCTCGCGTCGGGCCTGATGGATTCACACCTGGACCTCCGCTCCGAACAAGAGCGCGAGGCCCATCCTCTGCTCCGTGATGACCTCGACCTGTCCCGACTCGAGTCCGTGCGCCTGGGCACTCGAGGCACCTTCGAGGGCCGGCTCACCGTGAAGCCGGGTGCGACGGCGCTCGTCCTGGAGGCTCGCCACGAGAAGGCTGGAACGCTCTGCGCGCTCGTGAACTTCACGGCCGTGGACGCGAGGGGACAAGTGGACCCAGGCGCTCGATTCCGGGTGGCGACGGTGTCCAGCCCGCTCACGCTCACCGCTGAAGACCTCGCCGCCATCGCGCGAGGCGACTACCCACTGGCCACCAGCGGCGACGATGAATCCCTCCTCACCATTGCCGCCTTTCCTCCACGGCAAGGCGTGCTCGAAGCAGGGAGTGTCTTCGTCGGTGGCCGCACCCTGCGCCTGTCTCGCGGCGACGTCGATGGCGACCTCGTCATGTCCATGCCCCATGGACACTCGGGCCTCGGGGCCGACGTGGGGACATTGACTCCCACCACCCGGAGCGAGACCTCGCGAACGCCACGGACTTGTGATGGCGGCCGTGGCGTCTCGTACGAACTCGCGTACACGCTGGAGAATCAGGACCCGGAGCCATGCGAGGTGGAACTGCTGCTCACGTCGCCTCGGCAACATCCCGAGGAGCAGTTCTTCCCGCAGGCTGGTGTCCTGAATCTCGCGATGAAGGTGGATGGTCAACGCGTGGATGTCCGCGTCAACCAGCGTGGAGAGGGCCGAGTGCTGGCGGTCCTCGAGCTTCCACCCGAGGGCCGCCGTCAGGTGCGCATCGAGTGGACGCACGTGGGAGGCACCTTTCCTCCCGCGGGCCTCGAGTGGCGCGTGCGGCGCTGAAGCACGCTCCCGCGGACCCGTGAGGTGCTCACCCGCTCGTGGGCACAACGGCCACGGCGCGCGCATGCTGTTGCCGCATCGGAATCAGCAGCACGAGGAAGGCCACGGACAGCGCGGCGCCCAAGAGGAACACCGGCGCGTAACCCCACCCGAGCCCATGGGTTGAATCCGCGAGCCATCCCGCGAGCGGGCCCGCGGGCGCCTTGCCCCAGACCTCGATGCTGGCCAGCAGTGTGTAGTGTGTCGCGCCGATGCTCCGGTCCACGCGCGACATCATGAACGCGAACATCACCGTCGTGAGCGCGCCGCCCACCAGCTCCTCCGCGAGCGTGACGCCAATGACTCCCTCGTCGCTGACGCCATGGCTCGCCAGCCACCAGCGCCCCACCAGCGGCAGCACGCGCAGCGACGCGGTGAGCGCCAGCGCCCCCAGCATGGGCATCCGCATGGCGAGCACTCCCCCCGCGATGGAGCCCGCGATGGACGCCGCGTTGCCCCACGTCCCCACCCACTGCCCGATGCGCCACGCGGGAATGCCCGCGTCGACGAGGAAGGGCTTGTAGAGGACGTCCGCCATCGTCTCGCCCAGCTTGTACGTGCCGATGAAGAGCAGCAGCCAGCCGACACCCGGTCGCGCCACCAGGGCCCGAAGGTGCTCCCACCACTGCGCCCAGCTCAACCGGGGCTCGGCGCTTCCAGCGGACGGCATGGAGGTGGGCTCGCGCGCTGGGGCCTCGCGCGCGAGCATCGTGACCCCGAGGGCCACGGCACACAGCGCGCCCATGGCGAGGAACAGGCCGGACCAGCCCAGGTACTTGCTGGCCCAGACCAGCAATCCCCCTCCGGTGAGCATGCCCAGCTTGTAGCCCACCACCTGCACCGAGTTGCCCAGCCCCAACTCCTCCGGCCGAAGCATGTCCACCGCGAGCCCATCGACCGCGATGTCCTGGGTCGCCGCGAAGAGGTTCATCACCAGGATGAGCCCGAGCAGAAGCTTCAGCGAACCTCCCTCCGATGCGAGCAGCCCCGCCGCCACACACGTGAGCGTCAGGCCCGCCTGCATGGGGAGAATCCACGAGCGGCGGCGTCCCCACCGCGAGGAGTAGTAGCGGTCCACCAGCGGCGCCCACAGGGCCTTGAGCCCCCACGGCAACGCGAGGACTCCGACAAAGCCCAGCGTGGTGAGCGACACCCCTCGCTCGCGCAGATAGACGGGGAGCGCGGTGGCTTGGAAGCCGAACGGCATCCCCTGCACGAAGTAGAGGACGCCGAGAAGCGCGAGCCGGGAGGAGGGCAGTCTCATGTGCGCCCCAGCATAGAGCTTCTGGCCGGGGCACAAGCGGACGTCGCGTGTCAGACGCGGCTGTGCTGGAGCACCATGGCCTCCAGCCGTCCGAGGGCCTTCTCCAACACCTCCATGGATGGGCCGAAGGACAGGCGCACGTAGCTGCGGAAGCGCGAGGGCCGGGCGCGGCGCTTGCCCGGATTCACGTCGAAGAACTCACCGGGCACGGTGATGATCTTCTGCTCCAGCGCCGCGCGGAAGAAGCCCATGCCGTCGTTGAGCGGCGCGGGCAGTCCGGACACGTTGCCCCAGACGTAGAACGTCCCATCCGGCGCCCGGTCCGTGCGGATGCCCAGCCGCTCCAGCCGCGAGTGGAACCGGTCCCGCTTCTCGCGGAACGCCGTGTGGATGGCCTGCGTCTCCGCGACCACCGGCTCCTCCTGGAGCAGGGGAATGGCCGCGCGCTGAAGAGGACGGCTGCCACCACCGTCCAGGAAGCTGCCCGCGCTGGAGACGGCCTCAATCACCTGCTTGGGGCCCACCGTCCACGTCATGCGCCAACCCGGATAGCGCCAGTTCTTGGTGAAGCCATCGAACATGACAATCGGGTCGCGATTCACATCCTCGACGTAGCGCGCGGCGCTCTCGACGGGCAGGTGCCCGGGGCGGCCCGTCCAGATGTAGTGCGAATAGAACTCGTCGATGAGCAGCACACACTCCTGCTCTCGAGCCACGCCCACCCAGCGCGCCATCTCCTCTCCGTGCACCAGCTTGCCGGTGGGATTGCACGGGTTGGAGAAGAGCAGCGCGGACAGGCCGCGCCCCTGCACCTCGCGGCGCAGGTCCTCGTGGGTGAAGGCGTAGCCGCGCTCTCCCTCCAGGAGGATGGGGATGGCGGTGAACGCCTTGAAGACGTCCAGCAGCTCCTCGTAGGCCGTGTAGTCCGGCAGGAAGTGGCCCAGGTTGATGCTGCCCAGGCTGGCCGCCGCGCGCGTGAGGGCCGCGCGTCCTCCGCCCGACAGACACACGTTCTCCGCGCTGTACTGGCTGGGCATGCCCCGGCGGTAGAGGCGGTTGTAGAGGCTGGCGATGGCCTCGCGCACGTCCCACAGGCCGGCGACGGGGGCGTACTCCATGTCCGCCACGTCGATGTTCACCGTGCTCAGCCGGGGTGGGGCGCCCGGCAGGTCTCCCGTCTCCGGCTGCCCCTGGCCCAGGTTGCACCAGTCGGGGTCGCTGGAACGGTAGCCTCGGCGCGTGGCCTCGGCGGTGACGTAGATGACGCCCGTGCGCGGCACGGAGCGGAATGCGGGAATCGTCGTGACGTCGTCGCTCACGGAGCCGCACCCTAGCGGAAAGCCAGGGCGCGTGTACCTCCGCGCTAACGGACGATGGGCACCGTCACGGGCTTGTGGTCATCCACGGTCAGCTCCACCTTGCCCAGCCGCCACAGGCCCGGCTGGAAGCTCGCCTCCACGAAGTGTCCGTCCACCGTCTCCAACGTGAGCGTGCCCTCCTTGGGGAGGAATTCGCCCACCTCGTACTGGAGGGTGGTGAAGGTGAGTTGATCCACACGACCATCGGGGACGACCAGCGCCCCCTGGCCATCGAGAATCAGCGTGGAGCCCCCCAGGAACGGGAGCCCCGGCCGCTGCGTCACCCGGACGTCCAACTGGATGGCGTGGCCCGGCTGTCCTGGCACGGCCGTGTACACCTGCGCCCAGGCGCTCGTCTGGTCCCCACAGGCGCCATAACCCACCGCCGTGTTCAGGGACTGTCCGTCGACCAGCAGCTCGCGCAGGCTTGCCTCGACCTCCATCCGGTCCTTTCCGCCGCGATACTGGATGACGGCGCGGCCTGTGAACTTCAGCCCGTGGATGTCGCAGCCGCCCTCGGCGAAGGTGAGCACCACGGAGTCCGTCACCGCGTCCACCGGCACCACGCGGGTCGTGACACACGACACCTTCGTGCTCACGTCCAGTGACGCGACATCCAGGAATGAGCGGCGAGGCTCGCCGCACGTGTACACGGGCATCACCCCCAGCATCTCCAGCGCACCCCGCGCCAGATGCCCCGCCACCACCGCGCGCTCCACACGCGCCTTGGCGGACTCGACGAGCTCTTCGGGGGGAACGTCACTCTCGCCACACGCGGCGACGAGGAGGACCAGGGAAAGACCAAGAACGGGGCGCATCGGGGGACTCCTTGACGAGCATTCCCCACCGCGCCAGCACGGCGGAGACGAGCGCCAGTACAGCAACCGCCGTGCCCCGCTCAACCTCCCGAAAACAAAGGCGCCCGGACTTGCCGGACGCCTCGAGGGGGCGTGCAGCGCCGTGCACACTCACGGCGCGGCTGCCCCGGTGGCCCGCGGGTGCGTCAGCTCTCCAGCGACGCTCGCAGGAACCACGCGTGCTTCTCGAACTCCACGATGATGCCGGTGGCCAGGTCCTCGGAGTCCGCGTCATCCACCTCGACGAAGAGCTTGCGGCTGTCGCGCAGGCCGTCCAGGTAGACCTCGATGCGCTCGGCCAGGAGCTTCACGTGCTCCAGGTCCTTCGTCGTCTCCTGCGGATACTCCGGCAGGCGGCTCGCCTTGCCCACGTGGCGGGTGGTGCCGTACGCCTTGCCACCCAACGTCACCGCGCGCTCGGCGATGGAGTCGTTGTGGTTGGCCAGGCTCACCGCGAAGGTCTCGAACAGCGGGTGCAGCGACGCGAACTGAGGACCCTTGATGTTCCAGTGGGCCACCTTGATTTGCGAGTGCAAGTCGAGGCCGTCGGCGAGCCGGGCGTTGAGCGAATCGACGAGGGTGGCGCGGGTCTTCTCGGGGAGGGGGCTGGGGCTCTTGTACATGATGGGGGGGCCTTTCGTTTTTAGCTTCGTGACGCTCATTCAGATGCGCGGCGCCCGAAAAGGGAGCGCCCCCCGGTGTTTCCACCGGAGGGCGCGGGTGATGCACAGGGGCCTTGCGACAGGAGCCTTACGACTCCAGGCCCACCGCGGCGGCGTGGATGACCGCCGCGATGCGGACCGCGTCGTGCACCTGGTCCTCGGAGAGGCCGCCCTCGAGGACGACCTTCTCATGGGACTGCATGCACATCTCGCAGCCGTTGATGGCGCTCACCGCGAGGCAGACCAGCTCGAAGTCCACCTTGGTGGTCAGCACCTGCGCGAGCCTGTTCATCCGCAGTCCGGCGCGCTTGGTCGAGTACGACTCCTTCCCGATCATGTGCCGGAAGCGGTAGTAGACGTTGTTCATCGCCATCAGCGAGGCGGCGGCGCGCGCATCCTCGATGACGGGCTCGGGGTTCGCGAGTGCCTTCCGCGCCTCGTTGACCATCGCCTCCTTCAGCCGCTCGTTGCGAACGGCGTACGCGGAGGCCACGGCCACACACCAACGCTGCTCCGGTGTGAGGCTTCCACCCTCCAGAACGGCCTGGAGGTTGAGGCGGGTGTCCTTGTGGGCGTCCGCGAGTTCAGAGCGGACGACTTCGAGCGAGGCCATGGTGGATTACCCCGCCTTCGCCAGCTTCTGGGTCAGGGTCTCCTCGCCCTTGTTCCAGTTGCAGGGGCACAGCTCGTCCGTCTGGAGCGCGTCCAGCGTGCGGACCGTCTCGGAGACGTTGCGGCCGACGGAGAGGTCGTTCACCGACACGTGGCGGATGATGCCGTCCGGGTCGATGATGAAGGTCGCGCGGAGGGCCACGCCCTCCTGCTTGTGGAGGATGCCCAGCGCGCTGCACAGCTCGTGCTTCACGTCCGCCAGCATGGGGAAGGGCAGGTTCTTCAGGTCCGGGTGGTGCGTGCGCCACGCGTGGTGCACGAACTCGCTGTCGGTGCTCAGGCCCAGCACCTGCGCGTCACGGTCGTTGAACTCCTTGTTCTTCTTGCCGAACTCCGCGATCTCCGTCGGGCAGATGAACGTGAAGTCCTTCGGCCAGGCAAACAGGACGATCCACTTGCCCTTGTAGGACTCGTTCGTGATGTCCTGGAACTCCTTGCCCTTCTCCAGGCTCACGGTGGCCTTGACCTTGAAGTTCGGAAGCTTGTCGCCAACGGTCAACATGTCTACTGCTCCTTGGGTTGAGGGGCCGGGGGGGCCCCTGGGAAGGTGTCCGATGCCACTGCCTACAGCAGACCTCGTGCCAGCCATTCCACTTCAATGATTTCGGGGACTTGACTTCTGACCCCGACTGGCCGGTGCCGCCGGGACGGTGAATAACGAAATCTCGGTGACTGCCGCCACTGCAATTTCGGTGGAACGCTATTATTCATGCGGCATGTCGGATGAACTGTCTGGCCTTACCGAGGGCGCGAAGGATGCTCGGGACCTGGTCGAGCTGGCAACCACCGAGGATTCGGTGGAGGAGCTGCTTCGTCGAGGACTGGACTGGTTGACGCGCGTGGTGCGCTTCGACCTGGCGACGCTGTTCCTCTTGAGGGACGGCAAGCTGGTGTCGGTGGCGGCGCGTGGGCCGCTGGCGAACGCGAAGGTGCGTCACCACGCGCTGTCGCTCTCGGAGTTTCCGTCCTTGAAGCAGGCGCTGGAGACGCGGCGGGCGCGGGCCTTCACGGAGGAGGACCACTCGCACGGAGACGGGGACCCGTTCGACGGCGTGTTGGATTTGCCGGCGGGGCACGCGTGCATGGTGGTGCCGCTGTGCGCGGGCGAGCGCACGTATGGCGTGCTGACGTTGGACCGGGCGGAGTGCGAGACGTATCCCCAGCCGGTGGTGGACCTGGTGGAGGTGTACGGGCAGATGCTGGCGACGGCCCTCCAGGCGGCCGAGCAGCGCGCGGCCTTCGAGCAGCTCCACCGCCAGGACCACGAGCACGCGAAGCTGTTGGAGGCGCAGCTCGGGGGCGACTCGGAGGGCATCCTCGAGACGTCGCTCAGCCCGATGATGCGCGACCTGGCGCGGCGTGCGCGGCAGGTGGCGGAGACGGACACGCCCGTGTTGATTACGGGGGAGACGGGCACGGGCAAGGAGCGCCTGGCGCGGGCCATCCATCGGTGGAGCGCGAGGGCGGACCAGCCCTTCGTCACGCTCAACTGCGCGGCGATTCCGGCGGGGCTCCTGGAGAGCGAATTGTTCGGCCACGTGAAGGGGGCCTTCACCGGCGCGACGAAGGACCGCGCGGGCCGCTTCCAGATGGCGCACGGGGGCACGCTGCTGCTGGACGAGGTGGGGGAGCTGCCCGTCGAGTTGCAGGCCAAGCTCCTGCGCGCGCTGCAAGAGAAGGCGTTCGAGCCGGTGGGCAGCGACAAGACGGTGCGCTCGGACGTGCGCATCCTCGCGGCCACCCACGTGGACCTGCAGAAGGCCATCGCGGAGAAGCGCTTCCGCGAGGACCTCTACTACCGGCTGAGTGTCTTCCCGCTGCGCCTGCCGCCCTTGCGCGAGCGGCGCGAGGACCTGCCCCAGCTGTGCACGTTCCTCCTGGAGGAGCAGTCGCGGCGCACGGCCCGGCGAGGGATGCGCGTGTCGCCCGCGGGGCTGGCGAGGCTGGGCGCATACGAGTGGCCAGGCAACCTGCGCGAATTGGCGAACGCGCTGGAGCGCGCCACCATCCTGACCTCGGGGACGGAGCTGGGGCCGTCATCGTTCGACGTTGGGACGTCCGGAAGCGCCCTGGTTCCAGCTCAGGCCCCGGTGGACGCGGCGGCGATTCCGAGCGCCGTGGACACGACGATGAAGCCCGGCTCGGTGTTGACGCTGGCGGCGGTGCAGCGCGAGCACATCCTGCGAGTGCTCTCACTCACGCGCGGCCGCGTCTATGGCCCGGGCGGGGCCGCGGCGCTGCTGGGCCTCAAGCCCTCCACGCTCCAGAGCCGGATGAAGAAGCTGGGCATCGCCCGGCTGGAGCAGTTCGTGGTGGACGAGGCGTCCTGAGGAGAAACGGCGCGCGCCCAAAGCCACGGCGCGCGCGGAGCACCGCCGCTTCAGATTCCGCGCTGCTGCGTGGCGGTGAGCGGATAGGTGGTGCCCGTCTTGCCGAAGGGCGGGTCGAACAGGCGCGGGTCCGACTGGCGCGTGCGGAACAGGTCGATGATGTAGTCCATCCGCTGGCCCAGCTTGCTCCAGTCCTTGGCGGCGGTGCCCTTGAGGCTGTCGGGGCTGGAGTCCAGCTTGCCGAGCAGCGCGCGCAGCTCCGGGTTCTGGATGCTGCGCAGGTGCGGCGGGAAGAGAGTGGACTCCATGCCGGCGGGAGGGGGCAGGTCATTGCCCAGCTTCAGGGCGCCGCCGGGCACCGCCAGCTTCATCATGTGCTCGGTGGCGAGGCGGCGGAACACGCTGGCCGTCCCGTCCACCACCGGGTTCAGGGCCGCGTCGACGATGCCCGACTTCAGGGCCGCCTGGCCCGCGAGCCTCGCGGGGAAGGGCAGGGAGTTGATGCCCGACTCGATGCTCTTGCGGAGGATGTTTCGGAAGGTGTCCTTCACGGGCGCGTTGAGCGCCTTCTCCACGAAGGACTGCAGCTGCGTCTGCTCGTGCAGGCCAATCTTGTCGTTGGCCAGGAGCATCAGCTCCGCCTTCGTGTTCGGGTCCTTCTCGAACATGGCCTTCGTGTAGTGGCCGAAGGCCTCCTTCAGGTGGGGCTTGTCCTGGCCGAAGCCGTCCAGGTACTTCTGGGCCTTGGCCGCGTCGTAGGTGGTGTCGCCCTGGAAGGTCTCGATGAAGCGGGCGAACTCCTGGCCCACCTCGTTGAAGACGAAGCGGTTGCCCCCGGCAATCGAGTCGCTGACGTTGTTGAGCGCGTCCTTGCCCGCCGAGGCGATGTCCGCCAGGGGCAGCGCCGGCAGGCCCAGCTTGCGGAGCACGTCATCCACCTTCTTCAGGGGGCCCGCCATCTCCCCGGCGCCCTTGAGCGCGTCGGTGAGGAACTTGGGCATGTCCTCGTTGCGGATGCTCACCCCCGCCTGCTTGGAGGCCCAGGTCGCGAACGTGGACCAGTTGGCGTTTTCCTTGCCCAGCATCTGCCCCAGCGCGTTGGACAGGTCCGAGTAGCCCTGGGTAATCGCCAGGTTGCGTGCCACCGGGTCCTGCATGGAGGAGATGGCCTTCACGTCCGCGACGCTGGGGTAGGTGCCGGGGGCGACGCGGGTCCCCTGGGCCGTGGCCACGGGGGTGGACAGCGCCACCACGGGCTTCTTCGCGGCGCCCGTGTCGAAGCGGGAGGCATCCCTCGACTCCCCCTTCGCGACCGGGGGCTTGACCTCGTTGCGAGCCGGGGTGGCGGAAGTGTCGAGCGGACGGGGCTGGAGGCGGGGGCCGGAAGAAGAGGTCTTCATGGTGTAGAGGGAGTATCGGGCCAGGGCCTCCACAAGTTGCCCGGCTATCAAGGCTTGCTGGGCCTGGGGCGGAAACAGTTGATGCTTCAGGAAATGTTGGGCATGTGAGCAGTTCTCTCCATGCCTCGCCTCCGCCCTCTGTGCCGCCGGTCTCCCCTGTTCGGGCTGGCCCTGATGTTCCTTGCCTGGGGGCTCTTGGTTCTAGCGGGCTGCGGCCGGAGCGAGGCGCCCGCGCCGCGAGGTGACTGGAAGGGCCGCACGCTGCGGATTGGCACGGACGGCACCTACCCCCCGTTCGAGTCCGTGAAGGACGGCGAGCTGGTGGGCTTCGACATCGAGCTGGGCGGGCTCATCGCGGAGGAGCTGGGCGCGAAGGTGGAGTGGACGAACACGTCCTTTGACGGCGTGTTTCCGGCGCTGATGGCGGGGAAGTTCGACCTGGTGATGTCGGCGGTGACGATTACGCCCGAGCGCCAGCAGCGGCTGGGCTTCTCCTCGCCGTACTACACGGCGGGCCAGCTGGTGGTGACGCGCGAGGACAACCTGGCCGTCACGGGCATCGAGAGCCTGCGCGGCAAGGTGGCGGGCATCCAGATCAACACCACGGCCGCGCTGGTGCTGCGGAAGTTCCCGGACATCGAGGTCCGGCAGTACCCGAGCATCGACCTGGCGCTCCAGGACCTGCGCAACGGCAACCTGGCGGGAGTCGTCGGGGACGGGCCGACGCTGCGCTACTTCCTGACCCATGGTTTCCAGGGGCTGCGCGCCGCGGGTGGGCTGCTCACGGAGGAGCAGTACGGCATCGCGATGCGGCCGGATGACCCGGAGCTGCGCGCCGCGGTGAACGGGGCGCTCCAGCGGCTGCGCGACAACGGCAAGTTCGCGGCGCTGGAGGAGCGCTACTTCGGTGAGTCCGCGCGCAAGGCGGAGGCCGCGGCCGAGGTGCCCTGGGGCAAGGTGGCGAAGCGGCTGGCGGTGGGGCTGGGGCTCACGCTGGGCCTGACGCTGCTGGCGCTGGTGTCGGGGCTGCCCTTGGGGTTGGCCGTGGCGCTGGGGCGGCGGGTGCGCTTCAAGCCGTTGTCCTGGCTGTGCGCGGCGTACGTGGAGGGCCTTCGCGGAACGCCGTTGCTGGTGCAAATCATCTTCATCTACTACGCGCTGCCGCAGCTGTTGGGCGTGGACCTGGCGCCGATGGTGGCGGCGGTGCTGGCGCTGACGCTCAACAGCGCGGCGTACGTGGCGGAAATCTTCCGGGCGGGCATCGCCTCGGTGGACCCGGGGCAGGAGGAGGCGGCGCGGGCGCTGGGCATGAGCCGCGCGCAGGTGATGCGCTTCGTCGTCCTGCCGCAGGCGGTGCGCAACGTGCTGCCGCCCTTGACGAACGAGGGCATCGCGCTGCTCAAGGACTCCTCGCTGGTGTCCATCATCGGCCTGGCGGAGCTGACGCGGGCGGGGCAGGAGCTGGCGAGCCAGTTGGCGGCGCCGTTGGCCATCTGGCCGCTCGTGGCGTTGTTCTATCTCATGGCCACGCTGCCGCTGACGCGGCTGGCCTCGGCGCTGGAGAAGCGCCTCCACCGTCAGGCGTGAGGAAGGCCATGGCGCTCGTCGAGGTTCGCAATCTGCACAAGCGCTTCGGCGCGCTGGAGGTCCTCAAGGGCGTGGACCTCTCGGTGCAGCCTGGAGAGGTGGTCGTCTTCGTGGGCCCGTCGGGCTGTGGCAAGTCCACGCTCCTGCGGTGCCTGTGTGGGCTGGAGGTCCCGTCCGAAGGCGAGGTCATCGTCGCAGGTACCCCCGTGCGCGACGAGCCCAAGGCGCTCCAGGCCCTGCACCGCCGCGTGGGCATGGTGTTCCAGCGTTTCCACCTGTTCCCTCACCTGAGCGCGCTGGACAACGTGACGCTGGCGCCGCGCAAGGTGCTGGGCCTGTCGGAGGACGAGGCGCGGGCGCTGGGCAAGCGCATGCTGGGGATGGTCCACATGGACTCGCGCGCGGAGGCGTTCCCCGCGCAGCTCTCCGGTGGACAGCAGCAGCGCGTGGCGATTGCCCGCGCGCTGGCGATGAAGCCGGAGCTGATGCTCTTCGACGAGCCCACCAGCGCGCTGGACCCGGAGCTCGTGGGCGAGGTGCTGGAGGTCATGCGTGAGCTGGCGCGCGAGGGCATGACGATGTGCGTGGTGACCCACGAGATGGGCTTCGCGGCGGACGTGGCCCATCGCGTGTTGTTCATGGACGCGGGCAAGGTGGTGGAGCAGGGCACCGCGCAGCAGGTGTTGCGCGAGCCCCAGCACCCGCGCACCCGCGAGTTCCTGTCGCGCCTGCTTCAACGCTGAGCGTCGGGGACGCCATTTTTCATTCACGCGAGAACCCCCGGGTGGGTGTGGGGTGACGCGTGGTCTCTCGTGGAGCAAACCCCTATACCTACGGCTGCGTGGGGTGCGGGTGGCGTCCTTCTTTCCGTGTGCGTTGACTGAAGCCTGCTCCAGGGAGGCCATCCTTGCGAACGTTTCAGGAGCGTCCGCCGCTCGAGGCACTGACGTTCGACGACACCCGTGTGTTGCTCGAGGTGGTGCGGGAGCTGGCGCACCTGCGGGAGCTCGAGGACATCATCGCGAGGGTGCGCCGCGCGGCCCGGCAGCTCAGCGGCGCGGATGGTGTCACCTTCGTCCTGCGTGAAGGGGACCTGGTCCACTACGCGGACGAGGAGGCCATCGCGCCCTTGTGGAAGGGCCGGCGCTTCCCGGTGGAGGCGTGCATCTCCGGGTGGACCATCCTGAATGACGCGCCGGCCATCATCGAGGACGTCTTCGCGGATGAGCGCGTCTCGTGCGAGGCCTACCGCACCACGTTCGTGAAGAGTCTGGTCATGGTGCCGGTGCGCAGAGCGGACCCGGTGGGGGCCATTGGAGCCTACTGGGCGGAGCGGCGCGAGCTGGGCGCGCGCGAGGTGGCGCTCCTCCAGGCGCTCGCGGACTCCGCAGCGGTCGCGGTGGAGAACGGCCGGCTGTATGAGGCGGAGCGCAAGGCGCGCCGGGCCGCGGAGTCGCAGATGCGGCTGCGGGGCGAACTGCTCGCGATGGTGTCGCACGACTTGCGCAATCCGCTGGGCGTCATCTCGATGACGTCATCGCTCCTGGCGCCCTTCGTGGCGCCGCAACATGGGCGTGCGCGCCAGCACCTGGACACGCTCAACCGCTCCGCGCTGCGGATGGAGCGGCTCATCCATGACCTGCTCGACTTCGCGGCCATCGAGGGCGGTGGCTTCCGCGTGCGGCGGGTGGCGCTGTCGCTCTCGCGTTTGTTGGAGCAGGCCTCGGAGCTGGAGCCGCTGACCCTGGAGCGCGGCATCGAACTGGAGGTCCGGCTGCCCGAGCGGGATGTGGAAGTGTGGTGCGACCCGGACCGCATCCATCAGGTGTTCTCCAACCTGGTGGGCAACGCCGTCCGCTTCACCCCGCCCGGGGGGCGCATCACCGTCATGGCGGAGATTCAATCAGGACAGGTCGACCTGAGCGTGGAGGACACGGGCTCCGGTATCGCTCCCGAGGTGCTTCCCGTGGTGTTCGACCGCTTCCGCCGCCCGATGACCCCCGTTCCAGGCAGCGGCGTGGGACTGGGGCTCTCCATCACCCGAGGCATCGTCGAGGCGCACGGCGGTGAGGTCCACGTGCGCAGCCGCTTGGGCGAGGGGACGACGTTCACCTTCTCGCTGCCCCGCGAGGACGAGGCGGTTCAGGGGCAGGTCAGCTCGTAGCGTCCGTCCTCGACGCGGTGGAAGCCCAGGGCCTCCGCGAGCCGGATGGCGCTCAGGTTCTGGGGACGCGTGAGGGCGAAGAGCTTGCGGACGCCCAGGGTCTCGAAGCTCCACGTGAGCAGGTGCCGCGAGGCCTCGAGCGCGTAGCCGTGCTTCCAGCAGGCCGGGTCGAGCTCGCAGCCGTACTCCGCCACGGTGTCCCCTGGCGCCGCCTTGCGCACGCCACAGGTGCCCATCACCTGGCCGCCGTCCAGGGTGATGGCGAGCTGGTACTTCGCGCGAGGCTGTTCCTCGGCCCAGCGGCACAGCATGTCCACGAAGGCACGGGCTTCCTCTCGCGTGGGCGCTGGACGCTCGTAGTGCTCGAGATAGGCGGGCTTCGACTGATAGGCGAGGACCGCCTCGCTGTCCTCGCGTTGGAAGTCGCGGAGGATGAGCCGTGGGGTGTGCAGCCGCAGGGGCTGCTTCACGTGCCGCCTCGGAAGCGCCGCGCGTATTCATTCCAGGCGTCGCGGGCTTCGTCCTGCGTCACGGACTGGAACTCGACGGAGGCTCCGGGGCGTCGTGCGCCCAGCCGTCCCCAGTCCGCGCGGATGACGGTGGCGATGAGGGGATAGCCGCCCGTGGTGGGGTGGTCCGGTCCGAGGACGATGGGCTCGCCCGAGAGCGTCACCTGGATGGCGCCTCGCACCATGGGGCGGGATGTGCTCGAGCCTTCATCGCCATGCGCCAGGGCGGGCCCCTGGAGCCGCATGCCCACGCGGTCGCTCGCGTTCGACACCGTGAAGGCGCTCCCCAGGAGCGAAGCCGCCATCAGCGCGTCGAAGTTCTCCGTGTCCGGGCCCATCGTCAGCCGGATGGGGCGCGGGTCCTCCCAGGGGAATGCCGTCTCCACGGGCTCGGGGCTGCCGCGTGTCTCTCCGACGGGGAGCAAGTCCCCTGGCCGCAGCAGACGGCCCTCATGGCCACCCAGCTTCGCGACCAGGAGCGTGCCGCGCCCACCGAGCACCTGGGGAACGTCGAGCCCGCCGTCGACGGCGAGGTAGCTGACGCTGGCGTGTTCGGGCGCGGGGACGCGGAAGCGCTCACCGTCGGGCAGCAGGAACGATGGTCGCCCATCCACCGAGAGGCGCAGGGCCCTGCCTCGGGCGCGGACCTCCAGGGGCCCGAGGCACTCCAGCGCCGCCGCGCTCCACGTGTTGCCCACCGCGCGATTGGCCATCGCGAGGAGCTCCGGCACCAGCGCTCCACCGGGTGGAACGCCGTGATGCATCTGCCCCGGCCTCCCGCCGTCCTGCACCATGACGGGCCCCGCCATGCCCGTGACCTCCAGCCAGCCCGCCATCAGTCCACCCGTTCGAAGCGCACCCGGTCACCGAGTTGCAATACCGCGCCTCGGTCCGGGTGGAAGGCCGTGAAGTCCATGGCCGTGCCAATCAAGCTCCATCCGCCCGGAGAGGCGAAGGGATAGACGCCCGTGCGTGCCCCCGCGATGCCCACCGCGAGCGCGGGCACCCTCTGCCGTGGTGTGGGGAGCCGAGGCACGACGATGCGCGGGTCCAACTCCCCCAGGTACGCGAAGCCCGGGAGGAAACCCACGCACCGGACGGTGTACTCGCGCGCCGCGTGGAGCCGGGCCACTTCGTCCATGGGGAGCCCCGCGCGCGCGGCGACCTTCTCCAGGTCGGGGCCGTCATAGCGGACGCGCAACGTGACGAGGGCCCGCTCCGCCTGGGACTGGGGCGCGTACAGCAGGGGCGCCAGGGCCAGGCGGGGTTCGCTTGGGGGCGCGCCGGGGTCGAAGTACACGCAGGCGTGTTGCTCCGTGACGACGGCGTCGACGACGCCGGGCAGGGCCTTGAGCACCTCGCGCGCGGCGCGCCGCTCCACGGTGTCGGGCAGCGAGAAGCGCAGCGCGCCATCACCCAAGGGTTCGATGCGCAGCGACAGCGCATCCAGCGTGGAGCGCACCTCGCGCGCCAGCTCCACGGCCCCGGGCGTGTCGCCATGCACGCAGAGGGTATCGACGCCGCCCTGGGTGGCCAGGCGCACGGTGTTCTCGCGCACCTTCGCCGCGTCCGTGAGCACGGCGCCGGGTTGTCCTCGAGGAATCAGCGAGCCATCCGGCCGGGTGCCCCGGTCCGCGAAGCCCTCGCGCGCATGGGGCAGGCCCGCGTCGACCGCCGCGTCTCGCAGCGCGCCCGTGGGCGGCGCGATGAGGGTGATGCCCGAGCCCAACGCGTCCACGACTCCCGCGACCAGCGCCCGCGCCAGCTCAGGCGAGGCGTTGGCCGAGTGGTACAGCGCGCCGTGAGGCTTGACGAAGACGACGGGCACTCGCTGCTCGCGAGCGAGCCGGGCGAGGCGCGTGCACTGGCCCGCCACCTGGCCGCGCAGGACGCCGGGCGCCACGTCGAGGGCTCGCCGTCCGAAGCCCTCGCGGTCCTCATAGGACGGGTGCGCGCAGGCCTGGGTGCCGTGGCGCGCGCAGAGCTCCAGGGCACGGCGCATGGAGGCGTCGTCACCGGCATGCGCGCCACAGGCGATGTTGGCCACCTGGGCGAGCGCGTAGAGACGCTCGTCCTCGTCGGGCAGCTCACCCAGGTCGATGTTGAGGAGGCACTCCGTCATGAGTGCACGCTATTCGAGCCGCGCCTCGGAAGCAGCCATCTCCCCACGGAGGCCTTGGTGGGCTGGAGGGAGGGGGGCTCGGAAAGTGACACGCGCCACCCCGGGGCAGGGGCCGGTTGGCACCGGGGTGGCACGCGCCCCGGTGGTGTCTCAAGACATCCCGAGGAACTTCCACCCTGATACGAGGGAGGCTGGTTTCCCGGGTCATTTCGCTCGAATTTTCGAGCGAGGGTTTTCTCTCCGTGCGAGCGCGTGGGCGCGCCACGAAGTCAGTGCGTGACGGAGGCGGGCGCGGTGGGACCGCCGGATTTCACCCACCGAGCCAGGGTCTGAGCGGTGGGGATGTCGAGCAGCTCCGCGTAGGTGGGCATCGGCGTGCCGGGCTGGAACCGCGCGGGGGTGCGAATCCACTGCACCAGTTCATCCTCGGTGCGCCCCGCCGCGCGCGTCATCTGCGCGTGGTAGCGGGCCCCCGGGCCATGGCATCCCACACACCCGAACTGGGTGAAGAGCTTCGCGGCATCCACGGAGGCTGGCGCG
This sequence comes from Myxococcus stipitatus, assembly GCF_037414475.1. Next base: position 2,289,505 of record NZ_CP147913.1, on the reverse strand, counting down.
GGAAGGGCCTGGGGGGAAGCCGAAGAGGGCGACGCGTGGGGGACGGAGTCCGCGTCGCTGGAGGAGGCAGCGGGTCGTGTGGCGGCAAGGGCATCGGGAACGCCCGGTGATGCGGTCGCGCGCGGCGAGGCGGACACGTTCGATGGTGCGGTCGTGCCCGGCGATGCCGCGCCCGTCGCCCGTGGGAGCGTGCCCGAGGCGGGAATCACGACGGTGGATGTCGACGACGCGGGCGTCCCCGAGGCAACCACGACGCTCTCCGTCGAACGGGTGGCTTCTCCGCCAGGGGCCGCCGCCACCCATGCGGGCCGCTGCGACGTGGCCGTGAGCCGGGGCCTCGCGCCCTCCACCTCGTTCTTCCGTGGTGGCATCGAGCGCAGATAGTCATACAGCGCCCGTGCCTCGTCGTTGTCCATGCCGCGGAAGCGAGGCATGGGCATCCGCACCATGGAGCCATCCGGAGCGATGCCGTCGCGCACCGCGCGGGTGAAGTCCTCCAGCGTCCAGTGCGCGAGTCCTGTCGCGTGGAAGGTGATGTTGCTGGAGAGGACCTCGTGTCCCTCCGCGTCCTTGAAGGCCATGCCACCGGAGAAGACCTTGTCGTCCGACGTCTTGTCTGGACTGAAGCCCGGCGTGTGGCATGACGCGCAATCGTAGACGTCGTGCGCCATGTACCGGCCGTACTCCAGCGTCGGACCCTTCGACGGCACGGGGATGCCGAGCGGCGGGCGCTGCACTGGCTCGTTCCCCGTGATGAAGCGGAAGCCCAGGCCACCGATGAAGCTGAACTCGGAGCGGGGCGCGAGCTTCGGGTCTGGCGAGAAGAGCGGATGGTTCGACCGCATGAAGCCCAGCACCGCCGCCACGTCCTTGTCCCCCATCCCATAGCTGGGCATCACCATCAGCCGCCCATCCCGGCTCACCGCGTAGCGGATGGCGCGCGCCAGCTCCCCGTCCGTCGCGGAGCCGATGCCCGCCGTGGGATGCGAGGTCAGGTTGGAGGAGTGAAAGCTCCCCATGTACGACGGCAGCTCATGGAGCGGCGCCCCCGAGGCGGTCTCCATGTCCCCGCCGCGATGACAGGCCTCGCAGCTCGCATGGAAGATGGCGGCCCCCCGCTCAAGCGCGGCGGAGGAGCTGTCCGCGTGAATGGCCGGATAGGGGGCCTGGACGGTTCCTGCGCACCCCGTCAGCAGGGTGCACAGCAGCAACGTGCTCTTCATGGGACTGCGGACGTCGCGTCGCATGTGCTGCCCTCGTCGGTGGATGAGGGCTGGATGCATATCCCATCCTCCCACCGCCCGGGGAGAGGGCACGTGACGAGGGTTGAACGCGCCGGGCCCAGGTCGCGCGCCCGTCGCGCCGCGGGCTGGCTAGACTCGGGCGCCATGACGCGTCCCCTCGAGTCCTACCGCGCCCTCTTTCCCGTGCTGCAGGAGCAGCTCTATCTCAACCACGCGGGGGTGGCCCCCACCAGCCTGCGCGCCGCCGAGGCGGTGCGAGGATGGATGGACGACCTCGTCTACCACGGCATCCGCCACGAGCGCGGTTGGGAGGCCCACTGCGAGCGGATCCGCGCCCTGGCGGCCCGCCTCCTCCACGCCGAGCCCGGCGAGATTGCCTTCGTGCGCAACACCAGCCATGGCCTGGGCCTGGTGGCCGAAGGCTTGGATTGGCGGCCCGGCGACGAAGTGGCCGTGGCCTCCTCGCTGGAGTACCCCTCCAATGTCTATCCCTGGCTGCACCTGAAGGACCGGGGCGTCGTGGTGCGCGAAATCCAGACACCCTCCGGCGGCGTCACCCCGGAGGCCGTCGCCCAGGCGCTCACGTCGCGCACGCGCCTGGTCGCGGTGTCCTCCGTGCAGTTCGCCACCGGTTTCCGCACGGACCTGGAGGCCGTGGGCGCGCTGTGTGAGCGCGCCGGTGTGCTCTTCTGCGTGGACGGCATCCAGAGCGTGGGGTGCGTCCCGGTGGACGTGAAGAAGTGCCGCATCCACTTCCTCAGCGCGGACAGCCACAAGTGGATGCTGGGCATCTCCGGCATCGGCGTGTTGTACGTGGCCCAGGAGGTGTTGCCCCGCCTGCGCCCGGTGCTGGTGGGCTGGCGCAGCACCACGGACGCGTGGAACTTCAGTCGTACCCACTTCGAGCTGCGCTCCGACGCGGGCAAGTTCGAGGAAGGCAGCGCCGCGTACCCCGGCCTCTACGCGATGGGCGCCGCGCTGGAGCTGTTGCAGGAGGTGGGCGTGGAGAACATCGAGGCGCGCATCCGCGAGCTGCTCGCCCGTCTGGAGAAGGGCCTGCTCGAGCTGGGCTGCGAGGTGGGGCCCGCGCCGGAGCATCGCGCGGGCATCCTCACCTTCCTGCCGCCGGGCGTCCAGGCGCGGGAGCTCGGCGTCTACCTGGCCGAGCACCACGTCGCCCACTCCGTGCGCCGCGGGCGCATCCGCCTGTCGCCCCACTTCTACAACCTGCCGTCGGAGATGGACCGGGTGGTGGAGCTGGTGCGCGCCTACCGCCCCTGACGCGGGTCAACCCTGGGCCGGGAAGAGCGAGTCGATGGAGAGGTAGCGCTCGCCCGTGTCGTAGCAGAAGCACAACACGCGGCTACCGTCCGTCATCTCGCCCAGCTTCTGGTTCACCGCGGACAGCGCCGCGCCCGAGGAGATGCCCACGAAGATGCCTTCCTCGCGCGCGGAGCGGCGGGTGAACTCGAAGGCGTCCTCCTCGGCCACCTGCACCGTGCCGTCCAGGATGTCGGTGTGCAGGTTCTTGGGGATGAAGCCCGCGCCGATGCCCTGGATGGGGTGGGGACCGGGCTGGCCGCCGCTGATGACGGGCGACTTGGTGGGCTCCACCGCGAACACCTTGAGCTTGGGCCAGTGCTGCTTGAGCACCTCGGCGCAGCCGGTGATGTGGCCACCGGTGCCCACGCCCGTAATCAAGTAGTCGAGCCCGTCCGGGAAGTCCCTGAGGATCTCCTGCGCGGTGGTGCGCTTGTGCACCTCGATGTTGGCCTCGTTGTCGAACTGCTGCGGCATCCACGCGTCCGGCACCTGGCCGACGAGCTCCGTGGCGCGGGCGATGGCGCCCTTCATGCCCAAGGCGCGCGGGGTGAGTTCGAACGTCGCGCCATAGGCGGCCATCAACCGGCGGCGCTCGATGCTCATCGACTCCGGCATGACGAGCACCAGCTTGTAGCCCTTCACCGCGGCGACCATGGCCAGACCGATGCCGGTGTTGCCGCTGGTGGGCTCGATGATGATGCTGTTCTTCTTGAGCAGGCCACGCTTCTCCGCGTCCTCAATCATGGACAGGGCGATGCGGTCCTTGATGCTTCCGCCGGGGTTGGCGCGCTCCAGCTTCATGTGGACCGTGACGCGAGGCGGGAACAGCCGGTTGATACGCACGTGCGGCGTGTTGCCGATGGTCTCCAGGATGTTGTTCGCCTTCATGTCGGGCCTCGTCAGGGGGCTGCGCGGGTAGGGGTGTAGCGGGAGCTCAGATATGGAACTCGATGGAGTCCAGGGCGCCGTCGGCCCCCCGGGGGCGAATCTCACTGCGGCGGGTGACCACGGAGTTGGGGGCGATGCTCTGGGTGAGCCATGCGTTGCCGGCGACGATGCTGCCGCGCCCCACCACCGTCGCGCCACCCAGGATGGTGGCGTTGGCGTACACCACCACGTCGTCCTCGATGGTGGGATGGCGCTTCTTGTCGGCCAGGCCCTTCTCCACCATGAGGGCTCCCAGGGTGACGCCCTGGTAGAGCTTCACGTTGTCGCCAATCAGCGTCGTCTCACCCACGACGACACCCGTGCCGTGGTCAATCACGAACCGGCGGCCGATGGTGGCGCCCGGATGGATGTCCACCCCGGTGCGCTGGTGGGCGTGTTCGGAGAGCAGGCGCGGCAGCAGCGGGAACTCCAGTTCATGGAGCGCATGGGCCACGCGGAAGATGGCGATGGCCAGGAAGCCCGGGTACGTGAGGATGACCTCGTCCACGGAGCGGGCGGCGGGGTCGGCGTCGTAGATGGCCTGGGAGTCCTGGCGGAGCCACTCGTAGATGTCCGGCAGCCGCTCCATGAACCGGGCGGGGATGTTGGCGTCGATGCCCGGGTAGAGCGGGAGGAGTGATTCGCGCAGCCGGTGAAGGCTGGCCTCCACCGTGGTGACGTCCCGGCGGACGGCGGCGGCGGTACACTCCAGGCGCTCGGCGAAGTGGGGGAACAGCAGCCCGAGCACCTGTCCTACGAACTCGGGGGCCGCCCGGCGCACGTCCGGGGGGAAGCAGTGGCGCTGGCGGGCTTGCAAGAGCGCCTCGACCAGCCTGGCGTTGGAGTCATCCATGAGCCCCTCCATTTAATGCGGTGCGTGGTGTGACCGCACCACCGAATCCCCCACTTGTGGCCTGGAGGTCCGGCCAGTGTGGGACAAGTGGACAGGAGGGGCTGGAATCCGGCTTGCCCTGGAGGGTGGGGCGTGAGTGCACCTTGGGGGGCTCGCTGGGAGGCTTCTTGCCGTGCGTCCTGGGGCGGCGGGACGATGGACGCCATGAGCCAGACGCCTTCGTATGTCCATGGCACCAGTGCCACGGCCTTGTTGGGGGAGACCCTGGGGCAGAACCTGCGGCGGACGGTGGAGCGCCACGGTGAGCGAGAGGCATTGGTGGTGGTGTCCCAGGGGTTCCGGGCGACGTACCGGGAGTTCTGGGACATGACGACCCAGGTGGCCAAGGGGTTGTTGGCCATGGGCGTGGAGAAGGGGGACCGGGTGGGCATCTGGTCCCCCAACCGCTTCGAGTGGGTGGTGACGCAGTACGCGGCCGCGCGGATTGGCGCGATTCTGGTCAATCTCAATCCGGCCTACCGCACCGCGGAGCTGGAGTATTCGCTCAACCAGTCCGGCACCAGCGTGCTGCTGTTGGCGCGAGGCTTCAGGCAGACAGACTACCGGGCCATGTTGGAGGAGGTCAGACCTCGCTGCCCCGCGCTGCGGGTGGCGCTGGTGTTGGATGAGGACTGGCAGCTGCTGCTCTCCAATGCCAGGCATGTGAGCGAGCACACGCTGGAGGACCGGGAGTCGTCGCTCCAGTTCGACGACCCCATCAACATCCAATACACGTCCGGGACGACGGGCTCACCGAAGGGCGCGACGTTGTCGCACCACAACGTGCTGAACAACGGGTACTTCATCGGCGAGGCGCTGAGGTACGGCCCCGAGGACCGCGTCTGTGTTCCGGTGCCCTTCTACCATTGCTTCGGGATGGTGATTGGGAACCTGGCGTGTACCTCGCACGGCTCCACGCTGGTGATTCCGGGCGAGGCCTTCGAGGCGCTGGCGGTGCTCCAGGCGGTGCAGGCGGAGCGCTGCACGTCGCTGTACGGCGTGCCCACCATGTTCATCGCGGAGCTGGAGCACCCTCGCTTCGGGGAGTTCGACCTGTCGTCGCTGCGCACCGGGGTGATGGCGGGCTCTCCGTGTCCGGTGGAGGTGATGAAGCAGGTGCAGTCGCGGATGAACATGCGCGAGGTGACCATCTGCTACGGGATGACGGAGACGTCTCCGGTGTCCACGCAGAGCTCATTGGATGACCCGCTGGACAAGCGCGTGTCCACGGTGGGGCGGGTGCATCCCCATCTGGAGGTGAAGGTCATCAACCCGGAGACGGGGGCCGTGCTGCCGCGAGGCGCGGCGGGGGAGCTGTGTACGCGAGGGTACAGCGTGATGCTGGGGTACTGGGCGAACGCGGAGGCCACGGCCAAGGCGGTGGATGCTGCGGGGTGGATGCACACCGGCGACCTGGCGACGATGGATGCGGAGGGCTACGTGCGGATTGTCGGCCGCATCAAGGACCTCATCATCCGGGGTGGGGAGAACATCTCGCCGCGCGAGGTGGAGGAGTTCCTCCACACGCACCCCGGGGTCAGCGAGGCACAGGTCATCGGCGTGCCGAGCGCGAAGTATGGCGAGGAGGTGATGGCCTGGGTGAAGCCGAAGCCGGGCGTGACGCTCACGCCCGAGGAGCTGACCCGGCACTGCTCGGGCCGCATCGCCACGTTCAAGATTCCGCGCTACTGGAAGCTCGTGGATGCGTTCCCGATGACAGTGACAGGCAAGGTGCAGAAGTTCCGGATGCGCGAGGTGTCCGTGGCCGAGCTGGGCCTGGAGTCCGTCGCGTCCATCAAGACCGCTTGAGGCGCGCGGTCTTCTTCTTGGCGGGAGCCTGCTTCGCGACCGGAGCCTTCTTCCTGGCGGGGGCTGACTTCTCGGCCGGCGCCTTCTTCTTGGCGGGAGCCTGCTTCGCGACAGTCGCCTTCTTCTTGGCGGGAGCCTGCTTCGCGACGGGCACCTTCTTCTCGCGAGGCTGCTTGGGGGTGGCCTTCTTCAGCGCGGCCCTGCGCGACGCATCGACGGCGCGGCGGGCCCACGGGAGCATTTCGTAGGCGTCGTCGCTCGCGTCGGAGGGCGGGGTCCAGTAGGCCATCTGGACGTGCCGTCCCTTGCCCTCGTAGACGAACGGCTTGCAGCCAGCGGCCTCGAACTCGGGCCGCGTGATGTCGTCGACCTTCAGGAAGAGCTGCCCCTGCGAGATGAGGGCGAACATCCTCCCCTCGAAGTAGAAGCCCCAGCCGCCGAACATCCGCCGGCCCTGGATGGGGCCGACCTTCTCGAGCAGCTCCATCGCGTATTCCGCATAACTGTCCATCCCTGCCACCGAACTTCTCCTTGCCGCCGCCAACGTGGGTCAGCGGAACGTCGCCACCACGGGATTGTGGTCCGACATGTGGCCCACGTCGATAACGTCCGAGGAGATGAGCCGCTCGGCCATGCGCGGCGAGGCGAAGACATAGTCCGTGCGGTAGTCGATGGTGACGCCGCCCCGGTTGCGTTGGGCCGTCACCCACCGGGAAGGCGCCGCGCGCATCCGCAGCGTGTCCACCCAGCCGTAGTCCTCCACATCGTCGATGACGTCGAAGCGAGGCGGGTGGTCGAACTTGTCCGTCCCCGCCCGGCGCAGCCGGTCCGCCAGGTCCACCGGATAGGCATCCCGCCTCGAGAGCGAGTTGAGGTCTCCGGCCAACAGGTACTGGCCTTCACGGAACTTCGACGGGTCCAGGAGTGAGCGCAGATAGCGCGCCTCCACATAGCGGAGCTTCTCGTGATGCGCGTCGAAGTGGGTGCCGAACAGGGTGACAGGCCCGCCTGCCTCCAGCTCACACTCGACGATGCAGTGGCCCACGAAGTGGCGGTCGTTGTGGACGCGCAGCGAGCGAATCGGCGGACGGCTCACCACGGCGACGTGATAGCAGCGACCACTGGGCCGCGAGCGCGATTGTCCCAGGACCAGGTGCGATTCATCCTGGGGCACATCGAGCGCCTCGGCGACCCGGCGCAGTCGTCCGCCATCGTCCCAGCCGAGGCACTCCTGCAACACGAGTACATCCGGTGGCGAGCGCGCCAGGAAGGCGATGATGTCGTCGAAGCGCTCCTCGCCGCCCTGCAACACATTGAACGTCATCACCTTCAGCGACATGAAACGCCCCTCTGCCCGTGCAGTCAGTCCTTCGCGCGCAGCAGGGTAGCTCACCCACTGTCTCAGGGGCGCGAGACAGTGCTCGCCCGCTCACCCGGGCTTCAGCGACATGTGACGGCTTCTTCACCTCGCCGCCCCGGGGTGTTCGCGGCGGGTGTGCTGGCTCGCTCCGAGGGTGGAGCGAGGAGTCACGGCTTCTTGCTCTCGGCGGACGCGGAGGCGCGTCCCTTGGTGGGCCCGGAAGGTGTTCCACCGCGCCCGCCTGTTCCCCAGGGGGCCGGCATGGCTCGCACGCTCTTCACGATGGACTCCTTGAGTTGCCGCGCCGCCGCCGTGAGGTAGCCCTCGCCTCGATGCACCAGCGCCACCTGGCGCTTGAGCCCGCTCTTCCCCAGATGCACCACGTCGAACCCTCGCGACTGAGGGGCCCGAGCCATCAACTCCGGCACCAGTGCCACGCCCAGGCCCCGCTCCACCATGCGCCGCATGGCCTCCGCGTTGTCCGTCTCCAGCACCACCTTGGGTGTCACACCGCGCGCTTCACACTCCGCCTCCAGCGCGCGTGTCCCCGACATGCTCGGGATGACAATCCACGTCTCCTCCAGCGCGTCCGCCAGTGACAGTGGGCGATGGCTCTTCGTGAGCCGATGTCCGCGCGGCACGGCCAGCACCACGCCCTCTTCCCACAACTTCTGCACCACCAGGTCCGTATGGCGCACGGGAAGCGTCAGGATGGCCAGGTCCAGCGTGCCTCGCGCCACGCCGTCCTCCATCGACGCCGTCGTGCCCTCGCTGAGCCGGGGACGCACCTCCGGATACGCCCGCACGAACTCCGGGATGATGTCCGGCATCAGGTACGCCCCCACCGTGTGCAGCGTGCCAAGCAACACCGGTCCACGCGGTGTGCTCGACAGCCGCCCCAGCTCGGACGTCCCCGCCGCCAGTGCGTCCATCGCGCGCTGGGCATGGGGCAGGAAGCGTTCCCCCGCGTCCGTCAGCACCGTGCCTCCTTGAGTGCGGACGAGCAGGCGTGTGCCCAGCTCCGACTCCAGGGCCTGGAGCTGACGGGACAGCCCGGACTGAGACATGCCCAGTCCACGGGCCGCCTGTGACAGGCGGCCTTCGTGGACCACGCGGAGGAAGGCCTGGAGTTGTTCCTGGGTCATGCTGAATCCGCATGAAGTCTATGCGGAAGTTGCGGTTTTCGCATGGGCAGCATCCAGTTACACATGAGCGATGGATGGACGCAGCCTATCGGTGGAGCCGGTGTCCTCCGCTCAGCCCGGCGCGGCGAGGCGGATGGCCACGGGTGCGGTGCTGCTGGCCCTGGTGGTCAGCGCCTTCGAGGGCACGGTCGTCACCAGCGCCATGCCCACCATCACCCGCGAGCTGGGTGGGCAACACCTCTACTCGTGGGTCTTCTCCGCCTTCCTCTTCGCCTCCACCGTGGGCGTGCTCATCTCCGGGAAGCTGGCGGACCGGCTCGGCCGCAAGCCCGTGTTCTTCGCCGGCATGGGGCTGTTCCTGGTCGGCTCCGCGCTGTGCGGGCTGTCGCAGTCGGTGGAGTCGCTCATCGCCTTCCGCGTGGTGCAGGGCCTGGGCGCGGGCGCGCTCCAGCCCACCACGCTGACCATCAGCGCGGACCTCTACACCTTGCGCGAGCGCGCCGCCGTCCAGGGGCTCTTCACGGGCGCCTGGGGCGCGGGCAACGCCGTGGGGCCGCTCATCGGCGGCTGGCTCGTGATGAATGCCTCGTGGCGCTGGGTGTTCCTCGTCAACGTGCCCGTCGGTGTCTTCGCCGCCTTGCTGCTGTACTTCTCCTACCGAGACCCGCCGCGCCGCGCCGATGTGAAGCTGGACCGTTGGGGCCCCCTGCTCGCGGGCTCGTCGGCGGCGCTGCTCCTGTTCTCGCTGGAGCCCGGTGACACCTGGCTGCGCGCCCTGTGTGTGCTCGGCGCTGGGGTGGTGGGGGTGGGGCTCGTGCTCCAGCAGCGCCAGTCCCGAGCCCCCCTGTTGCCCATCGAACTGGTGAAGGACCGCACGGTGCTCAGCGGCGTGGCCGGAGGTATCGCCGGTGGCGCGCTGCTCTACAGCATGGCCGCGTGGGTGCCCCTGTGGATGACGGAGCAGGGGGGCAAGACGCCCATCGTCGCGGGACTGACGCTGCTGCCCATGCTGCTGGGGTGGTCGGTGGGCTCCACCTTCGGCGTGAAGCTGCTGGTTCGCGGAGGCATGCGGCTGAGCGCGGGCGTGGGCTTCGCGGTGGCCGCGACGGGCGCGGGCCTGCTGGCGCTCACCGCCGCGTATGACGGGGGCACGGCGGCCGCGCTCGTCTCGCTCGCGGTGCTGGGAATGGGCCTGGGGCCCGCGGCCAGCACCTCGCTCATCGGCCCGCAGTCGCGTGTGCCCTGGCACCACCGGGGCATCATCACCAGCAGCCTCTATGCGACGCGGCTGCTGGGCGGTTCGCTGACGGTGGCCGCGCTGGCGCTCGCCCGAGGACACTTCGCCATGCAGTTCGCCATCGCGGCCGCCCTCGCGGGGACGGTGGCGCTCATCCTCGCGGTCGCCGCGCCTGGCAAGGTCCCCAGCGAGGCCTGAGCCTCCCCGGTGTGAAGCCACCTGTGCAGTGCACGCCCGATGCTGTGCCAGGGCCTGCACACTGGGCCCACACCTCGCGTGCAACCCCGCGAGATGCCGTCGGCAGAGGGGCTGGCAGCCTCCCTGCAATCGCGCTCCTCCATTCGCAACACCGTTGCGGGGAGGACTTCGAATGGCCGAGGCAATGGAGAAGTGGGACGTGAAGGTGCTGGGCGGACTGGGTGCCGCGCTGCTGGCCCTGGCCGGCATCTTCCTCTGGCGGGATTTGCGCTTGGACAAGGAGGTGCTCCTCATCCTCGCGGCGGCCGCCACGTTGGTGCTGGCGTTCTTCGAACTCCCCGGGCCCTGGCGGCTCGCGGCACCGGTCGCCGTGCTGTCGCTCTCGGGCCTGGGAGGGCTCTGGTACGCGGCGATGCGTCACCCCCTGTTGCTCGTGGGGCTCGGGTTGATGTTCGCCGCGTCCGTCGTGACGCTGGTGCGCGCGCCGCGCCATGACGTGTTGCCGCCGGACCATGTGCGGCATCGGCTGGTCTGGTACGGCCTCACCCTTGCGACCATCGCGGCGTCGTGGGCCTTCTACTTCCACTTCCTCACGCTGGGCGTCGCGGAGGACCACGTGGCCCGCAGGCTCGTGCTCACGCTGGGCTGGCTGGTGGTGGGTGTCGTCATGGTCCTCTGGGGCCGCCAGAAAGGAGCCTTCGTCGTCCGTGACGCGGGCTTCTGCTTCGTGGCCATCGCGGTGGGCAAGGCGCTGGGATACGACACCGTCAACCTCGACGGGACGCTGCGCGTGGTGGGGCTGGCGGCCGCGGGTGTGTTGATGCTGGGCGGGGCATGGCTCACGTCCCGCACCCCCTCCACGACGTCCCGGAGCGTCTGACATGGGGACCCTCTTCGCTTGGATGACCGCGACGCTGTTGTCCCAATCCGCGCCCGGTCCGTGTTGGACCCATGAGGACTCTTCGCCAGGGTGGAAGCGCGTGGCGCTGCCCGACAAGGGGGCCTCGCTGGTGGCGCCTCACGACGTGGACCAGTTCCGCGCCGGAGAGCCCGTCTCCTTGCGTGAGTCGAACCCACGCACCTACGTCAGCGGCACGGCGACGAAGCTGGGCCGCATGGCGTTCACCTTCCAGTTCCCACCCAGCACCCGCCGGTTGGAGATTGGCTTCCTGGAGTCGTTGCGCGGGGCCCAGGTGGATGCGACGGCCTATGTGGGGCTGCGTGCCTTGCCGCTGTTGGACGAGAAGCGCATCCCCGGACGCGAGCTCTCCCTCGAGTGGGGGAACGAAGACGTCACCAGCGTGGTGGTGGAGGTCCATCACCACCTGCGCGAGCGGCCCGTGGTCTCCTCGTGGTGGACGACGCGTAGCGCGTGGCCGGAGCAGGACACCTCCCTGGATGCGAGCTTCAAGACGCCACGCTCGCTCTACTTCTTCCATCCAGGAGGTGGGCGCGTGCTCCACCTGTGTCACCGGCCGGGCGTGTTCCTCAAGATGTCGCGCTGGCCTCGCGCGGAGGACCGCCCCACCTCCGTCTCGCTCACGCCTGTTCCTTGAGCGCCCAGGGCCACAGCTTCGAGAGCGCCGAGCGCAGCTCACCCGCGCCGGCGTAGCGGTCCTCGGGGCGCTTCTCCAGGAGCTTCAGCACGACCTGCTCGAAGGGAACGGGAAGGCTGGGGCACAGCGTCGTCGGAGGCACGGGGGCCTGCTGGACGTGCAGGAACATCAGCGGCACGGGGTCGGTGTGGCGGAAGGGGAGCTGGCCGGTGCACAGCTCGTAGGCCACCACGCCCAACGCATACAGGTCCGTGGCGGGGCCCAGCGGAGGGTTGCCCATCACCTGCTCGGGCGCCATGTACTCGGGCGTGCCGAGCACCGTGCCCTGCGCCGTGGTGCCCATGACGTGGAGGCTCTTCGCCAGCCCGAAGTCCATCAGCTTCAACACGCCCGTGCGGGTGATGAAGAGGTTGGCGGGCTTCACGTCCCGGTGCAGCACCCCGCGTCCATGCGCGTGCTCCAGCGCGACCGCCGCGTGGGTGAGCCAGCGCAGCGTCTGGGCGAGCGTGGGCCGCTGCTCCAACATCCGCTGGCGCAGGTCCACCCCGTCCAGCAGCTCCACCGTGAGGAAGTGCCGGTCTCCATCCAGCCCCACGTCGAAGACCCGCAGGATGTTCACATGCTCCAGCGCCCGCGCGTGCTCCACCTCCTGGCGGAAGCGCGCGATGGTCGACGCATCCGCGTGAGGCGTCGCCAGCACCTTGAGCGCCACGCGCTGGCCCAGGTCCAGGTCCACCGCCTCGTACACCGTCGAGCTTCCTCCCGCGCCCAGCCACCGCTCCACGCGGTAGCGGCTCGCCACCGTCTGGCCCGGCACCAGCCCTCGCGCCGCCGCGACGGGGGGCGGCGCGGGCGTGGGGACTCCTTGCAGCAGCGTCCCATGAGGCGACACGGGCGTGACGGGGCGCAAGGTCTCCGCGAGCGACACCGGGGGCGGGGGTGTCACGGGTGCGGGGCCCCAAGGCAGCTCGGTGGAGGGCACGGGCGGAGGTGTCCTCGCCGCGGCCACGGCCTGCTCCAATTGAACTCCGAGGTATGTCACCCCGGAGTCTTCTTCCGTCGAACCCACCGCTCCCTCCCTCGGTGTCACCGGGCCCTGTGTCCGTGCGCGTCAGGGGTCCAGCAGCGAGATGTGCGACGGCGCTCCCGCGCCTTCGATGTCCAGGTGCGGCGTGGGCAGGTTGTATTCCGCGGCGGCGCTGGTGGCCTCCACCATGATGGGGCCCGCGATTTCAGGCGGCTCGCCCTTGCACAGCACATCCACCACGTGCTCCACGGTCCACTTGCCCAGGCGGTTCACCACCAGGCGGTTGCCCTCGAACGTCGACGTGTCCGCCAGGTCCTCGCTCGCGCCCAGCTTCACGTCCACCGAGTCGCCCAGGTAGCCGCGCGCCAGCGCCAGCACGCGGTCCACCACCGAGTTCCACGCCTGGAGGTGGGTGCGGTCCTGCGCCTCGTCCATGATGTCCAGCCCCACCTGGAGCCGCTCCATCCGCTCGAGGAACTGCTGGACGAGGGGGCCTCGGATGACGCGCCCGTGCTGCGGGGCGATGATCTCCACCGCGGGCGTGAGCTTGCGGATGGTGGCCACCGCGCGCGCCAGGGCCGCGTTGACCGGCATGTAGATTTGATGGAACGCGCGGATGCCCGCCCAGTCGGACTCCTCCGCCCACAGGCCGCGGGCGTTGGCGTCGGTGAGGCCGCCGAACAAGTCGCCCGTGAAGAGCACCCGCGTCTGCGGGTCATAGAGCATCACCGCGCCCCGGAAGTGGCAGAACGGCGAGGGCACCGGCAGGAGCTTGTGTCCGGTGGGCACGCTCAGCCCCTGCGCGAACTTCTCCGTGGGGATGAAGCGGTTGCGCGGCAGGTTCTGGTGGACGATGAGCCGCCAGGTGTCCTCCGAGCACAGCAGGCCCGCGCGGGGCGCATAGCGCGCGGAGATGATGCTCGCCGACGAGCCGACGTCCGGGTCCTGGTGGTTGATGAAGAGCGCGGACAGCCGCTCCATGCCACCAATCAGCGACGTCACCTTGGTGTGGATGGTGGAGAAGTCGCTGCTGGAGCCCGGGTCGATGAGGAGGTTGAACTCCGAGGCCCGCTGCGTCTTCGCATCCGTGCCTCGAAAGCGGCGCAGATAGGGGTTGGCATAGAAGATGTTGCCGGGCTCCCGCTTGCCCACCCAGAACGTCTCCGGGGCGATCTCCACGGGGACGATGCGGAGGTCGTTGCTCAAGCCCGGGGCGGGGATGTCGTTGCTGCTCATGACGCGGAATTCCTTCACGGTGAAGTGATGGCCTCGTCACAAAGCAAGGGGCGCGCCGGGCCTCGTGTCCCCTCGGAGGGCAGGGCTCCAGGCCCCAGGGCACACGCAAGTCCTGCGCGTGACAGGGGCGGTGCGCAGGTCCTGCGCGAGGAAGCTCACCCCAGGTGAGGGCAGGCGGCCTTCTGGGATTGGCTGCGCGAGCTCCAGGGCCCATGGCACACTGGCGGGGCCTCTCCTACCCACCACCATGCCAGACGCCGCCATCCTCTCCACCTGGGGTCTTCCGGGACTCTTCCTCGTCGCGATGCTCGCGGGCTCCGTGGTGCCGGTGCCCTCGGAGGCGCTGTTGGCGGCGCTCATCTATGGCGGCGCGCCGCCGATGCTGGCCACGGGCGTGGCGACGGTGGGCAACGTGCTGGGGGCGCTGTCGCTCTACCTGCTGGGGCAGTGGGTGTCGCGGGGCGGGGGAGGCGCGCTGGGGCGGTGGTACGCGCGCCGCCGCGCCAGTGAAGGGCCCCGCATGGAGCGAGTCGAGGCACGGCTTCGCACGTGGGGGGCTCCCGCGTTGCTGATGTCGTGGATGCCCATCGTCGGGGATGCGTTCGTCATCGCCGGGGGTGTGGTGGGAGTCCGCCCGCTGCCCTTCGTCGTGTTCGTCACAGCGGGGAAGGGCTTGCGTTACCTGTTCGTCGCTCTGTCCACCGCCGCGTCGCTGTAGGACGGCGCGTCATGTTTCAGCCTTGTTTCACTCCCCGTTCCTGTCAGAGAGCCGGATAGATTGAAGGGGTGGCCTCGGACGCCGCATCCCCAGGCCACTCGTTCAGCAGTCGTTGCCGACCCTCAACCGCTCTTTGTCCAAGAGCAGGACCGGATTTCGTGCGAAACAACTGTACTGTAGTCACTCGGATGCTGTCGTCATGGCGTCACTGGCTGGTGGTGTTCTTCCTGGGGCTCGCCGCGTGTGGCGAGGGCGTGGAGCCGGTGGCGGAGCAGAGCGCGCTGGGCGAGAGCCAGGCCTCGCTGGCCGACCTTCGCCTGCGTTTGATGGCGGCGAACATCACCAGTGGCAATAGCCAGGACTACAGCCTGGGCCACGGCACCCGCATCTTCCAGGGCACGGACCCGGACGTGGTGATGATTCAGGAGTTCAACTACGGCTCGAACTCCTCGGCGGATATCCGGACCTTCGTGGACACGGCGTTCGGACCGCAGTTCTACTACTACCGGGAGAGCGGCGCGCAGATTCCCAACGGCATCATCAGCCGCTATCCCATCATCGCGTCGGGTGAGTGGACCGACACGCAGGTGAGCAACCGCGACTTCGCGTGGGCGCGCATCGACATCCCGGGCCCCAAGGACCTGTGGGTGGTGAGCGTGCACCTGCTGACGGCCAACGCCAGCGTGCGCAACACGGAGTCGACGAACCTGGTGGCGTACATCCAGAGCAACGTCCCCGCGGGCGACTACCTGGCCATCGGTGGTGACCTCAACACGGACACGCGCACGGAGGCGAGCTTCTCCACCTTGTCGCAGGTGGTGACCACCACCGCCCCGTACCCGGCGGACCAGAACGGCAACGTGAACACCAACGCGGGCCGCAGCAAGCCCTATGACCACGTGCTGGTGGACTCGGACCTGCGCCAGTACCAGACGGGCGTGGTCATCGGTGGCAACACGTTCTCCGGCGGCCTGGTGGTGGACACGCGCGTGTACTCGCCCCTCTCCGATTTGTCCCCCGCGCTCGCGGGCGACAGCGGCTCCACCAACATGCAGCACATGGCCATCATCAAGGACTTCCTCATCCCCGATGGTGGCGCCGTGTCCACCGTGAAGGTGACGTCGCCCAACGGCGGTGAGAGCTGGACGGCGGGCAGCGCGCGCACCATCACCTGGACGTCGTCGAACGTGGCGAGCGTGAAGGTGGACTACACGCTGAACGGTGGCACCTCATGGACCGTGCTGTCGGCGAGCACGCCGGCCTCGGCGGGCAGCCTGGCCTGGACGCTGCCGTCCACCCAGAGCACGCAGGCCTGGGTGCGCGTGACGGACACGACGTCCGCCACCGTCACGGACACCAGCGACGCGGCCTTCTCCATCACCTCGACGGGCGGCGGCACCGGTGGCCTCATCATCAACGAGGTGCTGGTGAACGAGCTGGGCTCGGACGTCGCGGGCGAGTTCGTGGAGCTGGTGAACACGGGCTCCACGGCGCTCAACGTGGGCGGCTGGACGGTGTGGGACTCCGGGGCGATGCGGCACACGTTCCCGGCGGGCACCACGGTGCCGGCCGGTGGCGTGGTGGTGGTGGTCGGCGCGGCGTCGGGGATTCCCGCGGGCACGCCGGGCGCGGTGGCCTGCTCGACGGGTACGCTGAGCCTGACGAACAGCGGTGACACCGTGTCGGTGCGCAACGCGTCCGGCACCATCATCGAGTCGGTGACGCTGTCGTCGGCGCTGACGGGCACGGATGGTGTCTCCGCGAACCGCAACCCGGACGTGGGCTCGAGCGCCACCTTCGCGCTGCACACCACCCTGTCCAGCCAGATGTCGTCCCCGGGCCGCCGCGCGAACGGCACGTCGTTCTGACCTGGGCTCCCTCGCTTCGGTCCGGGCGAGGGCCTCTCCGCGCCCTCAGTGGCGTTCGGGGGCGGTCGAGGTGGCGGGGCTCGTGCTCGTCGAGGCGAGCTGCCCGCTGTCCGGCGTCCTGTCTCTGCCAGGCGTGGAGGGGCTGTCGGGGGCCGGGTGGTTGCGGCCGTAGTCGCGCTCGTGGATGCGCACCAGGGCCAGGAAGAAGGCGACGATGAGCGGGCCCAAGAGCAGGCCCACCGTGCCGAACGCCGCCAGACCTCCGAGCAGCGAGAAGAAGACGATGGCCCCGTGCTGGTGCATGCCGCGCTTGGCGAGCAGGGGCTTGACGATGTTGTCCACCAGCCCCACCACCACCGTGCCCCAGATGGCTAGGAAGAGCGCGGCCCAGGGGTGTCCGCTGAAGAACATGAGCGCCGCGGCCACCAGCACCACGACGGCGGCTCCGACGGCGGGGATGAGCGCGAGGAAGAACGTGATGCCCGCGAAGAACAGCGGCGCGGGCACCCGGGCGATGAGGAACCCGATGAGCGCGGCCAGGGACTGCACTCCCGCGGTGGCCAGCGACGAGAAGAGCACGGCGCCGGACACGCTGCGGAACTCGCGCATGATTTCCAGCGTCTCGCCGGGCCGCAGCGGGGACACGCTCTCCAGCCACTCCACCAGCTCCTTGCCGTCCGTGAGGAAGAAGAAGAGGGCGATGAGCATCATCACCGTCTGGAAGGCGATGGAGCCCGTCGCCGCCACGGCCCCCGTCACCGCGCGCGCCGCCGTGGCGCTCTGGCTGCTGACCTGCTGCTGGAGCTTCTCGTCCAGGGTGACCTCTTCCACGGGCAGCCGCTTCATCAGGCCCTCCACGCCCTTGCGCAGCGGGTCCGGCAGCTTGTTCACCAGCCCCTCCACGCCCTCCTGTTGCACCGTCCGGGTGACGAACTGCGCGCCGGAAGACACCTCGGCGACGATGAAGGCGGTGAAGCCGCCCACCGGCACGAGCAGCGCGAGGATGACGGCCGTGCACACCACGCCCGCCGAGATGTTCTTCCGCCCGCGCACCTTGCGGGTGAGCCAGCTGTGCACGCCGTAGAGCGCCCCCGCCAGCACCGCCGCCAGGAAGAAGGCCTTGGCGAAGGGCTGGATGACCAGGGCGAGGAGCAGGATGGACAGCAGGATGAGACCGGTGAACACACGCCGGGCGGTCTGCTCGGATGCCATGAGGGCCAAGCTAGGGACGGTTCGGTCGGAGGGAAGGGGGGTGGAGTCCCCCGGCCCGGCCCCCGGGGCCCCGAAGGAGAAGACTTGGGCTCGGCTCCCAGGCGGCTAGAGTGGCGCGCCATGCCGGCTCTTGAATCGACCCAGTTCACCGCGTGGCTGCTCCAGGCGCTGTGCGCCGCCTTCCTCGCCATCCTCTTCCTCCAGTCCGGTGTGGACAAAGTCGTGGACTGGAAGGGCAACCTGGGCTGGCTCACCGGCCACTTCGCCAAGAGCCCCCTCCGGGGCGTGGTGCCGCTCATGCTCGGCGTCATCACGCTGATGGAGCTGACCGCCGGGGCGCTCAGCGCCGCGGGCCTGGTCTCGCTCGTCACCACGGGCAGCCCGGCTCTGGCCTTCTGGGGCGCGCTCGTGTCCGCCGTCTCGCTGGTGTGCCTCTTCTTCGGTCAGCGCATGGCCAAGGACTACGCGGGCGCGGGTGGACTGGTGCCGTACTTCCTGTTGTCGCTCGCGGCCATCTACGTCGCGCGCATGGCCTGAGCCGTTTGCTCAGAGCACCTTGCGCGGGGGGACCAGGGCGTTGGCGGACAGGAGTCCCGCCACCAGCGCCACGGCGACCATCAGCATGTTGAAGGCCGTGTCCACGCCGGCCACCACGTCGCGCTCCAGCAGCGACGACAGGCTGCGGAAGCCCACGCTGCCGGGCACGAGCAACATCAGGCCCGGCACGACGATGGTGACGGAGGGCTTGTTGCGCAGCCGCGCCAGCGTGTTGCCACCGATGCCCAGGAGCACCGCGCCCACGAAGGCGCCGAGCTGAGGCCCCAGGAGGCCCGAGCTCACCCGCGCGCCCAAGAAGGCGAAGGTGCCCGCGGCGGCAATCCATCCCCAGTCGCGAGGCCGCGCGCGGAACAACACGCCGATGGCCATGCCCGCCACGGCGAGGGACAGCGCCTGGGTCCAGGTGGGGAGCGGCGGGGGCGTGGGCACGACGGGCGGAGGCGGCAGCACCTCCGCGAGCCGGCTGCCCAGCGCGACGCCGAAACCCAGTTGCAGGAAGACCACCGCGGCGCCGGTGAGGCGCGAGGTGCCGGAGATGAGGTGGCGCGTGGCCAGCTCGTTGAGGGCCACCGTCAGCGTGAGGCCGGGCAACAGGACGATGAGGCCGGCCAGCGTGGCGACCTGAATCGACATCGTGCCCAGGAAGCTCGCGGCCAGGACGGCGAGCGACGAGGAGAGGATGGCGGCCACGGGCTCCAGCACCCGCGCGGAGGAGGGCTGCCGCTGCGTCACCTCGCTCAAGATGCCGATGAGCAGGCTGCTCACCGTGGCGACCGCCATCTCCTTCAATCCGCCGCCGAAGAGACGGGCGCCGGCTCCTCCGGCCAGGGCCCAGCAGAGGACTTGAAGCACCGGCCCGAAGCGCGGCGGCCGGGCGAGGATGGCCTCCACGCGCAGCGCGCCCTCGGCGGGCGACAGGCGGGCGTGGATGACATCGTCGGCGAGCACGTCCAGCAGGGTGAGCCGCTCCAGGTCCATGTCCCCGGGCTCCACGCGGATGAGGCTGGTGCGCAGCGCTTCGGGCGGGCCGAAGGAGGCGAACAGGGACGTGGGCGTGGAGAAGAAGCGCCCTTCCAGTCCCAGCCGTCCCGACACGCGCTTCATCAGGTCCTCCAGGCGGTGCGCGGGAGTGCCGTAGCGGTGGAGGGCTTCGGCCAGGCGCAGCGCGAAGGCGACGGAGGGGCCGGAGGGCGGCGGGTGACGCTGGAGCGATTCGGCGATTTCGGGTGGGACAGCCACGAGGCCGCAATGGCAGAGGGCGGCGGGTGGAGTCAAATCGTGACGCTCGCGTGGCCGCCTGTCCGCCATCCGCTCCGTGGAGAAGCTCTCATTGGTTCTCCAAAGTGAACATGGGATGTCGGGGTGGAGAGGCAAGGAGACGAGAGGATGGCGCGAAAGAGCAAGACGCCCCGGTGGTTGGAGGCCGCGCGGCGGCGGGGGGCGGACGCGCCCGTGGGAGGCCGGGCGGACTGGCTGGCGCGTGCCTTGGGGCGGGCCGGGGTGATGCCCAGAACCCAGGCCGAGGCGGCCATCCGGGCCGGCCGGGTGGAGGTGGATGGACAGGTGGAGGTGGAGCCCTTCGCGCCGGTGGGGCCTGGGCGCGTGGTGCGAGTGGATGGGCGGGAGTGTTCGCTGGACACACGGCTGTGGGTGTTGATGTTCCACAAGCCCGCGGGGCCGGTGGTGCATGGCTCGGACCCGGAGGGCGTGGGCACGGTGTTCGAGCGGCTGCGCGCGGTGCTGCCCGAGTCACTGTCCGGTTACGAGTGGTACGCGGTGGGGCGGTTGGACCGGGACACCACGGGGTTGTTGCTGTTCACGAATGATGAGCGGTTCGTCCGGCACGGCACCGCTCCGGAGACGCATCTGACGAAGCGCTACGTGGCGCGGGTGGAGGGACGTCCGGACGAGGCGGCGCTTCAGCGACTCCGGGAGGGCGTGGAGCTGGAGGATGGGCTCACGCGTCCGGCGGAGGCTCGCTTGCGTGAGCCGGAGGTGGTGGAACTGACGTTGACGGAAGGGCGGCACCATCAGGTGAAGCGGATGCTGGCGGCGGTGGGGCATCCGGTGGTGGCGCTGCACCGCGCGGCGGTGGGGCGCGTGGTGTTGGATGTGCCCGAGGGCACCTTCAGAGCGCTGCGTGACGGGGAGATATCCGAGGGACTGGGCTTCCGCGTGGAGCCACAGGACGTCCCTTGAGCCGCCGCCGAGGAGGAGTGGCTTCGGGGGCCTCCGCCCTGTCGCGAAGCCAGGGCGGAGGTGTCTGACTTCATCAGCTCGCACATCGTCTGCCGTCCGCCGGGATATCGCAGCGCGAAAGAGGGACGCGGGGCGCTGACGTCCCTCCCTGTCCAGCCATTCATCGAGTGGAACATCGGGTCGAAGCCGAGGTCATTTGCGGTATCGGCCTTCCCGCGAACTGTCTTGGATTGAGGGACATCCACTGCGTGTGGCGGAGGCCGTAGATGCAAGGTCAATCTGTCAGGTGTCGAGGAACTGAAACAAAAGGAGAAGGTCCATGGACGCAAGAAGGGAGGGTGAACCCGTCTAGCCGAGCATGACGTCGCCCGGCGCTTCTTCATGGGGGGATGAGTCAGGCCCGGAGTGTGGGCCTCGGCAGACAAGGGCTACGACACGAGGGACTTCGTCGCCGACTGTCGGCGTCTTGGCGTGACACCCGTCATGCGATTGCAAACAGGCCGTGTTGATTCTCGGACAGACGCTCCCGAAGGAGAGGGGGCGAGGCGTACTTCGCGGGGAGTCAGGGATGGGACATGATGGGCCTTCCCCCTGTCTTGAAGGAGTCGCCATGCAAGCCAAGCCTCTCGTCGTTTCTCTCTTCGCGATGTGCAGCCTGTCCCTGGTGGCCTGCGGTGGTGGGGCTGAGTCCGAGGGGGTCGCTCCGGAGAGCGAGACGATTGCGAGCACGGAGCAGGGCGTCGGCATCCCGCCCCACTGCCCCAACAATGACCTCGTCTATTGGTTCGAGAACATCCGCGCCTGTGTCGCGAAGTGTGGCGCCACGCGCATCCAGGCCAACCCCGCCACACAGTACGCCGGCTGTCAGTCGAATCTGGCCGCGACGCGCACGCTCATCAACGTGAACTACTGCATCCCCGGCTGCGAACTGCAGTAGCCAGCGAGCCCGTCACGGCCGACGGTTCGTCCGAACGCGCCCCCCGCGAATCACCAGGCCGGGGCGGGGGGCATGCACACGGCGGTGTACCCCGACACGGGGTTGTGTTGACAGGCATGGAGGGGGCGACAGTGCGCCTGCTCCGCCTCCGCTCCCGAGCAGGTCGGCAGACAGAGATTCACAGCACGGTCGCGCGATGAAACGCCTGTCGGTCGTGCTGGGGCTCGTGCTCGTCGGACTCCCGGCATGTCGCTACTCGGGCCGTGTCCCCATCCTTCCAGCCAGGCAAGGTCCTCGAGACGCGCCCCACACCCGGGCAGGAGCTTGCCTGGGCGCAGGCTCGCGTGAAGGCTTATCCGACGAGCCCCTATGCCTGGGCACACGCGGCGCGAGAGGTCTTCCACCAGCATCGCTGCCAGGAGGCCCTCGAGGTGCGGCGGCAAGCGGTCTCGAAGCTACCGGGTGAGTGGCCTCGCGAGGAGTGAGAGCGCTTCGAACGAACCCTGGTGGACTACCCGCGACAGTGCGCGGTGCGCCCCGTGGAGTCGGCGTCCACGGGTGGAATCGCGTAGGTCCCCACCGCGTGGGCCACGGGCTCCCGCAGTCCCTCCGAGTAGAGCGACACCTCACCCACCGCCAGCGTCCGTCCCAGCTTCAGCAACTTGCAGACACCCACGATGCGCCGGTCCGCCGAGGGCTTGCGCATGAAGTTGAAGCTCAGGCTCGTCGTCACGGTGAGGGGAACGATGCCAATCGCTCCCAGAATCGCGACATAGAGCGCCAGGTCGGCGGTGGCCATCAGCACGGGGCCCGACACCGTACCGCCTGGCCGCAGCTCCGCGACCCCGACCTCATGCGCCACGGTGGCTGTGCGGTCCCCGACCTCGAGAATCCGCACTCGCGTCTGCGGGAATTCGGCGGCGATGAAGGCCGCGATC
Source organism: Myxococcus stipitatus (assembly GCF_037414475.1). The sequence continues at coordinate 2,267,121 of NZ_CP147913.1, read as the reverse complement.
TCTTGCTGGGTTGCCATCCCCCGAGTCTGGGGGAAACCTCCATTGAGCACCAGCGCATCCGGGCCTCAAGGCATGACACTCCACGCGGCAGCGCTTGCGACAAGCCGCGTGGCGGAAGGAGCGAGGGCGCGGCCGGTCCGAGCGGGTAGGGATGACAGCCCGCACCAAGTGCATGCGGCACCCGTCGCGCAGGCTGTTGGCGCTGCCGCCCCTGTCTCCCACGAAGGCGTCTGGCAAGCGGCGCGGTGCGCCCGTGGCGTATGCGCACGCGGGACACCGCTCGACCTGTTCGCGGACACGCTCGAGGTGGCCCTCAACCTTCGCGGGCCGCCATTTCGAGCACATGTGTTCGCAAACGCTCGGCGAGGGACAGGCTGTCCGGCAGGGCCTGTCCCAACAGTCGTGTGACGCCACTCACCAGCACGGCGGAGTTGGTGATGACACAGGCCCGAGCCTCCGTGAGTCGCGAGAGCGGAAGGGCCTGCTCAAACACGGGCACGCCGTTGACTTGCCCCGCATCGAGGAGCACCCGACGGATGATGCCTGGCAGGCAGGGCGCATCGAGTGGCGGCGTGACGAGCTGGCCATCGAGGAGGACGAACAGGTTCGCGGTGGGGAGCTCACACGCGTGGCCCCGTTCGTTGGCCAGCAGCGGCATGTTGGCCATGAGCGAGTACTGACGGAAGTAGGACAGGCCCTTGTGATTGGGGGTGGGTTCCCCGTGGCGGTACGCCCCTGACTCCACGGAGTCCACGGTGCGTCCCTCGCGTTGGCTTCGCTCGGCGTCAGGTGCGGGAGGCCGCAGGGTGAGCAGGAGCTTTCCGTCGCTCACGGCCAACTTGCCCACGCCGGTGAAGCGGGCACCCAGCGCCGCGTCGGAGTCCAGACATCGGCGCAGGGTGTCCCGCACGGCTTCCACATGCATCACCTCCGGTGGTGGTGCGCGGACCGTGGTGGGGAAGGCCGAGACACTCGCGGAGAGCCGCGCCAGATGCCGCGCGAGGAACAGCGGCGACCCGTTGTCGATGCGGAACGTGGTGAAGAACCCCGCGCCAAAAAAGAAGCCCTGGGAGAAGTCGTGCAAGCGCAGGTCCTCCCAGCGCTTCACTTCGCCATTCACCGCCACCGTGGAGAACATGGAGGCTCCTTCAAGCCGCGAGGAAGTTGGCGAGGAGTCTGGGCCCGTGCGTGGTGAGGAAGGACTCGGGATGGAACTGTACGCCTTCGAGCGCCGGCAGCTCGCGGTGACGCATGCCCATGATGAGGCCCTCGTGCCAGGCAGTCACCTCCAGGCAGCCGGGGAGGCTCTCGCGGTCCACCACGAGCGAGTGATAGCGCGCGGCGGTGAAGGGGTCGGGCAACCCGCGAAAGACTCCGTGTCCCTCGTGGCGCACCTCCGCCGTCTTCCCGTGGACCGGCACCGGAGCACGCACGACCTTCGCGCCGAAGACCTGCCCGAGGCACTGGTGTCCCAGACACACCCCGAGCAGCGGCACGCGTCCGCCGAAGGCGCGAATGACCTCCAGCGAGACGCCCGCGTCATCTGGTGTCCCGGGGCCCGGGGAGATGACGATGCGGTCGGGCTTGAGCGCTTCGATGTCCGCCACGGTGATGGCGTCATTGCGCACCACCTTCAATCGCGCCCCCTGCGTCCCGAGCGCCTGGACGAGGTTGAAGGTGAACGAATCGAAGTTGTCGATGAGGAGAATCATCGAGCCCCTCCGCTCGCGGAGAGCGCCAGCAGTTGCGAGCGCGCCTTGTTGAGCGTCTCCTTGTACTCCTGGCGCGCCTGTGAGTCGTGGACGATGCCGCCGCCCACTTGCGCGTAGGCCCGGCCGTCCTTCACGAGCAGCGTGCGGATGACGATGTTCAGGTCCATGTCCCCCGTGAAGGACAGGTAGCCGAGGGACCCCGTGTAGAGGCCCCGAGTCTGCGGCTCCAGCTCGCCGATGAGCTGCATGGTGCGAATCTTCGGCACCCCCGTAATCGTCCCGCCGGGGAATAGCGCCCCCACCACATCGAGTGGCTCGACTCCCGGCGCGAGCTGTCCGGTCACCTCCGACTCGATGTGCAGGACGTGGGCGTACTCGACGATCTCCATCAGCTTCGTCACCGCGACGGTGCCGTAGGCGCAGACACGTCCCAGGTCATTGCGCTCCAGGTCGACGAGCATCGCGTGCTCGGCGCGCTCCTTCTCGCTGGTGCGCAGCTCCTGGACGAACCGGGCGTCCTCCTCGGCGGTGCCTCGGCGCCGAGTCCCCGCGATGGGGCGGGTGATGGCGCGTCCTTGCTCCACGCGGACGAGCCGCTCGGGCGAAGCGCTCACGACCTGGAAGCCCTCGCCTTCGAGGTAGCTCGCGAAGTGGACGGGGTTCGTGGCGGACAGCGTCTCGTAGAGCGCCAGGGGCTCGCCGGGGAAGTCCACCTCCAGCCGCTGCGAGAGATTGACCTGATACGTGTCTCCCGCGCGGATGTACTCGCGCACTCGCTCCACCGCGTCCAGATACTCCGGCTGTGTGAAGTTGGAGCGCGCCTCCGCGAGGGGCGTGCCCGGGGCTGGTGGCGCGGGAGGAGGCGTGGCGACAGCCCTCCGCACCTGGGCTTCGAGTGCGTCCAGCCGCTGCTGGCAATCCACCCAATCCGCGCCCGTGGCGACGGCGAGCAGTTGGCCCTCCAGGTGGTCCACCACCAGGAAGCTGTCCACGAAGGACAGGGCGATGTCCGGCAGCTTCAGGTCATCGCGAGGATGGCGAGGGAGTGACTCGAAGTAGTGCAGGGCCTCGTAGGAGAAGAAGCCCACGGCGCCGCCGAGGAACAGCGGCAAGCCCGGCTGGCTGACACCGCGCCACTTCCTGAGCAGGGTTCGGAGCGTCTCCAGCGGTGCTCCAGGCTGGAGCACGTCATCGACGAAGCACTGCTCGCCCTTGGCGGAGAAGCGCAGGAAGGGCTGGGCCCCGACGAACGAGTAGCGCCCCTCCGTGCTCACACGCGTGCTCTCCAGCAGGAACCGGTGTCCTGGAGGAAGGGCTCGCAGCAGGTCCACGGGCCGGAGGGCTCCAGGCTCCAGCCGTCGATACACGGGGACCTGGTTGAAGCCCTGGGCCACGAGCGCAGCGAAGCGCTCGCGGTCCAACGGAGGAGGAAGCGGCCGGGTGCTCATTCCGACGCGCTTCCTAGCAGGAACTCGAGGCTCCCGCGCCGCCCGTTCACCTCAGGGCGTGTCCGGCCCTGGCTGCTTACGGCTGAGCCGGGCGAGCTCGAGTATCTGGTCCTCGGAGAGCTGCGTGGTCTTGATGACGGAGCGGTCCGCCTTGAGCTGCTGGACGCGGCCATCGTTCAGCACATGGAACTGCCCTGTCTTCTGGCCTGGGAGGCGGGCGTCGGCGTCGACGCGGGCGTCCACGAAGAGCGGCCGGACCCTCTTCAGCGCGTTCTCCTGGGTGATTTTCCCCACGAACCAGGCCTGCACGTTTTCGCGGCACTTGTAGTCGAAGTCCCCGGGGCTCTGAGTGGCGAGCATCACGCCCACTCCCGCGGAGCGAGCCCGCCTGAGCAGGCTCTCCATGGGCTCCTTGGTCGCGGGCTTGCTCGTCGCGGGCAGGTACATGTCCGCTTCGTCGAAGAGGAGCACGGCCTGGAGCTTCGACGAGGGATGTTGGCTGGCCCACCGCAGGGTCTCCAGGAGGAGCTGCGACACCCAGAAGAGGATGCGCGAGTTGTCCCCTAGGAACTTGGTGCTGATGATGCTCAGCCGCGTGCGCCCGGGAACACCGTGAGCGCCGCGCCCGAGCAGCTCATCCAGGTCGAGCCGCTCTCCCCCTGCCGACAGCAGCGTGCGCAGGTTGATGCGTAGCACGCTGAGGTCCTGGGCGAGCTTGGAGAAGGTCTTCGTCGGGATGCCATCCGTTGCTTCGAGGAGCGCCGGGTCCTGGGCGGTGACGAACTGCTGGAGCAGCTCCAAGGTGACTTCCTTGCCCAGGGACTGGTTCATCAACAACCGCAAGGCCTGTGCGAGGACGGCCTTCGCGGCCCTGTCGTTGGGGCTGGTCCGGTAGTCGAGCATCCCGGCGATGGCATCCGCCGCCTGCTGGACGGATTGCTCACGCTCCTCGGTGGGAAGGGACTCGAGTCCATGGGGCACGACGGGAATCGCCAGGGGTCTGCCGTCCGAGCGGCCCGGTGTGTAGAGCGCCACGTCCACACGCTCGCGGAGCAGCCGCCGACGTTCGCGCAGGGCCGCGTCTTCCAGGGGCTCGTTCCAGGACTCCGCGCGAGCGTAGGTGGCGAGGTCTCCCTTCCTGTCCACGAGGATGACGGGGATGCCTCGCAGCAGAAGCTGCTCCAGGATGTTGAGCGCGAGCGTCGTCTTCCCGCTCCCCGTGCCGCCGAGGAAGGCGCTGTGACGGGTCAGGTCGGTTGGCTCCAGGGTGATGGTCTGCGCGAGCAGTCCCTCCGAGCTCCCGAGTTTCAGTGCACCCGTGAGCACCTCGGAGGGAATGGGCGTCCCCGACGCGGGAGTGATGCGGTTCTTTCGCGCGAGCCCAGGGACGGTGGAGGGCGCGGCGATACGTGGCTCCTGCTCCGGCAGAAGGCGTCCCGCAGGCATGATGTGGAGTGAGTCAATGTCCGCGTCGCTGTTCGCGAGCCCCACTCTCGGCACCGGGTTGTCGGTGCGGGTGATTCGGAGGGGCACCGGCGTTGGCGCCGATGGGGGACGAGGCTCGACGGGCAGTGCCTTGCCGAACGGCGTGGTGACGGAGTCGTTGAACATCCGTGTCTGCACGGGCGGCACGTGGTTCTTCTCCGGCCCGGCTGGGGCGACGCGGGCGTGCGTTTCCACGGACCTTGGAGGCGTGGAGTCCTGCGGGGGCTTTGGATTCGAGGGGCTCGCGGTGGACGGGAGCCCCAGCCGCTCCAGTCCGAGGATGTCCCCCATGGACTTGAGCCGGGTGATGGGGCGGGCTGTGCGCGACCACTCGGCGAAGGCGGCCTGGCCGACATGCTGCGCTCGGAAGTCGCGCATGGCGACCAGGTCTCTCAGTTCGCTGTCACCCAGGACCACCCTGCGTCCGCCTTGCCGGATGAGTTTGCCCAACTGGTCCGCGACGATGGTCCCCGTCGAGGAAGGAAATTCAGACGTCCGGATGAGGATGGGCGTGCTGCCTGCGGCGGCTTTGAGGGCAGCGGTCATCTGGTGGCCGAGACCTCCGCCTCTCGGGCTCCGGTCACAGAGCGCGAGGACGAACTTGTTGCCGGAAGGGTGTTCGCCAATGTCCACCAGGTCATTTCCATTGCGGGGCTTCACCACGAAGCGCGGCGAGCCGCCGAGTTCCTCGCTGCTGATTTCGACGGCCCAGGCGAGCAGGGCGGTGATGTCAGAGGCGTCCTCGGGGAGCTTCTCCTTGTAGGCGGCACGGAAGTCGGTCCAGGCCTGCTCGAGGTTGAGCCGCCCGTCGCCGGTCATCGTCCCACCGCCTCGGCTCCGGGTGGGTTGGGGCAGGGGGAAGGTCTCGGGGAGACGCTGCTGGTCGATGGCGCGCTCGCGGTAGCGGCGGCACTCATTGAGGACGTCGCGGGCGCGCTGTCCTCCCAGGGCCTCGAAGCCCTTGATGGGAATGGGGTACGTGGGCTCGTCCGCGATGTGGGCCGCGCCTCGCTGTTCGTAGAGGGAGCGCAGCCTGCGGGCCGCCATGTCGCGCGCGGTGTTCGCGGTGACGGTGCGCTCCAGCGTCACGGGCTCCGGGTCGTTCTCGATGCGGTCGACCATGGCCTGCGTGAGCAGGGGCCGCATCTTCTCCCAGTAGTCGGACAGGCAGCAGACCACCACCACGGCGCGAGGCACCTTGCCCGCGATGGCGGCCAGCGTGTTCATCGCCCGGCGGAAAGAGCTCTCCATCTGCGGGCGATGCTCGAAGTCGCTGATGTCCTCGACCTGGTCCACGCAGAGCACCAGGGCGTGGTTCAGCGCGCCCATGAGGCGGCCCAAGTGCTCCACCATGCGCGCGGCGCTGTCGTCCGACGTGCGCGGGACGAGCTCGCCGATGACCTTCCGGTCCTCGGGGGAGACGTCCTCGCAGCGCAGCCAGTTGAAGAGGCGGCGGTTGATGCGCGGGTCCCTGCGCTGGAAGTAGATGAGCGCGCGCAGCAGGTCCACCTCGACGTTGTGGAAGCGCGGGTCGGAGAGGAGTTCGTCCGCGACGGCTCGGACGGTGCCGTGCAGTTCATCGTCTTCCAGAATCTTCTGCTCGTGTTCGATGAGCGGCGCGAAGAGGCTGGTGCACTGGGACATCAGGAGGTTGGACAGGTGCATCAGTCCGCTGTCATCGCCCTGGGACACGTCGTAGGGGTGGTCCAGTGAGTCGATGAGGTTGGAGAGGAGATAGCGGTCGTAGTGCGTCGCATCGACCGTCATGGGCATGTAGCCGGTGAAGCCTCGCTGCTGGCCGTGGGCGTGGTTGCGGAACGCGCGCACCAGGTGCGTCTTGCCGCAGCCGGACTCGCCCAGGAGGAGCAGGATTTTTCCCGTGTCCGGAGGCGGTGACGCCGTGGCGCGGTCCAACAGGCGCTTGAAGGCGCGGCGGGCGGGGGCGTTGAGGGTCTCCACGTCGAACGGGTCCGGCTGCCAGAGGTACTGGCCCTGTTGGACGCCGCTGAAGACCTCGCCGCTGTCGGAGAGGAAGACCTCGAGTCGAGGGTCGCTGGACATGCGCGCTCCTGAAGGGGGCGAATCAGATGACGACGAAGTGGAAGCTGGCGCCGAGTGAGCGCACCTCGGACTCGGCCACGTCCGTGGGGTCCATGGCCGAGACGAGGTCCGCGCGTGTCAGGGACAGTTGCTGGGTGCGGTTGGCTTCCAGGAGCGCGGCGTCGAAGGCCTCTCGGTTGCTCCATTCGGGTTGGAGGGCCTTCCACACGTGGGAGATGAACACCTTGTCGCGGCCGAAGCGGCCGGTGGGCAGGGCTCGGGCCACGGCGAGGACGTGTTCGGCGAAGTCCACGGCAGGGGAGGGCGGGGGAGCGATGTCACGAGCGGGCGCGGTGGTGAGCGCCCAGTCACGCAGGAGCGTTTGGCGCACGGCCTCCGCGTCCGTGCGGGAGGCGCCTGCCGCACGCGCCGCGAGTTGTTCGACGGCCTTGCGCGGGTCCTTCACCTCGGCTTCGAGCAACTCGCCGAGGAGGTGCGCTTGAACGGCGCGGAGTGTGAAGGGCCGCTGCGAGTCCACGCCGAGCTGCTTCCAGAGGAGCCGGTCGCGAAGCTGGGAGAGGGACGGTGAGCCCTCCGCCACGTTGGGGTACTGACGGGCGAGCACCGCGGCGCGCATGCCATCCGCGTCGGCGAGGCGCTGCGCCACGGCCTTGGTCAGCGGGAGGTCGAGGCAGTGGGCGAGGAGATAGGTGGCCTTGAGCTTCTTCCAGTTGAGGCCCTTGGGGAGCTGCTCCACGCGGAGGAACTGGAGGACGCGGGAGGAACCCGAGGGCGTGAGCTCCAGGGTGGCCTTGCCCTGGGGTTTCACGAGGCCTTCACGCAGCAGGTCCTCCAACTCGGTATCGAGGCGGGACTTCCACTCGGCGCGGCTGAGTCGGTGCTCCACGAAGGAGCGCAGGGCCTTCTCCAGGTCCGCGCGGGTTCCTCGGCGTTGGGGCCGGGGTGCGAACCAGGTGAGGATGAGTCCCGCCAAACGGTTGTCACGACTGTCCATGGGGTGTCCTCTGCGTGGTGGCTTCTTGCCGCCGGGCGGCCATGAGCGATTCGAGGGTCTTCAGGATTTCTTCGTACCGGGGCACGACGTCCTCCTCGAGGAAGCGGGCCACCCAGTAGCCCGCGCGTTGGAGGGCGAGGTCCTTGCGCCGGTCCCGGCGGAAGCGTTCGGGTTCGAGGAAGTGGTGGTAGCCGTCGATTTCGACGGCGATGCGGAGCTCGCGGCAGAGGAAGTCGACTTCCAAGGGTCGGCTGCCGTCGCCGAGGTCGACGGTGGCGTTGAGCGTGAAGAGACCCCGGGTGGCGGGGTGGCTCTGGAGGACCTTGTTGTAGAGGAAGCGCTCGGCCTTGCTGCGCGCACGGGCCTCGTTCTTCTTCCGTTCCGCGAGGACGGCCTGGGCGCTCTGCTTGAAGCGGTCGAGGAGGGGCGGCTCGGGTTGTTCGGAGGCGAGGGCCTCGCCGGTGGTCACCAGGGAAAGAGTGGGCACCTCGATGAGGCCCTCATGCAGCATGGCGAGTCCATGGGATTCCTTGAGTCCATGCGTCTCCGCGAAGACCTCCGGCGGCAGCAGGCAAGCGATGTGGAGTGAGGGGGCCATGATGCAGAGGCCTGTCGCCCCCAGGAGGCTGCGTGGGTCGGAAGGGGTGACGTGGAGCTGGAGGGCGGGGGCTCGGCCTTTGGGGATGAGCGAGAGGAGCGCGTGGAGGGCCTGCACAGGCATGCGAGTGATGCCCTCGAGGACTTCGGTGGGGAGCGTGCCTGGGGCGGAAGGGAGCTCCAGGAGTTGGCGGCAGAGGGCCCAGGTGGCGGACCTGCCGTGAGGTGGCTCGAGCCGCTCGAAGAGGACGCGGCGTTCGTGGAGCGTCTTGCCCTCGAAGTGGAGCTCGCGCGGAGAGAAGGCGCGTTGGGAGAGGACGACGAAGGCCTCCGCGTCGCTCGGGAGATGGCGCTCCTGGGCGAGCAGCGAGGCCCAGGCGATGACGGTTCCGGAGAGGTTGGCGGACTCGGAGGACGCGGCCTTCAGGCCACTGCGGTGAAGCCATTCATCCCAGATGCGAAGGGCCTTGGCCGGTGGGCCGACGAGGACGCTGAGGGTGGAGATGCCCTCCGCGCGTCGGCGAGCGTGCCGGTCCAGCGCGTCGAGGAGTCCAGTGTCCGCTGCTGACAGCAAGCCATCCCCCCGCGCGCCCAGGGAATGGACGCGTCACGTAGGGGGAAGCCTGTGCCGTATGTCTCGAATCTGGCAAGTGAAGGGGGTGGCTTCCATTCAATGTCGCACAACCCTCGGAGATGGGGTCGAAGCCGACATCGGGTCCGCTATCTCGGGTCCGGGTCACCCGGGGGCAACTCCAGCACGTCGGGCATCTCCGCGAGCATGTTGGCGTTGGGGTACAGCGTGAGCTGACCCGCCTGCCGCTCCACGAGCCCGTCGATTCCGCCCAGGGTCTCGAATGGAGCCCCATGCACCTGGAAGGCGAAGGCATCCCACAGCCGCACCACCTGGTCCTTCCACGAGCCCGGCAGTTGTCGGAAGGTCTTGCGCGCCTGCTCCGCCAACGCCGACGTCTCGCCTCCCTCCTCGTCTCCCAACACCCGGCGACGGAAGAGGTCCCGCTCCCGGCGCCGCTCCGCGTCCGTGGCCTTCGCCAGCGCTCGCACTCCCGCCGACAAGTCCTTCCACAGCTCGAGCGTCGCGGCGGATGAAATCGTCGTGATGAAGCTGTTCACCATCACGTGCATCACCCCGAAGGACTCCACGTGGTGCCACCAGAAGGGCGGGATGAGCAGCGCCTCTCCTGGCTCGATGACGGCGACACACGCGTGCTCCATCGCCGCGCGGAAGCGAGGGAAGCGCTCCAGGTCCAGGTTCAGCAACTCCACCGGCGTCGTGGGAGCGCCTCCCGCCAGCACGTCGAACGGCGCGTGATACATGTTCGCCATCTGCTCCGGCGGGAACATCGTCACGCGCTTGGTCCCCTCGAACATGCAGATGTAGTTGATGCAGTCGTCATAGTGCAGGTTCACCACCTGCCCATCCGAGCCAATCCAGAACTTGCTCTCCACTCCACGCGGGTCGCTGAACCGCAGGAAGTCGAAGCCCAACTCCTCGCGGAGGACCTCCTGCCCCATCATCCCGTTCTGCATGTAGACGTACTCGCCCGTCTGTGGCGTTGCCTTCAGTCGCCGAGCGAAGTCGTCGAACGTCCCCTCCGTCTGCTCCACCGGCGCCGCCCCCTCCGCTTCCGTCGAGACGCGCCGGGGCCGGTACTGCCCTCGTGACGCGGGCGGCAACACGCAGAAGAAATGCGGGCGCTCTCCCAATTGCTTGTCGAGCACCGCCAGCTTCGCGTCGAGCGAGCTGCTGGCACCCAACCCTCCCACCAGCTTCGAGGACTCCAACAACCCTCGGACGATGACGGGCTCGCGGTAGTGCCACTCCCGAAGCTCCGCGAGAGAGGGGCGCTCCAACACGCGAACGTTCCTGGCGGCGATGGGCAGGGGCTTGAGGGGCATGGGCTCCAGCTCGATGTTCGAGGAGACCCCCACGCTACCATGGCTCCCCGGCCTTCCTCGGGGAGCCCACTGCCGCAGCTAGAGCACTCCACCCGAGACGGGCACCGGCGCCGACTCGCGGTAGATGCGCAAGGTGTCCGCGGCGCTGTGCTGGTACTCGAACCCCGTCGCCTCCAGGAAGCGGCGGTTGTCCACGACGATGGGATAGCGCAGGTGGTCCAGCGCTCCCACCGACAGCCGAGGGAAGCCCGCGCGTCCCAAGATGAAGGACAACAGCCGTGCCGGCAACGGCACCGCCGTGCGCCCCGTCTCCCGCACGATGACCGACAGCGGAATCGGCGGAGGCCCCGCCACGTTGAAGATGCCGCGAATCTTCTTCTCCAACGCCAGATGCAACGCCGTCACCACGTCGTCTTCCTGGAGCACGTGGAACAGCGGGTCGTAGCCCAGCACCATGGGCACGCGCTTGCCCTTCAGGAACGACGCCAGCGTCCCCGTACCGGGCTCCCCCAGCGTGTACGGCAGCCGCAACACCGCCGTGGTCACCGACGGCATCCGCCATAGCGCCGTCGCCGCGTAGAGGTCCGCGGCCACCAGATCCGACAGCTCGGGGATGGCCTCCAGCGCTCGCGGGGGCTCGTCCTCGGAGTGGTACAGCGGCGAGTCCGGCGCCGCCCCGTAGAACGTGTGCCGCCCCACGAAGAGCACCTGCTTCACGCCGTGCGTCGCGCAGTGGTCGAACACCGCCTTGGTGCCGTCCAGGTTGATGCGCCCGCGCTCGGCCCCCGGCACGGTGAACGCCGTCACCGTGGCCATGTGGACCACCGCCTCCGGACGCCAGCGGCGGAACACGTCCTCGGCCGCGCGCTTGCGCACGTCCCCCCGGAACACCTCGATGCCTTCCTCGCGCGCCGTCTCCCACGGACGAACGTCCACCCCCGCCACCTCGTGGCCCGCCTTCTTCAACCGCAGCGCCAGCTTGCGCGCGATTCCTCCGGAGATACCCGGGATGAGCACCCTCATGGCAGAAGCTTCCTCGACGACCCGCGGTGTTGACGCTCCGCGCGGCCTCGCTCGATGAGACCCGCGATGCGCTCCTTCACCTTCGCCACATACCCCTCGATGACGTGGTCCTCTTCGTCCCCCGTTCCATGGAAGACCAGCGGCTCGCCATAGTGAATCTCCAACTGCACCGGCAACGGGAAGGGGAACAGATAGGGCGTCAGCGGCACATAGGGCACCCCCAACAGCCTGCCCAACGTGTACGCGTTGAACACGGTGGGAATGGCGGAGCCGCCCCCCAGGAACCCGAACGGGATGATGGGCGAGCGCGTCTGCAAGGCCAGCCGCACGAAGCCCGTGCCGAAGTCCACCAGCGAGTACCGGTCCGGGAACAGCTTCGCCGTCCCGCGGGCCCCCTCGGGGAAGATCATCAACAGGCGGTCGTCCTCCAAGAGCCGCCGGGCGTGCTCCGGCAATCCGGTGAACTGCCCCGTCCGGCTGGCCCAGAGCGAGGACACCGGGAACTTGTGGAGGAAGCGCTCCACCATGCCCTGCGCCAGGCGGGGCGGGTCCATCTCCAGCATCGTGGAGGTCAGCACCATGGCGCCGTCCACCGCCACGCCGCCGGAGTGGTTGCCCACCAGCATCCCCCGGCCCTTCTGGGGGATGTGATGGATGCCGTGGCATCGCACCCGGAAGTAATGCCGGTAGATGAACGCGAAGACGCGCAGCGCGTCCTTCACGTGCTTCCGGGAGATTCCGTAAGGGTCCACGCCAAACTCGTTGAACGGCAACTCCAGCCGGTCAACCCGTGCATCCAGTCCGTCGCTCAGGGCCACGGCGCGGGACCGTAGCACCCAACGCCTCCGCCTGCTGCTTTCCGGGGGGAAGCATTGGGCCCCTGGCCACCTTGGGCCATACTGTCGCCACCCCCCATGACACCCTCAGACGAGCTCGCCATCGAGGTGAAGGGCCTGGTCAAGCGTTTCGACGACGTCGTCGCCGTGGACGGCATCGACCTGGAGATTCGCCGCGGCGAGTGCATGGGGCTGCTGGGCCCCAACGGCGCCGGGAAGACGACCACGGTGGAAATCCTCGAGGGGCTCCAGGAGCCCACCTCGGGGCACGTCCGGCTGCTGGGCCTGGACTGGAAGAAGGACGCCGCCCAACTGCGGCAGCGCATTGGCCTGACGCTCCAGGAGACGCGGCTGGTGGAGCAGCTCACGGTGGAGGAGACCGTGCGGCTGTTCGTGTCGTTCTACGCGCGCTCGCTGCCCGTCGAGGAGCTCATCGGCATGGTCCAACTGGGTGAGAAGCGGCAGGCCCGGGTGGGCAAGCTGTCGGGAGGACAGCGGCAGCGGCTGGCATTGGCGCTGGGGCTGGCCGGAGACCCCGACGTGCTGTTCCTCGACGAGCCCACCACGGGGCTGGACCCCCAGTCTCGCCGGGCGCTGTGGGACGTGGTCGCGGCGCTCAAGGCGCGCGGGCGCACGGTGGTGCTGACCACCCACTACATGGACGAGGCCGAGGTGCTGTGCGACAGGCTGGTCATCATCGACCATGGGCGGGTGATGACGCGCGGGACACCTCGGGACATCGTCGCCACGCTGGGGGCCGAGCAGGTCATCGAGCTGGAGGCGGAGTCGGCGTTGGACCTGGAGCGCCTGCGTCCGCTGCCCGCAGTGGTGGCGGCGCAGCGGCACGCGGACCGCGTCACCCTCCGGGTGAAGGAGCTGCACGTGGCGCTGCCCGCGGTGCTGCGCACGGTGGAGGAGGCCGGCACCCCGCTGCGGCATCTGTCCACCCGCCGGCCCACGTTGGATGACGTGTTCATCGGATTGACGGGCCGCTCCCTGCGAGAGGGCTCCGAGGAGAAGGCGGCGTGATGGGCTCGTTGGGACAGTTGTTGCTCATGCGCCTGCGGGTGCTGCTGCGCCAGCCCGAGGTGCTCTTCTGGTCGTTCGGCTTTCCCATCATCACCACCCTGGTGTTGGGGATGGCCTTCCGCAACGAGGCGCTGGGGCCGGTGCGCATCGCCGTCGCGGACGGGCCGGGGGCCTCCGAGCTGCTCGTGCGGCTGAAGGACGTGCCGGAGCTGGAGGCGCGCGCGATGGATGTCGGCGAGGCGCGGCGTCTGCTCGCGCGAGGCCGCGTCGCGCTGGTGCTCATGCCCGGGGGCGCCCCCCCGGAGGCGCTGGTGGACCCGAGCCAGCCCGAGGGCCGCACCGCCCGGCTCCTCGTCACCCAGGCCCTGGCCGCCGCGCCGGACGGTCCACGGCTGGAGGCGGTGAAGGCGACACCGGTGTCGGAGCCGGGCAACCGCTACGTCGACTTCCTCATCCCGGGGCTACTGGGCATGTCGTTGATGTCCTCCAGCTTGTGGGCGCTGTCCGTCCCGCTGGTGGCGATGCGGGGCGGAAAGCTGCTCAAGCGCCTGGCGGGGACGCCGATGTCCCGCACGTACTTCTTCCTGTCATTCCTGCTGGCGCGCACCGCCTTCGCGGTGCTGGAGGTGGTCTTCTTCTGCCTCTTCGCGCGGTGGCTGTTCGGCGTGCCCATGTTCGGCGGATACGGGGCCTTCCTCGCCGTGGGGCTTCTGGGGTCCATGTGCTTCGCGTCCCTGGCGCTGCTCGTGTCCATCCGGGCGCGCAACGAGGAGTCCGTGGGCGGTCTGGTCAACCTCATCTCCATGCCGATGATGTTCCTGTCCGGCGTCTTCTTCTCGTCGGAGAACTTCCCGGGGTGGATGCAGCCCTTCATCCGCGCGCTGCCGCTGACGGCGCTCAATGATTCGCTGCGCGCCATCATGTTGGAGGGGACGCCGGTGCTGGCGCTGGGGCTGCCCATGCTGGTGCTCGTGGTGTGGACAATCCTTCCCATGCTGGTCGCGCTGCGCTGGTTCCGGTGGGTCTGAGAGGCTTTGCCCATGTCTGAGTCTTCCTTCGTCCAACGGCTCAACTTCCTGGCTCGCGATGCCAGCAACGAGTCCGCCGCGCTCCAGGCCGCGTATGCGCTGGGGGTGTTCACTCAACTCGGGGCCGGAGCGGAGTCCGTGCCCTTGGAGGAGCTGGCGCGGCGCGTCGGCGCGAATGCCCGAGGGGTGCGCGCCGTCGTGGAGCCCCTGGTGGCCCTGGGGTTCGTCCTTGGGGACGAGGGCCGCGGCTATCGGCTCGCCGAGGCCACGGCGGCCTTCATGGCGGACGAGACGTACACCGCGCGGCTGAGGGAGGCCCTCGGTTGGTGGCCCGCGGTGGCGGGTCTGCCGGCGGCCGTGCGGACGGGGTCTCCGGTGGAGGGGCGGGACGTGCTGGGCTGGTATCGCGCCTTGTTCCTCCAGGCCCCCGCGTCCGCGCATGGCGTGGAGGCGGAGGACTTCTTCGACCGCTTCGCGCGCAACTTCGCGCGCACCCAGGTGCTCATCACCGCGGCGGAGCTGGGGGTGCTGGCGCGGCTGGTCGGAGCCACGGCGACGTGCGACGCGCTCGCAGCCGAGGTGGGCGCGCATCCGGAGGGGGTGGCCGTGCTCCTCGGAGTGCTCGGCCACATGGGCGTCGCCCGCGAGGCGGGTGGCCGATGGTCCTTCACGGACGTGGCGGCGAAGATGTTGGACGCGACGAGCCTGCCGTATTTCGAGCGCGCGTTGCCCGCCACCATGGCGTACTGGGAAGCCTTGGGCCACCTGGACGAAGCGGTGCGGGAGCGGCGCTTCCGGTTGGACTTGCGGCAGCCGGAGACGGCGCGCCGCATCTACCAGGAGAACGCCTCGCGCATCTCCGGCATCTTCGTCTCTCACCTGCGGTTGAGCCGCAAGGCGGCGGAGCTGGCCGGCTCGCTGCGCTCGTTGGCGGGCGCGCGGGTGCTGGACGTCGGCACGGGCTCGGGGGTGTGGGGCGCGGCCTTCGGGCTGGCGGACCCGACGACCCATGTCACCTATCTGGACTCGCCCCACGTGCTGGACGCGGTGCGCCCGCACCTGGCGAAGCTGAAGCTGGATGGCCGCTCGCGGCTGTGGGAGGGGGACTGCCTGTCGGTGGACTACGGCGAGGCCGAGTACGACGTCATCCTCCTGCCGCAAATCATCCCCGCGCTGCCGCCCGAGTCCCTGCCGGGCTTCTTCGCGAAGCTCGCGCGTGCGTTGCGGCCCCGAGGGCTGCTGCTCATCTCGGGCTATCTGCTGACGGACCGCCGGGACGGCCCGCTGGACGCGCTCTACTTCGCGCTGCGGCGGTACGTGTCCAACGAGGGCGACGTGCTCTCCTTGCCGGAGTTTCGCGCCCTGCTGACGCCCGTGGGGCTCACGTCGGCGCGGGGCTTCGACCTGCCCATCCAACAGGTGGTCGTCGCCCACCGGGGCGAGTTTGCATGGCCGGACGACACGGCCGCGGCCTGAGCCTTCACTTCGGGAGTCGAGATGGAACTGCTGCGCTCATTCTTCATGGAGGACTACCTGGAGGGCTCGCGCTTCACCGCGCGCTACAACCTGGGTGAGTCCGGGGGACGTCCCGTCACGGTGGGAGAGCTCCTGTCGGGCTCGGGGGTGAGCCCCGAGCGGGCATCGGACGTGTTCCTGTCCACGCTGCTTCGCGACAGTCCCAACTGGGGGCGCGCGGACCTGCGGGATTTGGTGGCCGCGATGCACCCGGGCGCCACGCGAGAGAACGTCCTCATCACCACGGGCACCAGCGAGGCGCTGTTCCTGCTGTTCCGCCAGCTCCGCCCGCGAAAGGTGGCGTTGGCGTGGCCGGCGTTCCAGCTCCTCTACGAGTTGCCCATGCAGCAGGGCGCGGAGGTGGTGAAGCTTCCCGTGCGCTGGGACGAACAGGGGCGGCCCTCTGTCGATGCCAACGAGTGGTTGGCGCACCTCGCGCGTGAGCGCCCGGACGTCGTCATCCTCAACACGCCCCACAACCCGAGCGGGCTCGTGTTGGACGCGGGGCTGCTGGACGCGGTGGCGAAGTGGGCGGACGCGGCCGGGGCCACGGTGGTGGGTGACGAGCACTACCGCTTCCTGTCATCCGAGGACGCGGTGCTGGGCGCCACGGTGTATCGGCCGGGCACGCGCTCGTTCGTCACGGGCTCGTTCATCAAGTGCCTGGGGTGCCCGGGGCTCCGCATCGGCTGGTGCGTGGGTGACACGGCGATGCTGGCGCGGATGCAGAACGAGAAGAACTACACGACGCACACGGTGAACCCGGTGACGGAGTGGCTCTCCTTCGAGGTGCTCAAGGACCTGAACAGCCCCGCGCTGCGGCGGGCGAGGGAGGACTGGCTGCGCAACCGGCGCACGCTTTCGGCGTTCCTGGAGCGCTCGCGCACCGTCTACGGGGTGGCGCCCCAGGGCGGACTCGTCACCTGCCTTGGCGTGCGCGACGCGATGGCGCCCGAGGTGTTCGCCTCGCGGATGGAGGCGTTGGCGAAGGCGGGCGTCTTCGTGCTGCCCCTGAGCGCGATGGAGGCGGGGACTCCGGACGGTGCCCATCCCCTGGCGCGGGGGCATGGCTTCCGTCTGGGATTGGGCGCGGACCCGGCGCACTTCGCGGAGGCGCTGGAGGTGCTGGAGCGGGCCTAGCCCTGCCGAAGCAGCGCGGAGAAGGAGTGCTCGCGCGCGGCGTAGACCGGGTCCTCCAGCAGCAGTTGGTGCACCCGGCCCTGGAACGCGGTGGGCACCGCGGGGAACAGGTGGTGCGTCAGGTGGTACTCGTCGTGCCTGGGGAACACCACCCGGTTGAGCCACCTCCACGGCAGGAGGTGGTTGCGCGAGCGGTGGAATTCATCGCGGGCGCCGATGATGCCCGCGTGGTCCACCGCGTCGGACCAGTAGCGGATGACCTGGTAGGGCACCAGATAGGGCAGGGCGTAGAAGAGGACGAAGGCCTTCCAGCCGATGCCCCACTGCGCCAGCGCCACGAGCCCCGCGAGGAAGCCCCAGCGCGCCAGCGTCACCGCCCACGGGTCCGTGCGGTGGAAGAGCACGGGCCGCAGGAAGGCGGGCAGGTGCTTCAACGTCAGCGGCCCCAGCAGGTGGGTCCTCACGAAGGGCCGTCCGGCCTCCGCGAAGCCGAAGCGGCGCCGGGGCGCGAAGTCCAGGTCCTTCTCCGCGTCCCCCAGGTGCAGGTGGTGTGTGAAGTGCTCGCGCGTGTAGGGCTCCAGCGCGGTCAAGTCGATGATGGCCAGCACGTGCCCGAAGAGGCGGTTGTGGCGCTTGCCGCGCACGAACATCCCGTGACACGCCTCATGCAGCATGTTGCCCAGCGCCCGGAAGCGCGTGCCGATGAAGAAGGCGGCGAGGGGATACAGCCCCCAGCCCGCTCGCGGGAATGCCACCATCAGGCGCGCCACTCCCAGGGCCACTGCCACGCTCAAGGCCACATGGAGCAGCAGGTGTCCCACGCCCGCCGGCAGCGAATGGGAGGTGTAGCCGAGCGAGGCCACCTTCCGCGCGAACTGGCTCCGCAGCCTCGCGGCGATGGACGACGTCCCCGGCTCGCCCGTCATGGGCAAGTCATGGGGGACCGGGCTGTCCACCTGCGGCACTGCGCGCATCGGGACCTTTCGGGGGGACGGACTCGAACGCGAGGGAACCAGAACGGTAGCCAGGGTCCTCTGTCGCGAGCAAGTCAGGGGCGCGAAATCGCCGACCTGTCCGCGGAGAGGGGAGTCCCGCTGACGCGGTGCGTGTCACTCCGCGAGCGCGGAAGGCAACGCCACGCCGGGCCTCGCGGCGAGAATCATCTCCTGCGTGGGCAGCGGGATGCAGACGGAGGTGGTGAGCCCGACAGCCTCCAGGAGCCGGGCGTACTCGGAGGCGGACAGCAGGTCCCCCTCGTTGGTCATGAACCGCCGCAGGCCGAAGTAGAGGTGCTCCAGGGGGCCATCCCGCCGTTCGTTCAACACGTATTCGGCGATGAGCAGCACCCCCTGCGGCTTCAGCGCCCGGGCCACTCGCGCGAACAGGTCCGGGAGGCTCTCGGGCCTCAGCACATTGAGCACCTGGGGGAGGATGATGACGTCGAAGGCGGCGGCGCCGAAGTCCTGGGTGAACAAGTCCCCGGGCCAGAAGCGCGCGCGATTGGACACCTGGAGCCGGTCCACGTTGGCGCGCACCTGCTCGAGCACCGCGGCCTGGTCGAAGTAGGTGACGTGGGTCGTCGGGGTGGCGCGCGCGAAGGCCGTGCCCCAGACGCCGGAGCCCGTGCCGATGTCCAGCACCGCCGCGCCCTCCAGGGGGCGCACCTTGGCGAGCGTGGCGGCGGCCTTGCGGCTGAGCTGGAAGTGCGAGGCGAAGACGGCGGTAATCTGTTGGGAGTTGTCCGCGTAGAAGCGCCGGCTCACCTCCGGGTCCTTCAGGTCCAGGACGAAGCGCTCCTCGCGCACCGTCTCGTCCAGCCGCCCCAGTGCCTCCGTGTAGCGCGAGGACACGCTGAGCGAGCGCACCAGGTACGAGAGGGCCTTGTCGTTCAAGAGCTCGCGCGCCTGGGCCGTCAGCCCCCACGCGCCCTCCTGTTGTCCGGTGAGGCCAAGCCTCGCCAGGACCTCCAGCAGCACGCGCAGTCCCGCCGTGCTCAGGTAGGTGGCCGCGCCCAGCTCCGTCAACGTGCGTGACGCCGACGCCAACAGCTCCAGCAGCCCCAGCCGCGCCGCGGTGATGAGCACCTGGGTGCGCGCGCCGCTCCGCGTGAAGCGGTCGAAGAAGTCCTCCGCCTCGGGGCTCGTCTGCGCCGGAGGCCCCTCGTCGAGGAACAGCGCCTGGAAATGTCCGAGCACATCCCAGCGCCGTCCCCCCAGCTCCACCGGCTCCCCGCGCTTCACCGCTTCGTCGAGCAGGCCCATGGGTTCCCACCACGGGAGCTCCGCCTGGAGTCGCTCCACGAAGGCCGGCTCCCGGAGGAACTTCGCCGCCGGCTGCGCCAGCGCGAAGCGTCGCGTGTCGTCCAGCGAGGCGTATCCCAGACACACCAGCAGCTCGAGCAGCGCACGCAGCCCTCGCGGCGAGCAGCGCGTCGCGTCGGCGAGTGTCTCCAGGGAACGGGGCGTCGCGCCGCCTTCCACTGGAAGTGCGTCGAAGAGCCCCAGCCTGAGCGAGGCACGCAGGAGCGCGGACTCGTTGGCGGCGTTGCGTGCCCAGAAGTGGAGAGACTGCGCGAAGGAGGGGCTCGCGGAGGGGAGGGACACCGTCATGCGCTGCCTCGGGAGAGGGGGGCCGCAAGCTTGGCCCGTCCTTCCGCCGTGACGCAACCCATGGGGCCGTGCTCCTTGTACGGTAGGGAGGGCTTCACTATCGTCCCGGGCTCCACGTCCGGTCGAGGATGCCCGCGCGCCCCGTTGGGGCACGGTTGCTGGGTCCGTATCGCGAGGAGATTCCTGTGACGTTGCTGTCGTTGGCGCTTCAGAGTGTCGTGGCCCGGCCTCGCAGCTGGGTCGTCGCGTTGCTCGCGCTGGGGACCGCGCTGGTCCTGACGCTGGGCTTCGCGCTGGTCGCGGGAATCGCGGAGGGCACCCAGCGCAGCGTCATCGAGAGCGGCGCGGGCCACTTCCTCGTCTACAACGCCCAGTCCACCGAGACGCCCGTCGTGGTGACGGGCCCGGCGGGCGCACCCGTGCTGATGCCCCTGCCGCACTACCCGACCACCGAGGCCCGCGTGCGCGAGACACCGGGCGTGCGCGACGTGGTGCCGCTGGAAGTGGGCATGGCCGTCACGTTCCGGGGCAACTACCTGGACGAGAAGTTGTCCACCGCGCGCGCCGTGGCGCGGCAGGACGCTTCCTCGGAGCGCGACGCCCGGCTGGCGCGGCTGGCGACGGACTTGGAGCGCACGCTGCGTGAGGTGGCGCGCGACGCGGACCAGGGGGCGGAGGCCTTCCTCTCCGCCGACGAGGCGCAGGTGGACCGGCGCGCCCTGGACGAGGCGATGACCCCCGCCTTCTGGGAGCGGTTCAAGGCGCAGCCGCTCGAGGTGCTCGAGTACCTCGAGAACCACGTCGCGCGGCAGGTGGGCGAGGGTGAGTCCATCGACATCGAGTACCTGGGCAGCGACCTGGAGCAGTTCGCCCGGGCCTTCCCCCGCTTCGAGCTGGTGACGGGCTCGCTGCCTCCGCCGGGGCAGCGGGGGCTGTTGTTGGGACATGGCCTCTACGAGCAGCGCTTCAAGCTGCCCGTGGCCGCGCGGCTGGACGAGCTGAAGGCGGAGTTGGACCGAGGAGGCCTGCTCGCGGAGGATGAGCGGCTGCGCACGCTGGTGGAGCGCGCCGTGGCGGAGCTGCCGGACCTGCTGGCGCGGCTGGACATGGAGCGGTCCGACGCGGCCGTCGCGGTGCTGGCCCAGCGGTTGGGGCACCCGGGTGACGCGGAGGCGTTGTGGCGGGAGTTCCTGACGTTGGACGACGCCAACTTCGCCGAACGCCACAAGGTCTTCTACGGCGAGCTGGCGCCGCTGCTGCCGCTGTACCGCGTGAAGCCCGGGGACACGGTGGTGCTCAAGGGGATGGACTCGCTCGTCAACGGCGTGCCGCTGAAGGTGTGGGGCACGTACCGCTTCCGGGGGCTTGGAGGGGACGCCAGCCGCGTCAACACGCTCAGCTTGATGGACCTGGTCAGCGCCCGCTACCTGTCCGGCCGGCTGTCACCCGAGATGGTGGAGGAGGCGAAGCGCGACGCCCAGGCGCTGGGCCTGGAGTTCCTGGCGGAGGCGGAGGTGGACGTGCTCAAGCCCGCCACCGTGGTGGAGGTGGAGTCGCCGCTCAAGCCCACCACGGAGGTGTTCGAGTTCACCCGGGCGCGCGCCTGGCCGGAGTCGTTCACCGAGGCGGAGCTGCGCGAGGGCAGCGTGCTCCAGGCCGCGGTGATGGTGGCGCCGGACGCGGACCCGCGGGCGGTGGCGGATGCGCTCGTCCAGCGCACGGCGAGCGCCCCCGCGCCGCTGAAGACGGTGGACTGGGAGGCCGCGGGCGGCTTCATCAGCGGGGTGGTGGGGATGACACACGTGGTGCTGTTCGCGCTGTCCGCGATGTTGTGTCTGTTCGTGGTGCTCGTCAGCGCCGGCACGCTGTTGTTGCTCGCGCAGGAGCGCGTGGGAGAGGTCGGGACGATGCGTGCGGTGGGGATGCAGCGCAGGGAGGTGTTCGCCTCGCTCCTCGCGGAAGGGGTGTTGTTGGGCGGGATGGGAGCGGGCGTGGGGTTGTCGCTCGCGGTGGCGCTGTTGCTCGGGACGATGGCGAACGGAATCTCCGTCACGAACGAGTCGCTCCAGTTCTTCATGGGCGGGCCGGTGTTGATGCCCCGCTTCTCCGTGGGGCAGGGCCTGGGGGTGTGGCTGGGCGTGGTGGCGGTGGTGGTGGCCGCCTCGCTGGTGCCCGCGTGGCGCGGCAGCGCGGTGACGCCCGCGGTGGCGATGCAGAAGAGGGAGGACTGAACACCATGCTCTCCCTCCTGCACCTCGCGCTGCGCAACCTCTTCGCCCACCGTGAGCGGGCGCTGCTCCTGCTGGGCGTCGCCGCCGCGGCGGGGGGCGTCATCGTCTCCGTGTCGGCCCTGTCGGCGGGTGTGGCCGCGGCCCAGCGCGAGGCCGTCACCACCTTCCTGTCGGGCGACCTCAACGTCGGCGGCTTCTTCAAGGTCCACCCGGACTCCATCGCGCCGGTGATGGGGGACGCCGCGAAGGTGCGCGCGGTGCTGGAGCCTCGCGTCCCGGAGGGCTGTCACATCCGGGAGCGCGGGCGCAGCTTCGCGCTGGCGGGCGCGGGCCGCCGCCGCACGAGCTCCTTCCTGGTGGGCATGGACACCACCGCGGAGCACGCGGCGCTGGGGCGCTTCCGCGTGGCGTCCGGCAGCCTGGAGTCGTTGTCGCGCCCCCGCACGCTCGCGTTGTCCACGCCGCAGGCCGAGCGGCTCCAGGTCAAGCTGGGAGACATCGTCACGCTCTTCGCCCAGCCCGTGGGGGGAGGCCGGCGCAACGCGCTGGATGTGGAGGTGGTGGCCATCACCGAGAAGGCGGGTCTGCTGGGAGAGTCCGCGGGCCTGCTCGTCTCCAACGAGACGCTGCGGGAGCTGGACGGCTACCGGCCTGGCTCCGCGGGCGTGTTGCAGCTGGTGTGCGGCGACGCGCCGGTGGACGTGGACACGCTGGGGGATTCGCTGCGCACCGCGCTGCGCGGCGCGGGCTTCCATGTGCTCCCCGCCTCGAACGAGTCCTACGGGGACAAGCAGATGCCCCTCTTGCGCGAGGGCTGGCGGGGACAGCGGCTGGATGTCAGCACGTGGGAGGACGAGTCCTCCTTCCTGTCCTTCGTCACCCTGGGCCTGGCGGCGCTGGCGGTGGTGGTGAGCGCGGTGGTGCTGGTGCTGGTGGTGATGGGGCTCTTCGTCGCGCTCAACGTCGCGGTGCGCGAGCGCACCCGGGAGATTGGCACGCTGCGCGCCATGGGGATGCATCGCCGGGGGGTGGTGGCCCTCTTCATGATGGAGGGGCTGCTGCTGGGCCTGGTGGGCTCGGGGGTGGGGGCCGCGCTCGCCTCGGGCCTGTGTCTGGTGTTGGGGGGCTCGGTGCGCCTGCCGGATGAGATTTCCAACCTGTTCTTCAGTGGCACGTTGCCCCTGTCTCCCAGCCTGGGGCTGGGGGTGCTCTCGGTGGTGCTGGTCACCCTGGGGGCGGGGCTGGCCACGATTGTCCCGGCGGCGCGAGCCGCTTCGCTGACCCCGCGGTCCGCCATGGAGGCCCTGTGATGTCGACGTCCGCCCGCTGCCTCGCCGCCCTGCTCACCCTGCTGTCCGCGTCCGCGGCCACGGCCGAGGAGAAGGCCCCCAAACCCCCGGAGGCGAAGCCCGCCGCGATGTCCGCCGAAGACGTGCTCCGGCAGGTGGATGCGCGCATGGCGCTCAAGAGCGACTTCAAGAGCACGGTGCGCCTGCGCGAGAAGCGCAAGGACGGCACCGAGGCGCTCCTGGAGATGCTGGTGTTCCGCCGGGATGCCTCCCGGGACTTGCTCATCTACATCACCAAGCCGCGCAACATGGCGGGGGGCGGCTACCTGCGCATCGGCCGCAACCTGTGGGAGTACGACCCGTCAGTGGGCCACTGGCAGCGCACGACATCGCGAGGCAACATCGTCAACACCATCTCCTGCGAGGAGGACTTCGACCGCTCGCACCTGCTGGAGACCTACGAGGTCCAGGACGAGGGCGAGGAGGCCGCCGCCGGCACGAAGTTCCGCAAGCTCTTGCTGAAGGTGCGTCCGGGCATGGAGGCGTCCTTCCCGCAGCTGCGCATCTGGGTGGACCCCGACTACAACATCGTCAAGCGCGTGGGGTACGCGCCCTCGGGCCGCGTCCTTCGCACCGACATCATCCGCGGCTACCAGAAAATCAAGGACCCGGCCGCGGACAACCGCCCCGTGTTCCTCCTGCGCGAGGTGCTGGAGGTGGAAGAGGCGGAGGGCACGCAGCTCACCGTGCGCTACGACGAGGTGGAGCTGGCGCCGCTCAGCCCCAACATCTTCACGAAGACGTGGCTGGAGAGCCGCTTCCGGTAGCGGCCCTCCTCACGTCTTGCCCAGTGCCGCCAGGAGCCGGGCGGCCAGCGTGTCGACCTCGGGCGGGTGCAGCACGGTGGCGTGCTCACCCTCCAGCTCCACTACGTCCAGGTGCTCCCGGGGGAAGTGGCGTGTCCACCCCAACAGCACGTCCCCCACCTGCTCGCGCAGGGCGCGGCTGGTGAACAGGCGCGGGCGGACGCGGGTGGTCGGCGTGCGCCACGCGCGGGCTTGAGGCGTCAGCACCTCGCCCAGCACGCGCCAGACGCGAGCGAAGTCGGCGCCCTGGAAGTGGGGCGCCGCGGTGCCCTTCTCCCGGGCGCGCCGGGCCACGTGCTCCCATTGCCGCTCCAGGGGCAGCGCCGCCAGCTCCTGCTCCATCACCGCGTCGAGCACGCCGAACTCGCTGGCCAGCACCCGCGTGGGGCTCGTCAAGGCGGACGGCGCGACGGCCTGGATGGACTCGGACGTGGCCGTGTCCATCAGCGCGAGGAACTCCACCGTCTCACCCTGGGCCTCCAGCACCGCGGCGACGCCGAGGGCGGGATAGCCGCCAAAGGAGAAGCCTGCCAGCCGGTAGGGCCCGTGGGGTTGGAGGGCGCGGATGTCCTGGGCATACGCCTCCACGCGGGCCTCCAGCGTCGCGTGGCCGTGGCCCGACGTCAGCGCCTCCGGCGCCTGGATTCCGAAGCAGCGCACGTGGGGCTCCAGCCTGGGCACCAGGTCCCGGTAGTGGTGCACCTCGCCGTCGCCCGCGTGGAAGAGGAACAGCGGCGGCGCGTCCTCGGGCGCCTGGGGGCTGGCCAGCCGCACCACGCTGGTGCGCTGGGGGCCTTCGCTCAGCAGCGCGAGGATGGCGTCGGACGACTCGCCCAGCGTGGGACTCTGGAAGAGGGTCGCCAGCGGGAGCGGCACGCCCAGCTCCTCCTCCAGCAGGGCCAGCACACGCATGGCCAGGATGGAGTCGCCTCCCAGGGCGAAGAAGTCGTCGCTGGCCTGGATGTCGGTGCGCCCCAGCACCTGCTTCCACAGGCGCTGGAGCACCATCTCCAGCGAGGTCCGGAAGGGTGTCTCCAGCACGGCGTCTCCCGTCGCCGCCAGAGGCTCGGGCGCCTGCGCCGCGTCCGGGTCCGGCAGGGCCTTGCGGTCCACCTTGCCGTTGGCGTTGACGGGCAGCGCCTCCATCACCACGAAGGTCGCGGGCACCATGTAGCCAGGGAGCAGGGCCGCGACGTGTTCGCGGAACACGCCGGACTGGAGCATGCCCGGGGCCTGCACGTAGGCGCACAGCGAGGTGGTCCCCGCGGCGGACACGCGCGCGATGACGACGGCCTCCTGCACCAGGGGATGGCGCCGCAGGCACGTCTCGATTTCCGACAGCTCGATGCGGAAGCCGCGAATCTTCACCTGGTGGTCGGCGCGGCCCAGGAAGCGCAGCCGGCCATCGGGTTGCAGCCGGGCCAGGTCACCCGTGTGGTACATGCGCGCGCCGGGCGTGGGGGAGAACGGGTCCGGGAGGAAGCGCTCGGAGGTGAGGTGGGGCGCGCGCAGGTAGCCGCGAGACAGCGCCGCTCCGCCGATGTAGACGCGGCCCGGCAGGCCGGGCGGCACGGGCTCCAGGTGTTCGTCCAGCAGGTAGAAGCACACCCGAGGCATGGGCCGGCCGATGGGGAACGTGGCCGCGGTGCCCAGGCCCTCCTCGCCGGGGATGTCGCAGGTGGCGGAGGTGATGGTGCACTCCGTGGGGCCGTAGACGTTGACCCACGGCGCGTGTCCACCGCCCACGCGCACCCAGGCCTCGAAGGTCTCCTTCTTGAGGACGTCACCGCCGGGGGCCAGCAGCTTCAAGCGTGAGGGCACGCGTTGGCCCAGCGCCTCCATCTGGCGAATCCACTCCTCGATGTACGTGGGGGGCAGGCTGATGAGGGTGATGCCCGTCTCCTCCAGGTACGGCGTCATGGCGTGCGCGGGCACCAGTCCACTGCGCATGACCACCGTGCCGCCCACGGCCAGCGGCGGGTAGAGGTCCTCGGCGGCGGCGTCGAAGGTGAGGGGCGCGAACTGGAGCATCCGGTCCCCCGCCTCCAGCCGGAAGCGCCGGGCGATGGCGAGGTTGTGGTTCACCACCGAGCGGTGCTCCACCATCACCCCCTTGGGCTCACCCGTGGAGCCGGAGGTGAAGACGATGTACGCGGTCTGCGCGTCCAGGACCTCGCGAGGCCCTGGCTCCAGGTCCTCGGCCACGGATGAGGGCCTGGGTGGCACCTCCACGTCGGGGATGAGCGAGCGGTGGGCTTCGAGGACGTCGTCGTCCACCCACAGCCTGTGCACCTCCGCGCGCTCCATCACGTCGCGCTTGCGCGGCTCTGGCCAGTCCGCGTCCATCGGGACATAGGCGCCGCCCGCCTTGAGGATGCCCAGCAGCACCGCCATGGCCTGGGTGGACGGCTCCATCACCACGCCCACCCGCTCCTCGGGGACGAGCCCGCGCGAGAGCAGCTGCGCCGCCAGCAGGTTGGCCCGGGCATTGAGCTCGGCGTAGCTCCACGTGACGTCGCCGTGCGCGACGGCGGGCGCATGGGGCGTGCGGCGCACCTGGGCCTCGAAGAGGGTGTGGATGCACGCGCCCGGAGGAATGGCCTGGGCGGGGCCCGCGAGCGCCGCCAGCACTTCGGCGCGCTGCCGGGGGGACAGCATGGACAGCCGGGGCAGCGCGAGCTCCGGCGTGTCCAGGGCGGACGCGGCCAGTTGCTCGAAGGCGCGCGCGAAGCGCTCTCCCGTCTCCGGGGTGAAGAGGGCGCCGTCCAGGGCGATGAAGCCGGACAGCGCGCCGGCCTCGCCCAGCGTGACGCTCACCACCACGTCATAGGCGGGGATGACGCCGTCCACCGACAGCTCCGTCAGCGACAGCCCTTCCAGTTGGGGAAGGCCCGGGCGCTCCGCTTGGAGCAGGACCTGGGCGAGCCGGGGCGCGGTCCGGTCCGCGTCCGGCTGGACGGCATCCGCGATGCGCTTGAAGGGCACGTCCTGGTGCGTGGTGGCATGGGCCACGACGTCGCGCACGCGGCGCAGCAGCTCCCGGAGGGTCGGCGCGCCGGACAGCTCCGTGCAGAGCGGGAGCACGTTGGCGAAGTAGCCCAACAGCTTCTCGACCTGCGGCGTGGAGCGGCCCGAGAAGGTCGTGGCCACCACCACGTGGGATTGACCGCTCAGCCGGTGCAGCCACGCCTGGGTCAACGCGAGGAGGACGGTGAAGGGGGAGACCCCTTCGCTCCGGGCGAGCGCTCGGAGGGTGTCGGAGTGCTCCCGCGAGAGCGACACCGCCACGGCGCGCATGTTGTCGTTGAGCGCGGGGGCCCGGCGCGGGAAGTCCAGGGGCAGGTCCAGCAGCGCGGGAGCCTGCGCCAACGCCTGCTTCCACGACGCCAGCCCCTCTTCGCGCCGCCGCGCCTGCTCGGGGTGACGCTGCCAGAGGGCATAGTCGGTGTACTGGAGGGCGAGCGCTGGCAGCAGGGGATGCTCGCCTCGCGTCGCGGCGTTCCACGCTGTCGCCAGCTCCTCCGCGAAGGTGCTCAGGCCCACGCCGTCGTTGATGATGTGGCTGAAGGCCAGGACCAGGGCGTGACGGGTCCCCGCGGCGTCCAGCCGCAGCAGCTCGAACCGGTAGAGCGGGCCTCGCTCCAGGTCGAAGTGTTCCCGGTCCAACCGGACCACGGCCTCGCTCGCGGCCTCCATCGCCTTGCCAAGCGAGAGGTGTGACAGGTCCACGCGCGAGAGGACCTTGGCGCGCGGGGGCATGAGCTGGACGCGCAGCGAGTCCCCGTGCTGGGCGAAGGTGGCGCGCAGCGACTCGTTGCGCTCCACCACGGCGGCGAGGGACTGCTCCAGCCGGTCCACGTCCAGCGCGCCTTCGAGCAGCAGCCCCAGGGTGAGCACATACGGGGGCGCGTGGGGCAGCTGGAGGGCGTACCAGAGCCGCTCTTGCACGAGCGAGGTCGGCAGCACCTCCGGGCGAGGGAGGGCGATGGGGCCATCCACCGCCGCACGCGGCGCGGCGTCGATGAGCGCCGCCACCGAGGCGACGGTGGGGCGGGTGAAGAAGGCGGCCAGGGACAGCTCCACGCGGAAGGACTGCCGGAGCCGGGCCACGACGCGTGTCGCGGACAGGGAGTGTCCGCCGAGCTCGAAGAAGTGCGCCTCACGGGGGACTCGCTCCAGGCCCAGTGCGTCCTGGAACACGAGGGCCACCTGCTCCTCGGTGGCACCGCGAGGAGTGTCCTCGTCCCGAAGGGAGGCGGTGCGGCGGGGCAACGGCCGGAGGGACAGGGCCTTCCGGTCCACCTTGCGCGACGCCGTGAGGGGAAGGGCCTCCACCGGCACGAAGGTGGCGGGGACCAGGTGCTCGGGCAGGAGTCCACGCAGCCACGAGGGAAGCGCGTCGACGGTCTCCTCCGCTGAGTTGAAGTCAGAGGGCACGATGAACGCGACCAGCCGCGTGTCGCCCGCTGCGTCCGTGCGAGGCACCACGACGGCCTCGCGCACGCCGGGGTGCCGCGCCAGCGTGACCTCGATTTCGCCGGGCTCCACGCGGATGCCGCGCACCTTGAGCTGCGTGTCCAGGCGGCCCAGGTATTCGAGCTGTCCGTCCGCGAGCCACCGGACGCGGTCTCCCGTCCGGTAGAGCCGCTCTCCCGGAGTCAGGGCGAAGGGATGAGGGATGAAACGCTCGGCGGTCAGGTCCGGGCGTCCGAGGTAGCCCCGCGCCAGTCCGATGCCTCCGACGTACAGCTCACCCGGCACGCCCGGGGGCAGTGGCTCCAGGCGCTCGTCGAGCACGAAGAGGTGTGTGTCGGGCCATGGCGTGCCCACCGTGATGCGCTCGATGGAGGACTCTGGCGCGGCGCCCGGCGGATGACCCAGCCCCGGCCAGGCCGTGACGCTGGCGGCCACGGTGACTTCGGTGGGGCCGTAGGAGTTGAGCAGCGCGCGGCCCGGAGCCCAGCGGCGGGCGAGCTCGAGGGACAAAGGCTCGCCCGCGGAGACGATGACTTGCACGCTCTCCAGTCCCTCGGGCGCGAGCTGCGTGAGCATCGTGGGCGTGAGCGCGCAATCGGTGACGCGATGCTCGAGGAGCAGCGCGCGCAGCGGCGCGTCTGGCATCAGCCGTTCGCGAGGCGCCATCACCAGCGTGGCGCCCGAAAGCAGCGTCGCGAAGGTCTCCCACACCGAGCCGTCGAAGGTCGACGCGGCGAACTGGAGCATGCGCCGGCCAGGCACGAGACCATGTGCATCGCGGGCCGCGAGGGCCGTGTTGCACAGGCCCCGGTGGGTCAGCATCGCGCCCTTGGGCGTGCCCGTGGAGCCCGAGGTGAAGATGACGTAGGCGAGGTTGTCCACGTCCACGAGCGGAGGAAGGTCCTCCTCCGGCTTGCGGGAGATTTCCGCGGCGTCGGAGTCGACGTAGGCGACCATGATGGTGGCGGAGGCGAACAGGGGCCCCAGGGCCTCGGTCGTCACCAGCACGTGGGCACCCGAATCGCCGAGGAGCTGGATGAGCCGCTCCGGCGGATGCGTGGGGTCCAGCGGCACATAGGCGCCCCCCGCCTTCAGCACCGAGAGCATGGACACGACGAGCTCGGGCGAGCGCTCCAGGCAGAGGGCCACGCGCGTCTCGGGACCCACGCCGAGCTCGCGCAGGAAGTGGGCGAACTGGTTGGAGCGCGCGTGGAGCCGCTGATACGTGAGTGCCTGTGCCTCGAAGATGAGCGCGTCCGCGTCCGGCGTGCGCGCGACCTGCGCGGCGAAGCGGTCGAGCACGGTGTCTCGAGGGCCGGGCGCGGAGGTGTTGAAGTCGACGAGGACCTGCTGGCGCTCGGCGGCGGAGAGCAGCGGCAACTGGCCGACAGGCGTCGATGGCTCGAGCAGCGCGGCGGAGAGCAGGCCCAGGTAGTGCGTCACCATGCGCTCCGCGCTGGGCGCGTCGTACAGCGCGGTGGGGTACTCGAGGTGGAAGCCGAAGCGGCCTTCGTGCTCCTCGGCGGAGAGCATGAGGTCGAAGAGGCTGGCCGCCACGCCGAGCCCCACGGGCCGCGCCTCCAGCCCCGGGAACCCGTCGGACAGCGTGCGCGGGCTGGGGCTCAGCTGGAACATCACCTGGAAGAGCGGAGTGTGGGAGAGGCTCCGCTCGACCTGGAGGGCCTCCACCACGCGCTCGAAGGGGACCTCCTGGTGCGCGAAGGCGTCCAGCGCCGTGGTTCGCACGTGCCGCAGCAGCGAGGCGAAGGAGGTGCCGGTGTCGAGCTGGGTGCGCAGCACGACGGTGTTGATGAACAAGCCGACCACGGGCTCCACGTCCGCGTGAGTGCGGCCCGACACGGGCGTGCCCACGTTCAGCTCCGCTTGTCCCGTGTAGCGGTGGAGCAGGGCGGCGAAGGCCGCGTACAGGACCATGAAGGGCGTGACCTGGTGCTCCCGGCAGAGCGCGTCCAGGGCCTCGCCCAGGTGCTTGGGCAGGGGATGGTGCCGGGTGAAGGCGCCCTGGTGGCTCCGCCCGGGATGCCGGGGCTTGTCCGTGGGCAGCTCCAGCACGGTGGGCGCGCCGTCCAACTGGCGCCGCCAGTACTCCAGATGGACCTCCTGGCGCGCGAGCACGTCCGGGGTCCGCTGCCACGCGGCGATGTCCAGGAACTCCAAGGGCAGGGCCTCGAGGCCCGGTGTCCGGTTCTGATGGAAGGCAGCGTAGGCCTCCGTCAGCTCGCGCAGGAGGATCTCCACGGAGAGCCCATCCGCGATGGTGTGGTGCAGCACCACCAGGAAGACGTGGTGCTCGGGCGCGAGCAGGAACAGGTTGAAGCGATAGAGCGGGCCTGTCTCCAGCGAGAACGGACGAGAGACCTCTTCGTCCAGCCGCCGGGACAACGTGGCGCGGACCTCGGCCTCATCGGCAGACGCGGAGGACAGGTCCTCCCGGTCGAGGACCCGCATGGGGATGGGCTGGAGCTCCACGCGCGGACCCGGCTCGCCCGGGAGGAAGGTGGAGCGCAGCGCGGAGTGTCGCTCCAACATCAGCAACACCGCTGACTCCAGGGCCTCGGCGTCCAAGGGGCCGTGAAGCTCCGTGGCCTCGGGAATGGAGAACGAAGCGGAGTCCGGCTGGAGCTGCTGGAGGAACCACATGCGCTCCTGCGAGAACGACGGCAGCGCGGGTGCGTCGGCGGGGCGCGGCGTGGGCGCGGGTAGGGGCAGCGACTTCCCCGGAGGAAGCCGGGTGAGCGCCTGGGCGATTCCCGCCACCGTGGGCGAGAGGAAGAGGTCCTTGAGGGGCAGCTCTTGTCCCAGGGCCCGGCGGATGCGGGAGACCAGTCGCGTGGCGCTCAGCGAGTGGCCACCCAACGCGAAGAAGTCCGCGTCGCGGGAGACCTTCTCCACACCGAGGACCTGCCGGAAGAAGCTCGCGAGCAACTGCTCCAGGGGGCCGCGCGGTGGCGCCTCCTCGGCGGCGCGGAGGGGCTCGGCCTCCGGGAGCGGGAGCCGGGAGAGTGTGCCTCGGTCCACCTTCCCCGAGGGCGTCAGGGGCAGCGCGTCCAAAACGATGAAGGCCGAGGGCACCATGGCCTCGGGGAGCACCGCCTTGAGCGCCGCGCGCGAGGTGGCGACTGTCTCCGCGTGCTCCTCTCGGGGGACCACGTAGGCGACGAGGCGCGCATCCCCGTGCGCCGCCGCGCGGACTCCGACGACCGCGTCGCGCACGGAGGGCAGCCGCCGCAGGGCGAGTTCAATCTCCTCCAGCTCGATGCGCTGGCCTCGCACCTTCACCTGGAAGTCGGTGCGGCCGAGGTACTCCAGCGTGCCATCACCGCGCCAGCGGGCCAGGTCTCCGGTGCGATAGAGGCATGCACCGGGTGTGTCGCTGAACGCGTCCGGGATGAACCGCTCGGCGGTGAGTTCGGGACGGCGCCAGTAGCCGCGCCCCACCTGGATGCCGCCGATGTGGAGCTCGCCGGGCACACCCACCGGGACGGGGTGCCCCGCGGAGTCGAGGACGAACAGCCGCGTGTTCGCCACCGGGCGGCCGATGGGGACGCTCGAGCGCGTGTCGCCTCGGCGGCAGTGCCAGTGTGTCACCTCCACCGCCGCCTCGGTGGGGCCGTAGAGGTTGTGGACCTCCGTCGCGGGCAGCCGCTGTTGTGCGCGCTGGACCAGGTCTGTGGAGAGCGCCTCGCCGCTGCACACGAGCTTGCGCAGGTCCGTGAGGGACTCGTGCCAGGGCTCCTCGAGGAAGGCCCCGAGCATGGAGGGGACGAAGTGCGCGATGGTGATGTGCTCGTCGGCCAGCAGCCGCGCGAGGTACGCGGGCTCGCGATGTCCTCCCGGCCGCGCCAGCACCATCCGGGCGCCCGCGGTGAGCGGCCAGAAGAGCTCCCAGACCGAGACGTCGAAGCTGGTCGGTGTCTTCTGCAGCACGCTCTCGCCGGGAATCAGCGCGTGGACGTCCTGCATCCACATCAGGCGATTGGCGGCCGCGCGGTGCGAGTTCATCGCGCCCTTGGGGCGGCCGGTGCTGCCGGACGTGAAGATGACGTACGCCAGCGAATCGGGGTGCGGCCGGCTCATAAGCCGCGCGCTGGGAAGGGCGGCGAGCCTTCCGGCCTCCGCGTCGAGGAGGAGCGTGGTACTGACGTGAGGGGGCAGTCGGCTGGCCAGATCCTGGCGCGTGATGATGACCGGGGCCCCTCCATCCTCGAGCATTCCGGCCAGTCGCTCGCGAGGAAGCTCCGGGTCCAGCGGCAGATAGGCGGCGCCGGACTTGAGGATGCCGAGCAGGGCGACGACGAGGTCCAGCGAGCGTTCCAGGCAGACGCCCACGAGGACCTCGGGCCCCGCCCCGAGTGATTGGAGGTGCCGGGCGAGCTGATTGGCCCGCGTCTCCAACTCGCCGTAGGTGAGGTGTTGCCCCTCGAAGGTCAGCGCGCGCAGCTCGGGCGCGCGGTCGACTTGCGCCTCGATGAGCGAGACGAGCGTCGCGTTCGGGTCGAGCGCTCGCTGGGTGTCGTTGAAGTCGCGGAGCACCTGCTGGCGTGCTGCGGCATCCAGGAACGAGAGGTGCGCGACCTGTTGGCTCGGAGTGGCGAGTGCCTCCTCGAGCAGTCGGACGTACTGCGACAGCAGGCGCTCGATGGTGGGCGCCTCGAAGAGGTCGGTGCTGTACTCGAGGGACAGCTCGTGGCCCGCCGCGCTCTCGGAGACGGTGAGGGCCAGCTCGGACTGGGTGTTCCTTCCATCGATGACGAGGGGAGTGGCCTCGAGCCCGAGGAAGGTCTCCGCGAGCGTGTTCTCCGCCCGCTCCCAGAAGAAGCCCACCTGGAACAGGGGGGCGTGCGCGAGGCTGCGCTCCACCTGGAGGGCATCGACGACGCGCTCGAAGGGCGCGTCCTGGTGCGCGAAGGCCTCCAGGGCCGTGGTCCGCGTGCTCGCGAGCAGCTCGGCGAAGGTGAGCCCCGGACTGAAGCGCGTGCGGAGGACGACGGTGTTGGTGAAGAGGCCGACGATGTCTTCCAGCGCGGGATGGGGACGGCCGGCGACGGGCGTGCCAAGAGACACGTCATCCTGTCCCGAGTGTCGATGCAGCAGCGCGGCGAACGCGGCGCCCAGGACCATGAAGGGCGTGACGTGGTGTTCACGGCAGACCGCTGCGAGAGACTGCTCCAGCTCGGGGGACAGGCGCTGGAAGCGGCTCAGCGCGCCCGCGTCACCGAGGACTGCGGGACGAGGCTTGTCCGTGGGCAGGGACAGCGATGTGGGCGCTCCGGCGAGCTGGCGCTTCCAGTACTCGACGTGGAGGTCCTCACGCTCGCGGACCGGCGCGGAGCGCTGCCACGCGGCGGCGTCGGCATAGTCGAGCGAGGGCCTGGGCGGCAGCGGCGCCTGGCGCTGATGGAGGGCGGCGTAGGCCTGGGACAGGTGGCGCAGCAGGACGTCGATGCTGAGGCCATCGACGACCACATGGTGCAGCACGAGCAGCAGGACATGGTGCTCAGGAGCGAGGCGGAACAGCCGGAAGCGATAGAGGGGCCCCTGCTCCAAGGACATGGCGCGGGTGCTCTCCTCCCGCAGCCGCTCATTCAGCGTGGAGCCATCCGTGCGCGTCACGGGGAGCGATTCGACCTGGAGGACCTCGGCGGGAATCGGGGCGCGGCGAGGAACTGGCCGTCCATCTTCCGCGACGAACGTCGTGCGCAGGACGGGGTGGTGTTCGAGCAGCAGCCGCAGGGCGGAGTCGAGCGCCTCGACGTCCAGCGCGCCGCGAAGCTCCACGGCCTCGGGGATGTTGTACGCGCGCAGCTCTGGCGAGAGCTGGTGAAGGAACCAGAGGCGTTCCTGAGCAAAGGAGGCCTGAGGAGGGAGAGGAGAGGGGGTGGGAGAAGGGAGAGAGGCCTTGTGCTGAAGGGAGAGGAGAGGAGCGAGAGAGGCGACGGAAGGAGAGGAGAAGAGAGAGGAGAGAGGGAGTTCGACGCCGAAGACGAGGCGGATGCGAGAGACGAGGCGAGAAGCGGAGAGGGAATGTCCGCCGAGGGAGAAGAAGTCGGCGTCGCGAGGGACGGAGGGGAGTGAGAGGACGTCGGCGAAGAGTTGGGAGAGGAGGGCTTCGGCCTGGCCGCGAGGAGAGGAGTCGGAGTCGGAGGAAGAGGAGGAGGTGACGAGAGCGGAGGAGATGTCGAAGGAGGAGAGAGCGCCCCTGTCGAGCTTGCCGCTGGTGGTGAAGGGGAGAGAGGGGAGGGCGAGGAAGCGAGAGGGGACGAGTGCTTCGGGGAGAGAGGAGGAGAGGGAGTCGCGGAGGGAGGAGAGAGGAGGAGCGCCGTCGTCGAGGACGAGGAAGGCGACGAGGAAGGAGTCGAGAGAGGAGCGGAAGGGGAGGACGGCGGCGTGACGGACGCCGTGGAGGCGGAGGAGGGCGGCTTCGATTTCTTCGACTTCGATGCGGACGCCGCGGAGCTTGAGTTGGAAGTCGGAGCGGCCGAGGAAGGAGAGGGAGCCGTCGTCATTCCAGCGGGCCCTGTCGCCAGTGTCGTAGAGGCGAGAGCCGGGCTCGGAGGAGAAGGGGTTGGGGAGGAAGCGCTCCGCGGTGAGGTGAGGGAGGGAGTGGTAGCCGCGAGCGAGGCAGATGCCGGAGATGAAGAGGTTGCCTGGGAGGCCGGGAGGGAGAGGCTGGAGGGAGTCGTCGAGGACGTAGAGGAGGCAGCGCGGAAGAGGGCGCCCGAGACGGACGGGGCGGTGAGGGAGGGAGATTTCCGCGGCGACGTTGATGCTGGCTTCAGTGGGCCCGTAGGTGTTGACGAGGCGAGTGGAAGTCAGCGCGAGGGACTGGACGAGAGAGTCAGGGAGGACTTCGCCGCCGGTGACGAGGACGGAGAGGGAGCGGAAGGCGTCGAGAGCCCCGGGCTCCTCGAGTGCGGAGGCGAGGGAGGAGGGGGTGATGACGACGTGGGAGATGCGGTGGGAGAGGATGTCGCGGGAGAGGCCGAGAGGGCCGACGTCGCGGAGGATGACGCGAGCGCCGCGAGAGAGACTGAAGAGGATTTCCTCCTGGTGGATGTCGAAGGAGAGGCTGCCGGAGGCGGCCCAGGTGTGGCCTGGGGAGGTGGAGTAGAGGGAGTCGAAGGCGTCGAAGCAGTGGACGACGTTCTGCTGAGTGGAGAGGACGCCCTTGGGGGTGCCGGTGGAGCCGGAGGTGAAGAGGACGTAGGCGAGGTTGTGAGGGAGGGCGCGGAGGGGTTGGGAGAGAGGAGCGCCGGGGAGGAAGGCGTCGTCGGGAGAGACGAGGCGAGAGTGGGAGAGGGGCTCGGGGAAGAGGGCGGGAGAGGAGAGGACGAGGAGGGCGTTGGCCTGTTGGAGAAGGAGGGCGCGACGAGCGTGAGGGTGAGAGGGCTCGAGGGGGAGACAGGCGGCGCCGGAGAGGTGGACGGCGAGGAGGGAGACGACGGCGAGGGAGGAGCGCTCGAGGCAGACGGCGACGACGGACTCTGGGCGAGCGCCGAGAGCGGCGAGGTGAGAGGCGAGGAGGGAGGCGCGGGAGAAGAGTTGGGAGAAGGTGAGGGTGGCGTCTGGGGCGACGAGAGCGACGGCGTGGGGGTGGCGAGAGAAGGAGGCCTCGAGAAGAGAGGCGAGGGTGGCGGAGGAGTCGAAGGGGAGGTGGGAGTCGTTGAAGTCGAAGAGGACGCGACGGCGCTCGAGAGAGTCGAGGAGGGAGAAAGAGGAGAGGGGGAGGGAAGGAGAGGAGAGGGACTGCTCGAGGAGGAGGAGGAAGTGGGAGAGGAAGCGGTCGACGGAGGAGAGGTCGAAGAGGTCAGTGCGGAACTGGAAGAAGAGGAGGAGGGAGGAGTCGGGGGACTCGACGGCAGTGAGGGCGAGGTCGAGTTGGCTGGTGCCGTTGTCGACGAAGAGGTTGCGAGAAGAGAGGCCGGAGAAGGAGAGGGGAGAGTCGAGGCGGCGCAGGTCGAACATGACCTGGAAGAGAGGTGAGTGACTGAGGCTGCGCTCGACCTGGAGCGCCTCGACGACTCGCTCGAAGGGCGCCTCCTGGTGGTTGAGTGCCTCCAGCGTGGTGGTTCGCACCTGAGTGAGCAGGCTGGAGAACGTGGCTCCCGGCTCCAGTTGAGTGCGCAGGACGAGGGTGTTGAGGAAGAGTCCGACGACGTCCTGGGTGGCCGGATGGGTGCGGCCCGAGACGGGGACTCCGATGCTGAGGTCTCGCTCTCCGGAGTAGCGATGGAGGAGGGTGGTGAAGACGGAGAGGAGCGCCATGAACGGCGTCACCTGGTGGTGACGGCAGAGCGCATCCAATCGGGAGCGCAGCTCAGCGGAGAGCTGATGGCGGCGGGAGAAGGAGCCCCGGTCCGAGAGGACAGAAGGACGAGGCCTGTCGGTGGGAAGTGAGAGCAGCGCGGGCGCCCCGGCGAGCTGCTGCTTCCAATATTCGAGGTGGCTCTCCTCGCGCGCGCGCACCTCGGGCGTGCGCTGCCATGCGGAGATGTCCGTGTAGTCCAACGCCGGGAGCGGCAGGACTGGTGAGCGCTGTTGGCTCAGCTCGGAGTAGCCCTGCGCGAGCTCGCGCAGGAGACGGTCCATGGACAGGCCATCCACGATGATGTGGTGCAGGACCACCAGCAGCACATGGTGGTCGGCCGCCAATCGGAACAGTCGGAAGCGGTAGAGCGGCCCTTGTTCCAGCGAGAACGCGCGAGCGCTCTCTTCCCGCAAGCGTTGAGTCAGCAAGCCGTCCAGGAACTCTTCGTCCTGCGCCATCGCCAGCAGGTTCTCCACGGCCAGGACGCGCTCGGGCACGGGCCGGAGCTCCATTCGAGGGTGTCCCTCGATGGATCGGAAGACCGCGCGAAGCGAGGAGTGTCTCTCCGGCAGCAGTCGCAGCGCTTTCTCCAGCGCGCGGACATCCAGCGGGCCCTTCAGCTCGAGCACCTCCGGCATCACATACGCGGCCGAGCCCGGCGAGAGCTGGTGAAGGAACCAGAGGCGCTCCTGAGCAAAGGAGGCCTGAGGAGGGAGAGGAGAGGGGGTGGGAGAAGGGAGAGAGGCCTTGTGCTGAAGGGAGAGGAGAGGAGCGAGGGAGGCGACGGAAGGAGAGGAGAAGAGAGAGGAGAGAGGGAGTTCGACGCCGAAGACGAGGCGGATGCGAGAGACGAGGCGAGAGGCGGAGAGGGAGTGTCCGCCGAGGGAGAAGAAGTCAGCGTCGCGAGGGACGGAGGGGAGTGAGAGGACGTCGGCGAAGAGTTGGGAGAGGAGGGCTTCGGCCTGGCCGCGAGGAGAGGAGTCGGAGTCGGAGGAAGAGGAGGAGGTGACGAGAGCGGAGGAGATGTCGAAGGAGGAGAGAGCGCCCCTGTCGAGCTTGCCGCTGGTGGTGAAGGGGAGAGAGGGGAGGGCGAGGAAGCGAGAGGGGACGAGTGCTTCGGGGAGAGAGGAGGAGAGGGAGTCGCGGAGGGAGGAGAGAGGAGGAGCGCCGTCGTCGAGGACGAGGAAGGCGACGAGGAAGGAGTCGAGAGAGGAGCGGAAG
This sequence comes from Myxococcus stipitatus, assembly GCF_037414475.1. The sequence goes on along the minus strand of NZ_CP147913.1, from coordinate 2,229,315 downwards.
GGGAGGACGGCGGCGTGACGGACGCCGTGGAGGCGGAGGAGGGCGGCTTCGATTTCTTCGACTTCGATGCGGACGCCGCGGAGCTTGAGTTGGAAGTCGGAGCGGCCGAGGAAGGAGAGGGAGCCGTCGTCATTCCAGCGGGCCCTGTCGCCAGTGTCGTAGAGGCGAGAGCCGGGCTCGGAGGAGAAGGGGTTGGGGAGGAAGCGCTCCGCGGTGAGGTGAGGGAGGGAGTGGTAGCCGCGAGCGAGGCAGATGCCGGAGATGAAGAGGTTGCCTGGGAGGCCGGGAGGGAGAGGCTGGAGGGAGTCGTCGAGGACGTAGAGGAGGCAGCGCGGAAGAGGGCGCCCGAGACGGACGGGGCGGTGAGGGAGGGAGATTTCCGCGGCGACGTTGATGCTGGCTTCAGTGGGCCCGTAGGTGTTGACGAGGCGAGTGGAAGTCAGCGCGAGGGACTGGACGAGAGAGTCAGGGAGGACTTCGCCGCCGGTGACGAGGACGGAGAGGGAGCGGAAGGCGTCGAGAGCCCCGGGCTCCTCGAGTGCGGAGGCGAGGGAGGAGGGGGTGATGACGACGTGGGAGATGCGGTGGGAGAGGATGTCGCGGGAGAGGCCGAGAGGGCCGACGTCGCGGAGGATGACGCGAGCGCCGCGAGAGAGACTGAAGAGGATTTCCTCCTGGTGGATGTCGAAGGAGAGGCTGCCGGAGGCGGCCCAGGTGTGGCCTGGGGAGGTGGAGTAGAGGGAGTCGAAGGCGTCGAAGCAGTGGACGACGTTCTGCTGAGTGGAGAGGACGCCCTTGGGAGTGCCGGTGGAGCCGGAGGTGAAGAGGACGTAGGCGAGGTTGTGAGGGAGGGCGCGGAGGGGTTGGGAGAGAGGAGCGCCGGGGAGGAAGGCGTCGTCGGGAGAGACGAGGCGAGAGTGGGAGAGGGGCTCGGGGAAGAGGGCGGGAGAGGAGAGGACGAGGAGGGCGTTGGCCTGTTGGAGAAGGAGGGCGCGACGAGCGTGAGGGTGAGAGGGCTCGAGGGGGAGACAGGCGGCGCCGGAGAGGTGGACGGCGAGGAGGGAGACGACGGCGAGGGAGGAGCGCTCGAGGCAGACGGCGACGACGGACTCGGGGCGAGCGCCGAGAGCGGCGAGGTGAGAGGCGAGGAGGGAGGCGCGGGAGAAGAGCTGGGAGAAGGTGAGGGTGGCGTCTGGGGCGACGAGAGCGACGGCGTGGGGGTGGCGAGAGAAGGAGGCCTCGAGAAGAGAGGCGAGGGTGGCGGAGGAGTCGAAGGGGAGGTGGGAGTCGTTGAAGTCGAAGAGGACGCGACGGCGCTCGAGAGGGTCGAGGAGGGAGAAGGAGGAGAGGGGGAGGGAAGGAGAGGAGAGGGACTGCTCGAGGAGGAGGAGGAAGTGGGAGAGGAAGCGGTCGACGGAGGAGAGGTCGAAGAGGTCAGTGCGGAACTGGAAGAAGAGGAGGAGGGAGGAGTCGGGGGACTCGACGGCGGTGAGGGCGAGGTCGAGTTGGCTGGTGCCGTTGTCGACGAAGAGGTTGCGAGAGGAGAGGCCGGAGAAGGAGAGGGGAGAGTCGAGGCGGCGCAGGTCGAACATGACCTGGAAGAGAGGTGAGTGACTGAGGCTGCGCTCGACCTGGAGCGCCTCGACGACTTGCTCGAAGGGCGCCTCTTGATTCGCGAACGCGTCGAGCGACGTGCTGCGGACCTGCTCCAACAACGCGGCGAAGCTCATCCCCGTCGACACCTGCGTGCGCAGGACGAGGGTGTTGATGAATGGGCCGACGATGTCGTGGGTGGACGGGTGGTTGCGGCCCGAGACGGGGACGCCGATGCAGAGGTCGCGCTCTCCGGAGTAGCGATGGAGGAGGGTGGTGAAGACGGAGAGGAGCGCCATGAACGGCGTCACCTGGTGGTGACGGCAGAGCGCATCCAAGCGGGAGCGCAGCTCAGCGGAGAGCTGATGGCGGCGGGAGAGCGCGCCCCTGTCCGAGAGGACGGAAGGGCGAGGCCTGTCGGTGGGGAGTGAGAGCAGCGTGGGCGCCCCGGCGAGCTGCTGCTTCCAATATTCGAGGTGACTCTCCTCGCGCGCGCGCACCTCGGGCGTGCGCTGCCACGCGGAGATGGCCGCGTAGTCGAGCCCCATCGGAGCGAGGTCGGGTTCACGTCCTTCCGAGAGCGCGGAGTACGTCCCCGCGAGCTCCTGGAAGAGGATGTCCATGGAGAGCCCATCCACGACGATGTGGTGCAGGACCACCAGCAGCACATGCCGCTCGGGGCTCATCACGAACAGCCGGAAGCGATAGAGCGGTCCCTCTTCCAAAGAGAATGGCCGCCCGGCTTCTTCACTCATCCGGCGCTGAAGCCAGCTCTCAGCGGACTCCGTGTCGTGTGTGCTCCGTGAGAGATGCTCCACGGTGAGCACGGGCTCGCGGACCTCGTGGGTGCGCAGCCGAGGTGTGCCCTCGAACGGGAAGAACGTGACGCGGAGCGCGGCGTGGCGCTCCAGCAGCAATCGGAGGGTGTCCTCCAGCGCGGTCCGGTGAAGCGGGCCTTGGAACTCCAGCGCGTCGACGACGAGGTACGCGGCGGAGTCAGGCTGGAGCTGCTGGAGAAACCACATGCGCTCCTGGGGCAGCGAGGGTGTCGGCTCCGCTCCAGGGGGCAGCGGCGTGGGGGCTGACAGCGGAGCATGCAGCGGCTCGGCGGGACGGGAGAGCACTTGCGCCAGCGCCGCCACCGTGGGGGTCGCGAAGAGCGTGGCCAGCGGCAGCTCCCGGCCCAACACCTGATGCACCCGGGCCAACAGCCGGGTGGCACTCAACGAGTGTCCTCCCATCTCGAAGAAGTCACTGTCCCGGCCGGGGGGCTTCGTGCCCAGCACTTGTTGGAACAGCTCCGCCAGCAGCTGCTCCAACTCTCCGCGCGGCTCCTCGTGCGGGAGCGCTTCCTCGATGCTGGCGGGGTCGAACGGCAGCACGGCCAGGGCCTGGCGATCCACCTTGCCCGACGGCGTCAGGGGGAGCGCCGGCAGCGGCACGAGGGCCGAGGGGACCAGATGCTCGGGGAGCTGTTGGCGCAGCCACGTCCGCGCCGCCGCGCTGGCCAGGGGGCCTTCTCCGCTCTCGCGCCGGACGTAGAAGGCCACCAGCGTCAGCTCGCCCCAAGGAGCCCTCCGGGCCACCACCGCGGCCTCCCGGACCTCGGGGTGGCGCGCGAGGACGGACTCGACCTCTCCCGGCTCCACGCGCATGCCGCGAACCTTGACCTGTGCGTCCGCTCGGCCCAGGTACTCGAGCTCGCCGTTCTGCGTCCAACGGGTCAGGTCTCCCGTGCGGTACAGCCGCGCGCCGGGCTCGGTGCTGAAGGGGTTGGGAAGGAATCGCTCCGCGGTCAGGTCCGGGCGGCCCAGATAGCCGCGCGCCACACCCACTCCGCTGATGTACAGCTCGCCAGCGACTCCCGGAGCCAAGGGCTCCAGCGCGTCGTCGAGCACGTAGAGTCGCGTGTTGGGCCACGGCGTGCCCAGGGTGATGGCCTCTGGCACCACTCCGTCGGGAGTGATGGAGGCGCAGACCGTCACCTCGGTGGGCCCATAGGCGTTGAGCAGGCGCCGGCCCTGGCCCCATCGCCGGGCCGTGGACTCAGGCAGGGCCTCTCCGACGGAGATGAGGGTGCGCAGCCCCTCCAACCCTTCCGTCTCCAACTGCGCCAGCACCGAGGGCGTGAGGGTGATGGCGGTGACGCGCTGCTCCCGCAGCAGCCCGCGCAGGGGCGCGTCGGGCAGCAGCCGCTCACGAGGCGCGAGCACCAAGGTCGCCCCCGCCACCAGCGTGGAGAAGACCTCGCAGACCGAGGCGTCAAACCCCGCGGAGGCGAACTGGAGCACCCGGTCCTCCGGGCGGATGGCATGGGCGTGGGCCGCGGCCAGCGCCGTGTTGCGCAGGCCCGCGTGGACCACGAGCACACCCTTGGGCCGCCCCGTGGAGCCCGACGTGTAGAGCACGTAGGCCAGGTGGTCCGCCGTGGCCACCGGGCCCGGTCTCTCCCGGGACTCGCGTGTGTGGGGGGCCTTGGCGCCGTCGAGCTCCACGGCGATGCAGCCGCTCAACCGAAGCTCGTCCAGCAGATGTTGCTGGCCCAGGACGATGGGCGCTCCGCTGTCGGAGAGCAGCAGGCTCAGCCGCTCCGGGGGATGCGCCGGCTCCAGCGGCACGAAGGCGCCTCCGGCCTTGAGGATGGCGAGCATCCCCACCACCTGCTCCACGGAGCGCTCCGCGAGCAGCGCGACGCGTATCTCCGGGCCCACGCTCATCGAGCGCAGGTGGCGCGCGAGCTGGTTGGCGCGTTCATCGAGCTGCCGGTACGTGAGCCGGTGGCCCTCGAAGTCGAGCGCCGTTGCCTCTGGCGTCTGGTCGACCTGATGCTCGAAGCAGGCCACCACGGTGTCGCCTCGGGCGAATTCCAGGTCGGACGTGTTGAAGCGCACGAGCACGCGTCCGCGCTCCTCGGCGGAGAGCGTGTTGCGAGGACCGTGTCCTCCCAGTGCGGGGCCCTGGGCAGGAGCGGCGGCGGGCTCGCCGGAGGGGGGCTTCCGTCCGGGCAGCGGGGACGCGGCGGCGGAGTCGTCGGGAGCGGTCATGGATTTTGAGGGCTCAGAGTCTGAGGCGAACGTTGATTCCCGCGCGGAACAGGCCCAGGTCCACGGGGGCCATGGGCGCCACGAGCGGGTCGGGTTGGAAGCGGAACTCACCTCCGCGCTCCCCGAAGGGGACTTCCACGAAGGCGGCGACCGTCACATCGCGCAGGCGCGAGGCGTTGATGTCCAGGCGCGCCACGTACGACGGGTCCCCCACGTTGCCCAGCAGGGTGAGCGTCGTGGTCGGCTCGTACACGTTGCGCGCGGTGACGGCGACCTGGGCCATGCCGTACAGGCGGCCGAAGTAGAGCGGCTGGAAGTCGCCGACGGTCTGCAACCACGTCAGCATCCGCCGGTCATCACTGCCCACCTGGTTGTAGAAGCCCTCCAGGCGAATCACCGTCTTGAAGGTGTCCGCGACGCGCAGCTCGAGCTGGGCTCCGCCGCTGGCCTGCACCTGGAGCCCGTCCAGCTTCCACTCCGTGAAGCCTCCACCCGGCGCGCCCTCCCACAGGGACACGTCCGCGTCTTGGATGAGGGCGACCTCGGCGTTGAAGTCCATGCGCCCCAGTCCGACCGAGTAGTCGATGCCATAACGAGGACGGCGGCCCTCCTGGAACGCGCTCGACAGCGCGAGCTCGCTGGTCCCCAGCGCGACCTCCATGCGCACCGCGCCGCCGTAGCGCGCGCGGCCCAGGCCTCCGGGCGTGTCATCCAAAGCCGCCGTGCCGATGACCCACAGATTGGCGGCCATCTCCTCCCAGGGCACGTTGACCTTCACCATGTCCACGCCCTGTCGCAGGTCGTAGAGGAAGAGCGGGTCCGGGTTTCGCGCGCGCAGGAAGTCCGTGGGGTTCCACACCTTGGAGCTGCCCCACTTGATGTGCTGTCTGCCCACGGTGACGAAGACGTGGTCGAAGAGGCCGAAGTAGATCCACAGCCGGTCCAGGCTCGTCACGGGCGTGGAGAGCGCGGGGTCCACGGGGTCATACGCCATCCGCCCCACCGCGAAGCTGCGCAGCCCGTCGAACGGCTTGAAGTCCAGGTAGACGTCGAGGAGCGCCGGGAACGCCGGGTCCACGCCCGTGCGTGCGGTCATCGCGCGCTGCACGGCGGAGAGCTCCGCGCGCTGCAGATAGAAGCCGCCCAACGTGAGGAGCTCAGGGACCTTGAGGAAGGCCGAGGGGTGAAGCGGATCCTCCTCCTCTTGTGCCTCGGCCGTTGCCGCCACGGGGCTCTCGGTCCCCGAGCCCGGGGCGGGCGCGACGGATGTCTGGGGCGAGGCCGGGTCGCTCACCACCGCTGGCCGCGGCGAAAGGTCGAGCCCCGGGGCAGGGGAGTCGGGCGGCGCGGACGTGCTCTCGCCGTCGAGCGTGGAGGGCACCGCGAGGTCCAGGCTCGCGGCGGTGGTCGGTGCGGAGCCCGCGGGCTCCTCGAGCGGGACAAGGCCACTGCCATCGGCGGGGATGGTCTCGTCCTCGCCAGATGGGCCCGCCACCGTCACGGCTTTTCCGCGAGGAGCCGTGTCCTGGCTCGCGGGAGTCCCCAGCGCGAGTTCGGGCGGAGGGGCCACGCTCGCGGTGAGCGCGCGCCGTCCTCTCGCGGGGGGCAGATAGCTCATCGCGTGGACGGCGCCGCCGGAGAAGAACACCGCCAGGCCTCGCGAGGCATAGTGGAAGTAGAGCGAGGAGTCGGACGTGGCCTTCACCGTGTAGCAAGGCTTGCGCGAGCGCCCGGCCTCGCCGCAGGCCGCGCCGAACTGGGCCTCCACCGCGGCGCGTGTGAGCGGCCGCGTGGGGAAGATGTCGATGCGTTTCAGCCGCCGCGTCCGGGCATCCACCGTGAACCGCGCGCGCTGCGTCCCGGCGGGAGAGGACTGCCCCTGATAGTCGAGGACCCACGTGCCGTCCTCGCTGCCTCGCGAGTCGGGCTCTCCGAACAGGATGCGAAGCTGGGCCTCCGTCGTGACGCCTGGTCTTGCTTTCTTCCAGGGTTCCGCGCGGGCGGTGCCATGCAGCAGAATCAGCAGGGCCGCGATGCGCGCGACGCAGGAGGCGAGGGGCATGGGGGAGCGCAGTGTAGTGGTGATGTCGCGGGTGGGGAAATCCACGCCGGGTTGACATCGCCCTCGGGTTCCTCCGACCATTCGGGTCCCCTGAACAGCGGAGGCCACCCCATGGCAGAAGAGGCTCCTCGGTCCTCATCCGAAGCGGACGTGTCTGTGGCATCCACCCCGGCCTCGACGGACGCCGAGCCCCCGGCCCTCGAGAAGCTCGACGAGATTGAGGAGATCGACTTCCTCCTTCAGGAAATCGAGAGCAAGATCGCCCCGCTCGCCCTCGCATGACTCAGTCCCCCGAGGTCCGCCCGTACCGGGACACCTTCGCCGCGTACTGGCATCCGGTCGCCTACGCCCATGAGCTGGGGACCGCGCCGCTCCCGGCGCGGTTGTTGGGCACGGAGCTCGTCCTCTGGCGCACCGCCTCCGGTGTCGCGGCGACGCAGCGCTACTGCCCCCACCGTGGCGCGGACCTCTGTTCGGGGGCCCTCACCCCGGAGGGACTTCGCTGCGCGTTCCACGGTTGGACCTACGCGCGGTCGGGGGCCTGCATCCGAATCCCGTCGCAGCCTCAGTCCCCCATCCCGGAGCGGGCGAGGCTGGTGTCGTATCTCGCCGCGGAGCGTTATGGCCTCATCTGGGTGTGTCTGTCCCCGGAGCCCGTGGCGCCCCTTCCGTCGTGGCCGGAGCTGGAGGACACGAGCAGCGTCGCCACCGTCGCGCTGCCGCGCCTGGACTGGGACACCTCCGCCGGGCGCATGCTGGAAATCGTCCTGGATGTGGCCCACCTCTCCTTCGTGCACGAGGGGACGTTCGGCAATCCAGAGCAGCCGGAGGTTCCGGCGTATGACGTGGAGCGTCGGGAACAAGGGCTGAGCGCGCGCATTGTCTACCCCGCGCTGTCGCCTGGCATTGGCGGAGCCCCGCCCCGCGTCGACCGGACCACGCTCACCTACGACGTGACGTTCCCGTTCGCCGTCCGCCTCTCCTTCAAGCCGACGCTCTTCTACGCGCACACCGTCTACGCGGTCGCCTCACCCGGGTCCGAGGAGAAGATGCAGTGCTTCTACTTCGCCTCCTACCACCCGAGGATTCGCAACTTCGCGGACATGTTCGTGAAGTCGGAGTCGGCCATCCTCGAGCAGGACCGCCGCATCGCGGAGGGACAGCGGCCTCGCGCGCACCCCCTGGATTTCTCCGGGGAAGTCCCCGTCCGGGCTGACCGGCTCCCCTTGGAATACCGCCGGGCGCTCGTGGCCCTGCGCCTGGGCCGTCCGCCGGACGCACCCGGATTCGAATAGCAACCAGAACAGGAGACATCCGCGTGAGGGTCGGTGGCCGAAACTGGGGAAGGTGTGTTTCCGTCGCGCTGCTCTTGAGCCTGGGCGCCTGTCGTCAGCGGGAGGAGCCACCCAAGGCGGCCGCTCCGGCACCCGCGCCCGTTCAACCCGCCGCGGCCCCGACGCCTCCCGTGGAGCGGGCCGCGGGTGACGCCGCCCTGGTCGAGCGTGGCCGGTACCTGGCCGAGTCCGTGCTCGGCTGTGTTGGCTGCCACACAGCGCGCGACTACAGCCGTTACGGCGGGCCGCTGTCGGGCCCGATGCTGGCAGGCGCTTGTTACGGCGAGGAATGGGAGATGCCGGGCACGCTCTGCGCGCCGAACATCACCTCGGACCCGGAGCATGGCGTGGGCCGGTGGACGGATACAGAGCTGTTGCGCACGCTTCGCGAGGGCTACGGCCGCGATGGCCGCACGCTGTTCCCCATGATGCCTTATATGGAGTGGCGGACGCTGTCGGACGGGGACGCCCGGGCCGTGGTCGCGTGGCTGCGCACTGTGCCCGCGGTGGCCAAGGCCACTCCTCCCTCGTCGCTCCCCGCGGAGGTGACCGCGGACATCAAGGACCTGGCCGCCCCGCTCCCGGGGCCGGTGCCGGAGCCCGGCTCGGACCCGGTGGCGCGTGGGGCCTACCTGGCGGCGCTCGCCCAATGCGCCTTCTGCCACACCAGCGGCGACGACCCGCCCAAGCCCTTCGCCGGCGGGCGTACGGCCCCCACGCCCTATGGCGGCGAGCGGGTGCCCTCGCTGCTGCCCGATGGCCCGGTGATGAAGGGCCTGAGCGAGGATGCCTTCATCGCGCGCTTCGCCGTCTTCAAGGACCTGGGCCACGCCCCCAGCCGCAAGGGACAGCTCAACAAGCTGGCCATGCCCTGGGCCTCCCTGGCCACCATGAAGGACGCGGACCTCCGCGCCGTGTACCGCTACCTCCGGACCCAGGGGGGCCCCCCTTCGGAGGCCCCGCGGCGCGCGAGTGGTCCGTGATTGGCGCAGTCCTTTCTGAGAAAGTAGGATGAGCGCCTTGCCCTCGCCGCCCGTCATCGGCTCTCGCCGCGGTGGCACATGCAGCTTTCCGAGTCCCATGACCCTGTTCTTGAAGAAGCTGGTTCTGACGGTTCCGGTGCTGGCGGTCGCCGCGGGTTGCAACCTGCTCGACACGTCCGACGCGGAAGGCACTCGCGGTCGCGGTGCCCGCGCGTTCGACCCGTATTCGAGCTCCGCCTCCGGAGCCATCTCCCTCTCCCTGCTCTGGTTCAAGGGCTGCGCCATCCTCACCAACGGCGAGCCGGTGACGAAGGGGGAGCTGGCGCTGCCGGCCTACCCGGCCCAGTGCTACCACCTGAACGACGGCTACCCGACCCCCACCGCGCCCCTGGAGCCGCGGCCGGCCGAGGCGCGGCTGTACGTCTCCCCGGGCGAGCTGTACTTCCTGCGCGAGTTCTCCGCGATGGACGTGGAGCTGGCGCGCTTCCCGGACTTCAATGATCGCCGCACGCCCATGGCGTGGATGCGCAAGGAGTCGTCCTTCAAGGACCTGGACTGGTCCGGGGTGACGATCGGCCGCGACGCGTGGAAGCGCATCGCGGTGGGCTCGTACCAGCGGGAGACCTTCTACGAGAACGCCGCGTGGATGGTCTCCGACGACGACACGTTGCGCCTGGAGGTCCTGGACGCGGATGGCAACGTGCGCGTCACCCAGACCTACTCCCGCAGGGACTTCCTGGCGGAGAGCCCCGTCACGGGCCGCACCCGCGCCAGCTTCACGGTGACGGGCCTGCAGCGCCCGTTGTTTCCGGGGGACCCGGTGCCGCGCAGGGCGGACGGGTACTCGGCGCCCGAGTTCGCCACGGCGGTGAAGGTCTCGTTCGCCAACTCCACCAACCCCTTCAAGACCTTCACGATGCCGGACCTGCGCGGCGATGGCGTCATCCGCGTCACGTGGAGCCAGTTGCCGGAGAAGCCCTTCCACTACCCGGTCACCTTCCTGCCGGCCTCGGAGCGTCCCGCCAGTTGCTACAAGTTGGACGCGCAGGGGATGCCCACCGACGAGGCCACGCCGTGTGGGTTCGGCCTCAAGCAGCAGGTGCGGGTGTCGCGCCCCTCCAACGGCGATTTCTTCACGGGGGGCGAGAAGGTCGACTTCGTCGTGTCCCTCCAGGATGGCGACGGCAACGCGCTGCACCCGCGCGACTCGATGCCTTCGTACCTGGACTACATGACGGGGCACTCCAACGGCCTGAGCTACTTCAACGAGTTCATGTTGCTGACCTGGCGCGACGGCAGCACCTCCGAGTCCGGCTACAAGGTGGTGGGGCCGCTGCAGAACCTGAAGGTCGTCAATGGCAGCTACGTGCCGACCGACTACTTCTCCTATCCAGCCGCCAGCGAGCCCGAGTTCTACATCTCCCCGGCGGTCCTGGCCGTCGGTGGCGCCAAGGAGGCGCGGCCCAGCACGCACTTCAGCGTGTCGCTGCCCCCGGAGGCGAAGCCCGGGACCTACGCCATCCTCTTGAAGGGGCACCGCACCTTCCTGGGCGAGCGGCTCAACCGGTTGGACCCGTTCTTCTTCCAGGTGGGCCAGAAGGCGCCCACCACGTATCCGGGACGCATCGGCAACTGTCAGGTGTGCCACAACGGGGTGAACTCGCTGAGCAACATCCACCATGGCGTCACGGTGGACCACGTGGAGATGTGCAAGACGTGCCACTACGACGAGAGCGTGGGCCATGTCTCCGACCTCATGCACCGCATCCACATGGGCTCGCGCAAGTACTCCCAGGACAAGGGTGACTGCACGATGTGCCACCTGACGCGAGAGAGCACGCTGCGGCCCAGCCTCATCGCCTGCGGGGGCTGCCACCCGGGCACTCACGGCACGGAGTACTTCGACTTGCCGTTCCAGGAACTGAACTCGCCTCCCAACGCTTACGGCAACTGCGCCAACGCCTGCCACGTGACGACGCCTCCGGCGGAGCACGTGTTGCCGGCGCGCTGAGCCCCGAGGACCGCGATGAGAATCCGCTCGCTTGCGACCAGCTTCCTGCTCTCCGCCGTGCTGGGAGGGTGCGCCGACTCCGAGGCGCCGTTCATCCCCCCGACGGACCAGGCGCCCCATGTCGACCCGCCCGCGCGCACCGCGAACATCGCGGGCGTGGTGTTCGACCCGGAGGCGTTCTTCTTCACGATGATGATGTTCCCGGTGGAAGGGGATGACGGCCCGCCGCCCGCCGTCTTCGATGGCCCCTATCTGGGCAACGCCGCCATCACCGGTGGACAGGTGACGCTCACCTCGCCCGAGGGCCGCGAGGTGGTGTTGCCGCCCGCGCCTCCTGGAGGTGTGTGGCAGGCCATCGCCGTGCCCGCGGGTGACACGACCGCGTACATCGCGTCGGCGACGCCGCCAGCGGAGGGCGTGGAGTTCGACCCGGAGAGCCCGGTGCCGCTCCCCACGGCCACCTATTTCCGCACCACGTACGTGCGGCCCATCGTCACCAGCGTGTCGCAGTGCCTGGGCCAGTCCGCGCTGCTCGTGGGCAGTGCCGGTGCGCTGGACGCCGTCGCGCAGCACCTCACCGCGGCGGGGACGCCGACCACGGTGGCGGACCTGCTCAACCCGGCGAAGACGGGCGGGGTGGCGCTGCTGTGGGTGCATGGCCCCAGCTTCCCCGGCGACCTCTTCCTGTCGCCGCTGGACAGCGTGGCGGGAGAGGCCTCCGCGGGGCAGCTCATCGCGCTGGACTGGGCCCCGCCGGAAGGGGCTCCGGGACAGTCCCCCATGGGCTTCGCCGCCCTGCCGGACGCGGTGAGCATGGTGGGCTACTTCGCCCTGGTGCTGCCGCCGGGCACCTCCGCGCCGGTGACGGTGCGGTTCACGGACACGTTCACCTTGCCCCCGGGCGAGGAGCCGGACCCGGAGGCTCCGCCGAGGCCGATGGCCATCCCCCAGGTGACGGTGGAGCCGCGCGCGGGTGTCTCCGTCTATCGCTCGTTCGCCCAGCCGCCCGAGCCTCCGCCCGGAGGTGGTGGGCTGGAGGACCCGGGACCGCCGGAGCCGTCGTTCGACTGGGTGTGCATGGCGCCTCCGGAGGGCCCGCCCCCGGCCGAGAAGCCGCGGTGAGGCCAGACGGCCCTGGGCCTCTCAGGTCCAGGGCCGGACGTGGAGTGACTTGAAGCGGACCGAGGGCTGGCCGAAGGACACGGGCAGCGGTCCATGGTCCAGCTTGCGGCAGCCGCGCGTGGCGAAGAGGTTGCGCGTGTCGGCGCCCACGCCGTCGATGGTGGCCAGGGCCTCGAGTCCGTTGCCCGCGAGGATGCCAGGGCCGACGCGAGGACCGGGTCGACCGTCGCGCACCTCGCGAGCTTCGACGATGTAGAAGCTGAAGTCGCCCGAGAGCAGGTTCATGTGCCGGGGCGTGAGGTGCTGCACGAGCAGCCCATGCGGGACGCCCGCGAGCAGGGACTCGAGGCTGCCTTGATGCGGCTCCACGCGGGTGTGGGCCATGCGCGGCAGGGGCGGGTGGCGGAAGTCCACGCGCCGGCCATGGCCGTTGGACTCAAGGCCCAACAGGCGCGCGCTGCGCGTATCGAGCAGGGGAGAGGTGACGACGCCCTCGCGAAGCAACGGCACGGCGCGCGCTTCGAGGCCCTCATCGTCCCACGCGAAGCCGAGTGCGCCCTGGGCGTCGGTCGGGTCGTCGGAGATGGAGACCCACGGCTCGGCGACGCGTTGCCCCGACAAGCGGGCGAGGAAGGAGCCCTCACGCGCGACGACGTCCCCCTCCAACGGATGGCCGCAGACTTCGTGGAAGAAGCAGGCGGAGGCAGCGCCAGGGGGGAAGATGATGGGCAGGGCTCCGGTGGGGCATTCCACCGAAGGCGTCGTCTCGCGGAGCTCGCACACGAGGCGCTCCACCCACGTCTCCAGTGAAGGCAGGTGGGCGTGGAGGCGCGCGGCGTCCGGATGGCTGACGCAGCGCCACGCATCAACGAAGGGGCCGCTGGCGCCGTGGAAGGCCTTCACCTCCAGCAGGGCGTGGCGGGTGTGCTGCTCGACGAGCCGTGCCTCGGTGGCGCAGAGGGTCCACCGGTCCACCTCGCGCAGGGTCACCTCCAGGTGCGCCGCCCCCGCGCTTCGTGCCGTCTCGACGAGCCGGCGCACGACGTCCTCGCGCAGGGGCGCGCCGTCGGCGAGGGAACGCGGTCGGGCGAGCGGGGCGCGTGCCCTGTCGAGGACCTCGCGTGGAAGCAGGCCTGGGGGAGGCTCGTCGCGGGTCAACTCCACCCAGGAGTGCTCGCCGCCGCCGGAGGTGTCCCGGTGTGAGGAGACACCGCGCTCGAAGGTCGCGGTGGGGATGCGAAGGCCGGAGCGCAGATGGAGGACGTCCGAGACTTCACGTCTCTCCACGAACCAGGTCAAGGCGAGGGGTTCCTTTCCGGTGTTGCCGCCGACGCAATCTACCACGCGCCGCTCGACCTGGAGTCGGGCGCGGCTGCCCGTGCTGGCGAGACTGAGGCATGATGACGCCACGTGAGCGAGCCGCGCGAGAGCCACCAGGAAGCGGGCGAGGAGCGAGACCCGCTCGCCGAGGCGGAGGACCTCTCGCCGAAGCGCTGGGGACAGGAGGCCCGTCGCGTCCTGGAGCGCCGCTCCCAGCACGGGACGTGGACGGGCGCGGAGGTGTTCCTCCACGCGAATGCGCGCTGGGCCTTGGAGCTGGACGCACGCTCGGGGGGCTCCGCCTCCAGTCATGGGCAGGGGCTCTCTGCCATCGCGCGCGTCTGGCGCGACTCCCGCGTGGGGGTGGCCTCCGCGCCCGTGTCGGCCGCCGAGCACCTGGAGGCACTGCTCGATGAGGCCGCGCACCGCGCGAGCACGGGAGCACCCGCGTCCTTTCCATCGGCCCCTGCTCGCGCCTCCCACGCACTGCCCGAGTGGCGCCCCCAGCTCTCTGCTCCGCGAGCGCGCGCGCTGGCCGAGCGAATCGTGCGCGAGGTCGTGCCCGCGGGAGTCGTGGTGCAGGCCCTGGTGGTGACGCAGCGCTCCTCGGCTTCCGTCCTCGTGCGGAGCGACGGCTTCGAGGCGGGGTGGACCCAGGAAGGCGAAGACGCCTTCCTTCGCTGTGAGACCACACGAGGCGCCGTCGTGGACGCGGTGGCGAGCCCCCGCGCGTCAGCGGACGAACAGGTGGACCTGGCCGCCTTGCGCGCCCGGCTCGCGGAAGCAGTGGAGGCGTTGGAGGGCCCCGCGGAGGCGCCGGACCTCTCGTTGCCGCTGGTGCTCCGGCCGTCGGTGGCGGCGCCGCTCGTCGCGGGGCTCGCGGGGCTGTTGCGCGGCGACGTGGTGGTGTCGATTCCCGCGCTGCTTCGTGCCCAGGGGCGCAAGCTCTTCCCCTCCCTGCTGTCCGTGGAGGATGACCCGCTCCATCCCCTGGGCACGCGGCGCCGGCAGATGGACGACGAGGGGTGTGATGCCCAGGCCCTGCGGCTCGTCGACGAGGGGCGCTTGATGGGCTTCCTCCACTCGGAGGAGACGGCCGCGCTCCTGGGGGCCGCGCCTTCCGGCCGAGGCTTCCGCGACGGCGCATCCCTCGCGTCGCCCCTGCCGCTCAACCTGTGTGTCATGCCCCGGCGGGATGCCCTGCCAGCCCACTACACGGAGCTGGTGGCGCGCGTGGAGACCTTCACCACGATGGCGCGTCCCGGCACCATCTCCCTCATCGCGGGAGGCTGGGAGGTGCGGGATGGGCGTCGCGTGCGGCGCGTGACGCCCCTGGAGCTGGACCTGCCCTTGCTGGAGACCTTCCGGAGCCTGCGGGGCGTGGGCTCGGACCTGACATTCTTCCCGTCCGCCGATGGCTGCGGCACGCCGACGCTGGTGCTCCCTCCTCCGAGGGGGTGAGGCTCAGCGCCGGTGCTCCACCGGATGGCGCCAGACCGCGCGCCACTTCGCCAACTCGTCCAGCAGCGTCCGCACACCCGCTCGCGGGAAGGCGCGCGGTGGCAACCGCCGGAAGAAGTCCTCTTCCAGCATCGCGATGTGTTGGGGGCGGCCCGAGTTGAGCGCCTCCATCAGCGCCTGGATTCGCCGCCGCACACTCGGCGAGGCCCGCATCGTCCGCGAGTTCCCATTCGCGGCCACCACCACCTGGCCATCGCTCAGGGGCACGGTGACGATGGGACGCGAAGGGCTCGCCCTCACCCAATCCTCGGCGCGGAGCGGTGTGAGTCCCCGCGCCTCGGGCGGGGGGCCGTCCAGGGCGCCGTTGGTGAGCAGCCGCACCCAGCCCTCGGTCAACGTATTGCGAGCCGAGCGCAGGCCCTTGCCGCGTCCCTGCCTGCCGAGCGCGGCGTGCACCGGCGCGGGCAGCGCCCATCCCCCGCGCCGGGGCAGCTCCCTCGCGTGGAGACGCTCGGGCCAGGGCTGCATGGGGGCTCGTTCCAGGAACATGGGCGCGCGGTAGTTGACGCCCAGCGAGGCGGCGATGGTGAGGCCCTCGCTCGGCTCGGAGCGATGCCAGTACGACGCGGGCCAGTACATGAAGTCACCCGCCTCCGCTTCCAGCACGCTCGCCTGGGCCATCAATCGCCGCGCGTCTTCCGCGTCGCGCAGCACCACGCCATGGGGCCGGTCCTTCAACCCCGCGTCGGCGTGGGGCGCCACTTCCGGCCGGGAGGTGAGGGCGTCCAGGGGCCAGAAGCTCATCCGGCGCTGGCCCTGGATGACGAAGTAGAAGACGTGCAGGTCGTCCTTGTGGATGCCGAACGGGGTGTGCCGGTAGTTGCCCAGGAACAGCGCGGAGTCCGCGCCGCCCAGCGGGACGCCGAGCGCGTCGTGGAAGCCCGAGAGGAAGCTGCGCATCTGGAGCCAGTGGCTCCAGTGGTGGCTCTGCGTGTTGCTCAACACGAGGCCGAAGCGACGTCCCTGGAGCTGCCGCTCCATCCGCCGCGCATACCCGTCGACCGAGCCATCCTCCGCGGTGGGCAGGTAGCGCGACAGCGCGACGACCCCGAAGACCTCGGGGGGCGTGTCGGCTGTCGCCTCGTGCTCCACGTAGAAGCGCACCGGGAGCATCACTTCTCCGCGCCGGTAGCGTTCCCCCACGTCCACCAGCGCCTCGAAGATTTCCGAGGGGGAAGGGAAGTGCCTGGGAAACAGGCCCCGGAACACGGTGGGGCCTTGGTCCCAGTGTTCGCGCGCGAAGTGCTTCCAATGGGCGCGCGGCAGGGCGAGGGAGGGTTCGACCGGTGGGGCGGTGGAGGCTCGTGCCATGGAGGTGTCGGGGCTGGGGCGGCGTGGGTGATACTAGCATCCCGTGCCCCGGGCCCGAGGCGGCATGGGCCGTGGATTGTGGAGCGAGAAGGAGGAGAACAGAGATGAGGACGGATTCATCGTCGGCCTCGCGTCCCGCGCTCTCGCGGACGGAGCGCGGCGTGGTGGCGGTGTGGCCCGCGAAGCCGACGGAGCTCGTGGGGGACTCGCGGGTGCTGCGCGCCCTGCCTCGCGTGGAGCTGCGCCGCGTGGGCCCCTTCGTCTTCTGCGACCACTTCGGGCCCGCGCCCGCCGTGCCAGGCACCATGTCCGTGCCCCCGCATCCCCACGTGGGACTCCAGACGGTGACGTACCTGTTCTCCGGCGCCATCCGTCACCGTGACTCATTGGGCACCGTGCAGGACATCCAGCCCGGTGACATCAACTGGATGACCGCCGGACGCGGCATCGTGCACGCCGAGGACGTCGACTCGAGCCCCGGCGCGCCGCCCTTGCACGGCATGCAGACCTGGGTCGCGCTGCCTCGCGCGCAGCGCCAGGTGCCTCCCTCTTTCGAGCACATCCCTTCATCGCGGCTGCCGCTCGTGGAGCAGGACGGCGCGACGGTGCGAGTCCTCGCGGGCCAGTTGGGCGAGGCCGTCTCTCCCGTCCCCGTGTTCCATCCGCTGACGTATCTGGACGTGGAGCTGGAGGCGGGGGCCTCGGTGTCGCTGCCCGTGGCGGCGACCCACGCGTTGGCTGTCTACGTGGCCGAGGGTGAAGTCGCCGCCGGAGGTACGCCGGTGGAAAGGGGCATGCTCGCGCACCTGGACGAAGGCGCGCCCCTGTTGACGCTGCACTCCGTTCGGGGCGGTCGCGCCATGGTGTTGGGGGGTGAGCCGTTGCCGGACCCGCTCGTCATCTGGTGGAACTTCGTGGTGGACAGCGTGGCGGAAGGTCGCGCGCGCTTCGCGGACTGGGAGGCGGGCCGCTTTGCTCCGCTCGCTCCCTGAGTGGACAAGTGGCCACGCCTTCGCACCCGAGGACCACGCCCCGGCGTCCTCAATCCAGTGCATGCTGCGCCCGCGGCGTCGTGTGCCGGGAGGACAGAGGATGTCGGGTCAGTCGTTGGCGATGAAGTTGTTGGAGGGGGCCCGTGAGTGGGCGAAGCGTCTGCCCTCCGCGCTCTCCGGAGACATCGCGGTGGATGTCGGTGGCAAGCGGTTGCGGCTGTCCCACGTGCGCGTGGAGACGGTGGTGCGTCAGCTGTTGGGCAACGTGAAGCACCTGGAGCTGCGCCAGTGGGAGTCGCGCCCCAGCGTCTATGACGTCCGGCTGTCGGTGAAGGGCTGGAAGGTGCGCGTGGAGACGACGCTGGAGCGAGTGGAGCTCACCTCCGGACGCTACCGGCTGTGGCTGCTCACGCCCGGCAAGGTGGAGCTGGAGGAGTCTCGCGGCGCGTCGTCGCTGGTGATGGGCATCCTGCGCGCGGGCGCGGGAAGGGCCGCCCTGCGCACGCTCGCCGAGCGCCTGCTTCCACCGGGACTGACGTGGAACGGACAGGTGCTCCAGGTGGAGGGAAAGCTCCCCGCCGAGGGCGTGCTGTCCGCGAAGCTCTTCGAGAACGCGGCGCTCGCGATGAGCGTGGAGCACGTGGAGGAGGGCCTGTGGCTGGGCGCGGAGGCCTGGCCCGGACTGATGGACCTGCTCCAGGCGCTCTTCGGCACGGAGCTGCCTCGCACGCCGCCGGGGACGTGAGCCCCGGCACGCGTGCGCGAGTGTCTCAGCCCTCCTTCTGCGCGGACTTGGGCGGCTGGTAGCTGCCCGGCGTGGTGCGCGAGGCGACGACCAGCCGGTTCCACGCGTTGATGGTGGCAATGGCCCCGGTGAGGTCCGCCAACTCCTTGTCCGAGAAGTGCGGCTTCACCGCCTGGTAGACGGAGGCAGGCACATGGCCTTCGGCCACGAAGGTGATGGCCTCCGTCCAGGCCAGGGCCGCGCGCTCGCGGTCCGTGTAGTAGGGGCTCTCCTCCCACGCATCCAGCCCGTACATGCGCTGCTCCGTCTCGCCCAGCGCGCGCAGGTCCTTCCAGTGCATGTCGATGCAGAAGCCGCAGCCGTTGAGCTGGGAGGCGCGCAGCTTGATGAGGGTGAGCAGCTTCTCGCCCAGCCCGCACTCGTGCAGGTACTTCTCCAGCGCCAGCATGGCCGTGTAGAAGCCCGGGGCGACCTTCGGCATGACGAATCGGGGCGTTTCCATGGGGTGTTCTCTCTGGGGTGCGGAGGGGGCGGGATGTCCCCCGTCGATGGCGTTGAAGTAATCGGGCGCCCCGTTGCGCGCGAGGGCCACTCGCGCACCGGTCCATGGGGCCACTTTCAAGGGCCCTGGTGCCACTCTCGCGTGGCCTTCGCGTCAACGCCGTCAGCGCAGCGCGCGGGCGAGCATCCGGACTCCCTCGGGGATGGAGTCCTCGGGCACGCACGCGTAGCCGAGCAGCAGCGCTCCCCGGCCTCGCGAGTCGACTCGGAAGGCGGACAGGGGTTGGGTCAGCACCCCGGCCTGGAGGACACGCTCCGAGGTGGCCTGGTCATCCTGGCCCTCGGGGAGCCACCCCACCAGGTGCATCCCCGTGTGAAGGGGCGGCACGTCCAGACGTCCACGCAGCTCCCGCGAGGCCGCTTCGACCAGGGCCTCCTGCCTGCGGCCATACAGCACCCGCATGCGGCGAACGTGGCGGCTGAAGTGGCCCTCGTTCAGGAAGTCGGCCACGACGGCCTGCTCCACCACGGGCGTGTGCCCATCGGCGAAGCGGCGCGCGGCGGCGAAGGCATCCACCAGCGACTCCGGCACCACCAGGTAGCCCACCCTCAACGCCGGCGACACCACCTTGCTGAACGTCCCGATGTAGAGGACCCGCGCATCCGGCGCCATGCCCTGGAGCGCGAGGAGCGGACGGCCCACGTAGCGGAACTCGCTGTCGTAGTCGTCCTCGACAATCCACGCGTCCGAGCGTGACGCCCACGAGAGCAGGGCCTGGCGCCGCGCCTCGCTCATGGCCACGCCCAGCGGGAACTGGTGCGCGGGGGTGACGACGGCCATCCGCGCATCCGGGCGCAGCCGCTTCCCCGCCTCCACGTCCAGCCCCTCGTCATCCACGGGGACGGGCACCAGCGTGGCGCCCGCGGCGACGAGCGCGCCCCGGTACGCGAAGTAGCCCGGGTCCTCCACCCACGCCGCGTCGCCCGGGTCCAACAGCACTTGCGCCGCCAGGCTCATGGCCTGCTGCGCGCCGTTGACGATGATGACCTGCTCGGGGACACACCGCACCCCGCGCGAGGTGGCCAGGTAGTCCGCGACGGCGCGCCGCAGGGGCGGGTGGCCCGCGGGCTCCGCGCGCTGGAGCAGGTCCCCCCACGAGCGCCGCCAGCGCGTGTTCAACAGCCGCCCCCACAAGTCGCTGGGGAACGAGTCGATGGACGGCGTGCCCATGCGGAAGGCCAGCTGGCTCGGGGGAATGCCGGGGACCGAGAGCTTCAAGTCCGGCAGCGTCGCCACCGCGCGCCCCCGGCGGGAGATGCCGGGCGTGTTCCCGAGCGCGGGCCGTGCCCCACTCGGCCGCCCGGTGCTCAGCGCCCGCTCCGGAAGCTCGCGCGCCACATACGTGCCCGAGCCCAGGTGCCCCAGCAGATACCCCTCCTCCAGGAGCTTCGCGTAGGCGTTGAGCACCGTGTTGCGCGACAGGTCCAACTGCTCCGCCATCGCCCGCGTCGACAACAGCCGCGTGCCCGGCGCCAGCCTCCCGGCGACGATGGCCGCGCGCAGCGCCTCCACCAGCTGCGTCTGGAGTGATGCGCCCGTGGAGGCGTCCAGCACCACCGACGTGGCCGCCATGGCCGCGGGCCGCTTGCGTGCCCTCCGCCGCCCCGCTCCGCCCTTCACCGTCGCCATGGCCCACTCACCCGCGGCGCCGGGCTCCCGCTCTCCCAGGGCGCCCGGACCTCGGTGCCAAGGAATTCACCCCGGTGATTCTTGGAATCACGACACATCACTGTTGGAAACAGTGGCAAGCACAGTACGCCTGTCTCGTAGCCGCAAGCGCCATCGCGCTCGGGGCCGGCCGCCGTCATGGCCATCTGCAAGGAGAGGGGGAACGTCATGTGGGGGTTGCCGTGGTTCAGCCTCATCGTCGCGCCGCCGCGCGCGCGAATCGAGGAGGGAATGCGAGAGAGACTCCTGCGCGTGGCCCGGGCGCTGGTGCGAGAGCAGGGCCCGGAGGCCCTGACGTGGGAGGCCCTGGCCCGGCATGCCCGTGTGGGTCGAGGCACCCCGCGCTACCACTTCCGGAGTAAACAGAAGCTGTTGGACGCCGTTGCGGGGCACCCGTCACACACCGCCGTTCAAGGCCGGCGTTGACTCCAGGACACGGCCTCCCCTGGAAAGTCCACGCCCGCACGTCCGGGGGCTCGAGCGCCGAGCAAGTGCCCGCAGCCCGGCCGTAGGCTGACCCGCGAGGGTGACTTCCGCTTTATTCCTGGGGTCGCCATCTCTTTCCAGGTGCGGCGAGCCCGTAGTTGGGCCATTAGACTGAAACGAGAATTGTTTGGGGAGTTCGTGCGTTCTGCCGCTCTGAATCAGGGGCGGTTGGACATAGGCCCCCTATCAGGCTAGAGGCAGTTTCACATCTCAGGTTCGAGATGCGAAGGCGGCCTTGGATGCCGCGAGAAGAAAGAAGACGCACATGGCGACTGGTACCGTGAAGTGGTTCAACGACGCGAAGGGCTTTGGCTTCATCGCGCAGGACAATGGCGGCCCTGACGTGTTCTGCCACCACACCGCCATCCAGGCGGACGGGTTCCGGACCCTCGCCGAGGGTCAGAAGGTGGAGTTCGACGTCAAGAAGGGCCCCAAGGGGCTCCAGGCGGAGAACGTCCGGCCGGTTGGCTGAGCGCATCGCTCCAGCATCCGACGGCCCGGTCTCCTCTCGCGGGAGGCCGGGCTTTTGCTTTCAGGAGGGAGGCGACATGCAAGGAAGGTCGACGAAGCGTCAGAAAGAGCAGGCGCGCAAGCAGCATCAGCAGGAGAAGGATGCCAAGCGTGAAGAGCGCAAGCGTGCGAAGGTCGAAAAAGGCCCACGCCAGCCCGGTGATGTGGACCCTGACATCGCGGACATCATTCCGGGGCCGCAGCCGCAGGTAGAGTACTGAGTCAGCGTCTCTTCCTGAGGCCCACCACGTTTTCACGTGGTGGGCCTTGCCGTCTCCAGCATGGAGCGCCCGTTTCCCTCGGATGAAGCTCTCCCTTGTTTTCGCTGCAATGAGGAGACACGCCAGGGCGTAGGGCAGGGGCACTTCCTCCAGCCCCCCGACTCCATGCTGCGAATCTCCGCTGTCTCGAAGGTGTACCCCAACGGGGTCCGCGCCCTCCAAGGCATTGACCTGAGCATCGACCGAGGGCTGTTCGGCCTGCTGGGACCCAACGGCGCGGGCAAGTCCACCCTGATGCGCATCCTGGCCACGCTGCAGGCGCCGGATGCGGGGCAGGTGACGTTCGACGGGCTCGACGTGCTCGCCCAGCCCCAGGCTCACCGCCGGCACCTGGGCTATCTGCCCCAGGACTTCGGGGTGTATCCGGGCGTGTCCGCGGTGGACCTGCTGGACCACCTGGGGTTGCTCAAGGGGCTGACGAACGCCCGGGAGCGGCGTGAGCAGGTGGACGCGCTGTTGAACCTGACGAACCTCCACGCGCACCGGAAGAAGGCGGTGAGCGGCTTCTCGGGGGGCATGCGGCAGCGCTTCGGCATCGCGCAGGCGCTGCTGGGCAATCCCCGGTTGCTCATCGTGGACGAGCCCACGTCGGGGCTGGACCCGGAGGAGCGCCAGCGCTTCCACAACCTGCTGGGCGAGGTGGGGGAGAACGTCGTGGTGCTGCTCTCCACGCACATCGTCGAGGACGTGCGCCAGCTCTGTCCGCGCATGGCCATCCTCTGCGAGGGGCGCGTGTTGTGCGAGGGCGCGCCGGAGGCGCTGGTGGCCTCGCTGGCGGGGAAGGTGTGGCGCAAGACGGTGGAGAAGGGCGCGGTGGAGCGCTACCGCGCGTCGTTCTCCCTCTTGTCCACGCAGCTCCAGGCGGGCCGCACGCGGGTGCACGTGCTGGCGGACGCGAGGCCGGAAGAGGGCTTCGAGCAGGTGCCGCCGGACCTGGAGGACGTCTACTTCTCCACGCTCGCCCACCGCCGCGCGGCGTAGCGGAAGGCACCATGCTCCGGGGAATCCTCCACTTCGAGTGGCGCTATCACACGCGCCAGGCCGTCTTCTTCGCCTCGCTGGCCATCTTCGCGGGGATGAGCTTCGCGCTGGTCGGCACCGGCTACGGCGCCGGGGAGAACGTCCACCTCAACTCGCCCCACGGCGTCGCGCAGTCGCTGGGGCTCCTGTCGCTCACGTCCCTCTTCGTGCTGGGCATCTTCTGCGCGGCCACCGTGCAGCGCGACGCCGAGCACGGCATGACGGAGCTGCTCTACACCACCTCCGTCACCCAGCGGGACTATCTGCTGGGCCGCTTCCTGGGCGCGCTGCTCGCGACGCTCGCCGTGTTCGCGGTGGCGACGCTGGCGCTGATGGTGGCGCCGTACCTCATGGCGGTGCCGCCCGAGCAGGTGGCTCCACCGAGCGTGGGCCGCTACCTCTGGGCCTTGCTGGTGGTCGTGACACCCAACGTGGTGTTCGCCGCGTCGCTGCTGTTCGCCATCTCCGCGTTGTCGCGCAGCCGCCTGGCCAGCTACGTCGGCGGCGTCTTCGTGTACGCGTTGTACCTGGTGGGCTCCATGTGGGCGGAGTCACCCATCATGGCGGGGACGGCGCCGCAGACGGCGGAGTCGCTGTCTCGCGCCGCGCTCCTGGACCCCTTTGGCCTGTCCGCGCTGTTCGAGTTGTCGCGCTACTGGACGGAGGCCGAGCGCAATACGCGGCTGGTGCCATTGGAGGGGAACTTCCTCTGGAACCGGCTCCTGTGGCTCTCCGTGGCCGTGGCCGTGCTCGGCTTCGTGCACGGGCGCTTCTCCTTCCGGGCCTCGGCGGTGAAGCCCGGGAAGGAGACGCGCTCGGAGGCGCCCGTCGCCCAAGGGCGTGGTGCCGCGTACCGCCCGGTCGAGGTGGGCACGCCGCGAGGACGCCGGGCGTGGGAGGTGTTCGTTTCGGCGGCGCGGCTGGAGCTGCGGCACGTGCTGCGAAGCTGGCCCTTCCTGGCGCTCCTGGCGCTGTGGGTCTTCGTCGTGGCGATGGAAATCGTGACGGGGGCAGGGCGGGGAGAGGCTGGCACCTACCGCATCCCCACCACGGGCCGGGTGTTGGAGAGCGTCTGGATGCCGCTGTCCCAGGTCGGCACCCTGGTGGTCATCTACTTCGGCGCGGAGCTGGCGTGGCGGGAGCGGATGGTTCGCTTCGAGTCGCTGCTCGACGCGACCCCCGCCTCGAGCTTCGTCTTCTTCGCCTCGAAGTTGGCCGCGCTGGTGGCGCTGGTGGGGGTGATGACGGCGGTCCCCGTGGCGCTGGGCCTGGCCTTCCAGCTCATGCGCGGCCAGGTCGCCCTGGAGCCGGGGCTCTACCTGTCGCTGTTCTACTTCGGGGGGCTCCCGCTGGTGTTGTTCGCGGTGGCGGTGCTGTTCATCCAGACGCTGAGCCCTCACCGGTACGTCGGCATGGTGCTGTCGCTGCTCCTGGCCCTCGTCGCGAGCCACGGCGCGTCCCTGGGCCTCGAGCACCCGATGACCCGCTTCGGCGCGACGCCGCGCGTGTCCCATTCCGACCTGGATGGCTTTGGCCCCATGGCCGCGTCCTTCACCGCGTTCATGGTGTACTGGAGCGCCTTCGCGGGACTGCTGGCGCTGGTGACGTGGGGACTGTGGCGGCGCGGGTTGGGGGCGCGGTGGAGTGCCCGGCTGCGGGGGGTGCCCGGGCAGTGGGGCCGCGCGGGGCGGTTCGCCGCCGTGGCCTTCGGTGGGGTGTTCGTGCTCGCCGGGGGATTCATCATCCGCGACACGTGGGGCCTGGGCACCTACCAGTCCCGCGACACGGCGCTCGCGTGGCGTGAGCGCTACGAGCGGACGTACAAGGTCCTCGAGCCGCTCCCGCTGCCGAGCCTCGTCGCGGTGACCTCCCGCGTGGACCTCTTCCCGGAAGCGAGGCGTTACCGCGCGACGGGGACGTACCGGCTGGAGAACCGGACGCACAACCCCCTCGACACGCTGTGGGTCGCGCTGCCTCGGACGGCCGGGCCCGTGTCGCTCTCCCTGAAGGGCGCAGAGCAGGTGGCCCATGACGAGGACTTCGGCATGTTCCACTTCCGGCTCCAGCCGCCGTTGCCTCCCGGTGGAGTGTCCGAGCTGTCGTTCGACGTCACCCGCGAGGAGCGGGGCGTGAGGGCCACGGGCTTCGAGCTGTCCCTGGTGGAGAACGGCTCCTTCATCCTGAACGAGGAGGTGTTCCCGACGCTGGGTTACCGCCGGAGCCATGAGCTGGGCGACCCGGCCGAGCGGCGCGCGCGAGGGCTGCCGGAGCAACCCCGGATGCCCCTGTTGGACGAGAGCCGCAAGACGCCCGTCGTCCAGGCCCCGGTGTGGCACACCCTGGACCTGATGGTGTCCACGTCGAGCGACCAGACGGTGGTGGCCCCTGGGAGGCTCCGCAAGCAGTGGAGCGAGGAGGGGCGAAGCTACTTCCACTACGTCGTGGACCGGCCGATGACGCCGGTGTTCGCCATCGTCTCCGCGCGCTACGCGGTGGAGAGGACGCGGCATCAAGGCGTGGACGTGGAGGTCTATTACCATCCCGCGCACGCCTACAACGTGAAGGCCATGCTGGAGGCCACCACGCGCTCGCTCGACGACTTCGGTGCCCGCTTCCACCGCTATCCGGACGAGCAGCTGCGAATCGTCGAGATTCCGAAGTCCTGGAGCTTCGGCGCGCTGGCGATGCGGCAGGTCATCTACTTCGTGGAGGACCGGGGCTTCCTCACCGACATGAAGCACTCGGACGCGGTGGACCTGGTGACCCGGCGCACCGCGCATGAGGTGGCCCACCAGTGGTGGGGCCACATGCTGGCCCCGGCCACCGTCGAGGGCGCGACGATGCTCGTCGAATCGTTGACCAAGTACTCCGAGCAGCGTGTCCTGGCGGGACTGCACGGCGAGCACTCGCTGGTGCGCGAGCTGGCGTTCGACCGGGACCGCTACCTGGCCGGGCGCGCCGGGGAGGCGGCCCACGAGCCCGGGCTCTACAGGGGCACGGGCCAGTCGTACCTGTACTACGGCAAGGGCGCGCTGGTGATGAACGCGCTGCGGGATTTGCTGGGCGAGGCGAAGCTGGACGCGGCGCTGCGGCGCTTGCTGGTGTCCGCGGGGCGCGAGGGCTCGGTGACGACGCTGGACCTGCTGACCCAACTGCACCTGGAGGCCAGCCCCGGACAGCACGTCCTCATCGACGAGTGGCTGAAGGACGTCGTGCTGTATGACTTGAAGGTGGAGTCATCCTCCGTGGAGGTGCTGCCGGATGGGCGCTTCCAGGTGACAGCGCGCATGAGCACCTCGAAGCGGGCCGTGCGTGGCGGCGAGGACATCCTCCTGCCCATGGACGAGTCGCTGGACGTCGCCGTCTACACCGACTCACCGCGCGACGGCGTCGTGGAGGACAGCCTGCTGCACGTGCAGCGGCATCGCTTCCAGGGGCCGTCCACGGAGGTGTCCTTCATCGTGGAGAAGCGGCCGACCCACGTGGGCATCGACCCGTTCATCCTGCGCATCGAGCGCGAGCGGAGCGACAACTTCCAGAAGCTGTCGCCTCGCGTGTCCGCCTCCGCGGCGCGCTGACGCCACGGAGACGGGCGGGCCCGGCGAACACGGCGCCGGACCCGCTCAGGTGCTTCAGGCGACCTTCTTCTCGCGCAGCTCGCGGCGGAGAATCTTGCCCACGTTCGTCTTGGGCAGCTCCGTGCGGAACTCAATGTGCTTGGGCCGCTTGTAGCCGGTGAGCTGCTCACGGCAGAAGTCCATGAGCTGGGCCTCCGTGAGCGACGGGTCCTTCTTCACCACGAAGAGCTTCACCACCTCGCCGGAGTGCTCGTCGGGGAGGCCCACCGCCGCCACCTCGAGCACGCCGGGGTGCATGGCCACCACGCCCTCGACCTCGTTCGGGTAGACGTTGAAGCCGGACACCAGGATCATGTCCTTCTTGCGGTCGACGATGGTGGTGTGGCCGCGCTCGTCCATCACTCCGATGTCGCCGGAGCGGAAGAAGCCGTCGTCGAACATCACCTTGGCCGTCTCGTCCGGACGCTTCCAGTAGCCCGCCATCACCTGCGGACCCCGGATACAGATTTCGCCCGGCTGGCCCATGGGAACTGGATTGCCGTCGTCGTCGCGGATGGCGATTTCCGTGGAGGGAATCGGCAGGCCGATGGTGCCCGAGTACTCCGTCGCCGTGGGCAGGTTGCTGGTGGCCACCGGGGACGTCTCCGACAGGCCGTACCCTTCGATGATGGGCACGCGGGTGATGGCGTACCACTTCTCCGCCACCGCGCGCTGCACCGCCATGCCGCCGCCGTTGCAGATCATCAGCTCGGAGAAATCCAGCGTCTTGAAGTCGGGGTGGTTGGCCAGCGCGTTGTAGAGCGTGTTGACGGCCGGGAGGATGTGGAACTTCTGCTCCGACAGCGTCTTGATGAAGCCAGGGATGTCGCGCGGGTTGGGGATGAGGATGTTCATCGCGCCCAGGCGGATGCCCATCAGCCCACAGACGGTCAGCGCGAAGATGTGGTACATCGGCAGCGCGCAGACGATGTTCAGCTGCTCGATGTTGCGGCCGCGCATCGCCGGGTCCAGGAACGACTCCACCTGGAGCACGTTGGCGATGGCGTTCTTGTGCAGCAGCATGGCGCCCTTGGAGACGCCCGTCGTGCCGCCCGTGTACTGCAGGAAGGCCACGTCGTCGTGCGTGGTGGCCACGGGGGTGAGCGTGCGCGAGCCCCCTTCCGACAGCACCTGCTTGAAGCTCACGGCGCGCGGCAGGTGGTACGCCGGCACCATCTTCTTGACCTTGCGCACCACGAAGTTGACCAGCGTGCCCTTCAAGGCACCCATCAGGTCACCCATGGTCGCCACGATGACGTGGCGCACCGGCGTCTTCTCCACCACCTGCTGGAGCGTGGTGGCGAAGTTCTCCAGGATGAAGATGGCCTGGGCCCCGCTGTCATTGAGCTGGTGCTCCAACTCGCGCGGCGTATAGAGCGGGTTGACGTTCACCACGACGTAGCCGGCGCGCAGAATCGCCGCGATGCAGACCGGGTACTGCAACACATTGGGCATCATCACCGCGATGGTGGCGCCGCGCTCCAGCCCCCGTGACTGAAGCCACGCGCCAACGCGCCGCGACAACGCGTCCAGCTCGCGATAGGTGATGCTCTTGCCCATGCACTTGAACGCGGGCCGATCCGCGTACTTGGCGAACGCCTCCTCCATCAAGTGCGTCAACGACGGGTACTGCCGGATATCAATCTCCGCCGGGACTCCGGGCGGGTAGTGCTTCAACCAGGGCTTCTCCATCGGCTCGCCTCCAAGGCGCGATTCGTTGATGGGTTGGGGGTGCCGAGATGGTAGCTCGAATATGGCCGTGTAACGTTCCTTCTGTGACGGAACGTTAACGTCTGTCTTTGATGCACTGCGGCATGGACAGACACGCTCCGCCGCTCAGGGTTCGAAGGGGCGGACGACCTCGGCCTGGATGATGCGGTCCAGCCGGTACGGGCGCCGCTCGCCGCTCTTCACGTCCTGTGCATCCAGGCGCGTCTCGTGGCGGTCCATCACCACGGAGAGGATGCGGACCTCTCGCGTGGTTTCCAGGAAATTGCCGTCCACGTAGGTGATGCGCAGGGCCTGCTGTTCGAACCAGGCGCGCTCGATGGCCGCTCTCACCGAGGCCTTGCTGGGCAGGGAGGGAACCCCCAGGAATGACAGCTCCTTGAGCCGGTCCAGGAGCTCGCGCTGCGCGGACGTGGAGAGGGCTGAGCGCACCTTGTCCAGCGCGGACTCCAGCGTGCCGGTGAAGGGCAAGAGCCGCATGTCAATGGCGAAGCGCCCCAGTGCCACCAGCAGTGCGGCCTCGCGCGCGGTGAAGTTCACCGGAGGCAGGCTGTAGCTGCGGTCCAACGCATAACCACCGCCCCGGCCCCGCTCCGCGGAGACTGGCATTGACGCGTCGCGCAAGGAGTCGAGGTCGCGGTAGATGGTGCGCACGGTGACGCCGAAGCGCTCGGCCAGGGTCTCCGCCGTCACTCCCGTGCGGCGGCCCCTCAGGTACTCAGCGAGTGCGAAGAGCCGCTCGGTGCGTTGCATGGGTGGATACCTGACATACCGCTGACACCGGTGAGCGGCAAGCTGTGGGGCATGATGCGGGGCATGGTGGAGGACGAGTGGCTGTGGGGTTGGGACGCGACGCCGGGCATCGTCTCGGTGTGGGCGGAGCCCGACGGCCGCGCCTTCGTCTGGAGGCGGTTGCCGGACACGGGGGCGTTGGTGCGCGAGGACGTGCGCTTCCGGCCCTGGCTGGTGTTGGCCACGTTGGAGGACCTGGCGCACCTGGGGCCGCGGCTGCGGCCGGAGCGCGAGGGGCCGGCGCCGCGCTGTGTGACGTACCAGGAGCTCTCCGGGCCCGGGGCGCTGCGCTACCTGATTCGGGCGGAGGATGGGCGCGCGCTGGTGTCGGACGTGCTGCAGGGGGTGTCGCGGCGGCTGGGGCAGGTGTTCACGAACCTGCGGGACGTGAGCCCCAGCCTGGTGCTGTCGCTGCCGCCGGAGGACCAGTACCTCACCGCGTCCGGGCGGACGTACTTCCGGGGGCTCTCCTTCGAAGCGCTGCACCGGCTGCAGTTCGACCTGGAGACCACGGGGTTGGACCCGGCGAAGGACCGCATCTTCCTCATCGCGATGAAGGGGCCTGGGGGCGAGGCGGAGGTGCTGGAGGCGCACGGCGAGTCAGACGCCGCGGAGGCGGACCTGCTGCGCCGCTTCGTCGAGCGGGTGCGCGTGCTGGACCCGGACGTCATCGAGAACCACAACCTGCATGGCTTCGACCTGCCGTTCGTGGCGCGGCGCGCGAAGCAGCTGGGCGTGGTGCTGGCGCTGGGGCGCGCGGGGGCTCCGGGCTTGCGGCACCGGCCTTCTTCGCGAGGCTCGGCGTTGGGGCGAGGCGCGGAGCGCAACGCGGATGCGATGCGGCGCGCGCGCTACACGGTGCCGGGGCGGGAGTTCATCGACACGCTGGACGCGGTGCTGCGGCACGACTTCTCCGCGAGGGATTTGCCGGGCCACGGGCTCAAGGCGGTGGCCCGGCACTTCGGCATCGCGGGGCCCGCGCGCGAGTACATCCCCGGGGCGCGCGTGCACGAGGTCTTCAAGACGGACCCGGAGCGGGTGCGGCGCTACGCGCGGGACGACGTGGGCGAGGCGGAGGGGATTGCGCGGCTCTTGGGCGGCGCGGCCTTCGCGTTGGCGCGCATGGCGCCTCGGCGGTACGAGCGGTTGGCGGACGCGGGCGCGGCCACGGGTGTGTTGGACCCGTTGCTGGTGCGGGCGTACCTGCGCTCGGGCGTGGCGCTGCCGGCCCATGAGGAAGGGGACGGCACGCCACACAACGGGGCGGCGCTGCACCTGTTCGCCACGGGCGTGGCCCGGCGCGTGGTGAAGGCGGACGTGGCCAGCCTGTATCCGTCGCTGATGCGCGAGTACCGCATCGGCCCGAAGAGGGACAAGCTGGGGGCGCTGCTGGCGCTGGTGGACCGGCTGGTGGACCAGCGGCTGGCGGCGAAGCGGCGGGCGCGCGCGGCGGCGCCGGGCACGACGGAGCGGCACGAGAACGAGGCGCTCTCCGCGGCGATGAAGCTCATCGTGAACTCGGCCTATGGCTACCTGGGCGCGGTGGGGCTGACGCGCTTCTCGGACGTCCACGCGGCCAACGAGGTGACGCGGCGGGGACGCGCGGTGCTGGCTCTGCTGTGCCGGGAGCTCGCGCGCCGAGGTGTCACGCTGCTGGAGGCGGACACGGACGGCGTGTACTTCGCGGTGCCAGAGGACTGGCGCGAGGAGGACGAGCGCCGCGTGGTGTCGGACGTCGCCGCGCTCCTGCCTCGCCGCGTGCAGTTGGAGTTCGACGGACGCTACGCGGTGATGCTCTCGCACGAACCGAAGAACTACGCGTTGCAGTCCTACGACGGCACGGTGCACCTCAAGGGCGTGGCGTTCCGCTCCAGCCGCGCGGAGCCCTTTGGTGAGGCCTTCCTGCGCAAGGCGCTGCGCCACCTGCTCGCCGGAGACCTGCCGGCGGTGAGGGAGACGTATGTCTCCACGGTGATGGCGCTGCGCAGGCGGCAGGTGCCCACCTCGGAGGTGGCGGCGAACGTGCGGCTGACGAAGGACTCCACGCAGTACGGCGCCGTGCGGGAGCGGCGGCGGGAGCTGGCCTATGAGGCCCTGCTCGCCGCGGGGCGGAAGACCTGGGCCGCGGGCGAGCACATCCGCGTCTACCGCGCGGGAGGAGGGCGCGCGGGACTCCTGCCCGAGCGCGAGCCCGATGACGAGGGGAGCTCACCCCTTCCCGCGGCCGACGACCCTCGCGATTACGACGCGGAGTACTACGTGCGGCTCTTGAAGGAGACCTTCGCCGCGCGCCTCGTCCGGGGCGTGACACCCGCGGACTTCGTCACCCTCTTCGATGACCCGGGCCAGCCGTCCCTCTTCGCGCCGTCGCTCGCGGACTCGCGGCCCATCCTCACGGTGGTGGCGCCTCCGCCCGAGGACACGCTGGAGGAGCCGCCCGTGAGCGCCGTCCCCGCCGAGCCGTAGGGACTCGCGCGCCACGCTGACCCATCAGCGGAGACTCACCTCCCGGGTCCACCGCGCCCCTTGGTGGGTGGGATTCTCAGTTTCTGACGGGAGGCACCACCAGGGGCCCAGGGCGGTGGAAATCGGAATATTCGCTGATTCCGAAACTGTTGTATCTGTGTGACGATAGTCGCGAGTGCTCGCCGTCCGGTTTCCTTCCCCCTCATGGAGTCTTGAGTGCGCCGCCCGTGGTGGTTGTTGTCATGCCTGCTCGTCCTGGGGCTGGGGCTGCCCACCCGAGTCATGGGGCAGTCGCTGGTGGACGCGGGGCCACCCTTCGGGTTGTTGCCACTGATTGACGAGGTCCACTGCGGAGACCCCGCGGACCCGCACCCGGTGGTGCATGGCGCCAACAGCACCTCGGTGACGCGCTCGCTCACCTTGGATGGCGTGACGCGTCCGGTGCGGGTCATGACGATGGGGCCTCAGGCCAAGGCCTTCTCGTACAAGCTGGGCGCGGGCAAGGGGCTTCAGGCGGGGCGCGCGTACCTGCTGGTGGTGGAGTATCCGGACGACGAGCCCCGGTTGATGGCGGTGGCCAACAAGGGCGCGGACAAGTTCCGGGGCTTCAGCACGGGCACGTCCATTGGCGACTTCCGCGAGCAGTACGCGTACTCGAATCCGGAGTCGCTCAAGTACCCGCTGTCGCACCAGTGGCAGCAGTTCCGGCAGTTCTTCTACCTGCATGACCGCTTCGCGCCCATCGTCGGTCAGCGCGGCGTGGAGGACACGCGCCGCCCCGAGGGCCCGGCCAATGGCTTCTGGGTCTCGGTGGGTCACTTCGCCCGCCACGGCTCACCCACCGACAAGGGCACCGCCGTCTCGCGCATCCGGCTGTTCGAGGTCCCCCAGCCCTCGAGCCTGGACCTCGCCATCAACTACCCGCCCGCGCCGCTGCCTCGCAGGCACGTGTTCTGGCGCGAGGAGAAGGGCGACGACACGGCCCTCTGCGCGCAGGGCGAGGGCACCGGCTGCCAGCCCGCGGCGTCACCGTCGGCCTGGTTCGACTACCGGCTGAAGCAGGCGAAGTTCCTGGGCATCGACACGTATTCACATGACCTGCTGGAGTACGGCCACACGGAGGGATGGAACGCGGCCCCGTTCTCCGCTCCGCCTTGGTACGCGCGGCCCAGGGACTCGACGTTGTGGGCCACGGCGGTGGCTCGCGCGGCGGCCCATGGGCTCTCCGTGTTGCCCTACTACGAGTACACGGGCGCCATCGGCGGAGAGCGCGTCTACACGAGCACGCGCTGCACGCAGGACTCCGACTGCAAGTCGCTCTCGAAGTGGCATGACTGCCTCACCCCGTGGCACCAGCCTCCGGTGTGTGGGCTCAAGCCGTTGGGGGAGCAGCGCCGCTGCAAGCCGCTGTTCGGCCGGGAGGGCGACATCTACTCGCCCATCTACTGGTCCGACGACAACTGCGTGGACGTGTCGGACCCGGATGCGTTGGCGGACGTGAAGAAGCTGATGGACGCCACGGTGCTTCACTTCAAGGGACAGGTGAACTTCCTGGGCGCGTGGCTGCGCACCCGGCCCACGGACCTGCCCGTGAGCTTCTCGCCCGAGACGCTCGGCCGCTTCTCCCACGACACGGGACAGAGTGTGTCGCGCGCCAGGCTCCAGACGAATCCGGCGTTGCGCGCGCGGTACTACGAGTGGTGGTTCACGAAGCGGCGCGTGTTCCTCGAGTCCCTCCGAGACCACCTCCGGAGCAACGGCGTGATGGACGCGCAGGTCCTCTTCACGCCTTATCCAGAGGAAGGGCTGCCCACGCCGGAGGACCTGCCGGACATGGCCGTCACCGTCACCGACGACCCCGCCGCCTGGACCTCCGTGGATGACCAGGGATGTTGTACGTCGGGGGACGCGGCGGACCGCTGTTGTCAGTACCGCTACGCACCGGTCGAGCTCAACACGTTCGTCCAGAGCGGCACCTATCGGAAGGCGCTGACCACGGATGAGCTGCCGCGCACCGAGCACCTGAACCGCTCCTGGGGAGAGCCGTTCAACAGCGTCCCTCCCGCGGACCCGGACCACTACACGTCGGCGGAGGGCGTCTACGTGACGTATCCCTTCAATCGGTTGTTCAGCGTGGCGGATGGCGCGTTGCTCGACCGCTTCCGGACGGCGTCCGGTCTGGCGATGGTGCACCACTTCCCGCTCAACGAGGACGACGGCAAGGGCGACTACGCTCACGACACGGCGGATGACCGCTATGGGAACTGGCCCATGGGGGGCCTGTGGGGTTACGTGGCCATGTCGGTGGACCGGCAGGGGCCGTATTCGATGCTCGCCGAAGCGCGCGCCGTGGCGAATGGCGACCCGACGCTGCTGGGTTACCTGGAGGCCTCGTCCATCAGCCGTGGCTTCCCCGAGTACACGCGTGCATTCCATGCGGCGTTCCTCGCGCTGCCGGCGCTGCCCAGCACGGTGGTGCCGGGCGCGGCGTCGGATGCGGAGGTCGTGGTGCGCAAGACGACCACGGCGCAGGGGAACTTCTACGCGGTGGTGAACACGTCGATGCGGTCGAAGGAGGGCATCGACATCACGCTGCCTGGAGAGACGCTGCCCATCTTCGACCGGGTGGAGCGGAGCGTGGTGTCGGGCAAGCGCCTGCGCCTGTATCCAGGCCAGCTCCTGGCGTGGCAGGTGGGTGGCTCCATGGACTCGGCGGAGACGGGACGCCGGCGTGTGGAGTCGGGGATGCGGCGGGGATGGCCCTTCAGGACGCAGCTTTCGGGGGCCGAGCCCGGACAGGGATGTGGCGGGTGTGGTGTGCACGGAGGCTCGGGGGCCATCAGCCTGGCGGGGCTCGTCGGGCTGGTGTTGTTGCTTCGCCGCCGTCGCGGTTGAGCGCATCGGCGCGCGAGGGTTTCCAGGAGAGCCGTGCCCGCGCGTGCGTGCTTTACTCCTTCGGGCTGTTGTTCGTTCCGACTTCCGACCCAGGAGGAGCCGCCCATGAAGAAGCTCGTCAATGAGCCCAGAGCCGTCGTGAGGCAGATGCTGGAGGGTTTCGTCGCGCTGGCTCCAGGGCAGATGTTGCTCGACGAGGAGGCGGTGGTCATCCGCGCGGACACGCCGGTGGACCCGAGGCGGCGCAAGGTCTCCGTCATCTCGGGCGGTGGCAGCGGACACGAGCCGGCGCACGCGGGTTACGTGGGCGCGGGGATGCTCGACGCGGCGGTGGCGGGGGATGTGTTCACCTCGCCCAGCACGGACGCGGTGCTGGCCGCCATCCGCGCGGTGTCGGGGCCCGCGGGCTCGCTCCTCGTGGTGAAGAACTACACGGGGGACCGGCTCAACTTCGGGCTCGCTGCCGAACTGGCGCGCGCGGAGGGGATTCCGGTGGAGGTGGTCGTCGTCGCCGATGACGTGGCGTTGCGCGACACCGTGGAGCCCTCGCGCCGTCGCGGCATCGCGGGCACGGTGTTCGTTCACAAGGTCGCGGGGGCCGCGGCCGCCGCGGGCCTTCCACTCGAGGACGTCCTTCGAGAGGCGCGGGTCGCCGCGGCGGAGCTGGGCTCGATGGGGGTCGCGTTGGGCCCCTGCATCGTTCCGGCGGCGGGCCGTCCTGGCTTCACGTTGGCCGATGATGAAATCGAGCTGGGGCTGGGCATCCACGGCGAGCAGGGAGTGCGGCGCGTGCCGCTCCAGCAGGCGGATGCACTCGCGGACATGCTGCTCTCCTTCATCCTGGAGGACCGGTCGCTGAGCGCGGGGGCGCGCGTGGTGTTGCTGGTGAACGGGTTGGGCGGCACGCCGCCCATGGAACTGGCCATCGTCACGCGTCGCGCGTTGGCGCTGCTTCGTGAGCGGGGCTTGCAGGTCGAGCGGGCGTGGAGCGGGACGTTCCTCTCCGCGCTGGAGATGCCCGGCTGCTCGTTGTCGGTGTTGAAGGTGGATGACACACGTCTGTCGCGGCTCGACGCGGCGACCACCGCGCCCGCCTGGGGAGGCGAGGGCAGGCTTGCTCCCGCGCGTCCACCCAGGCCCGCGGCTCCGGCTCCACATGGGCCGGCGGAGGAGGAGCCTCGGCGGCCCGGCATGGAGCGTGTCCATGAAGCCGCGCTCGCGGTGGCCACCGCCCTGGAGTCGAGCGAGGCGCGGCTGACGGAGCTCGACAGCGCGGCGGGAGATGGAGACCTGGGCCTGAGCCTCTCTCGGGGCGCGGCGGCGATTCGTGCCCTGCCCGCGGCCGCGTGGAGCAACCCCTCGCGTGCGCTGGGCTCCATCGGTGATGCACTCCGGCGGGCGATTGGTGGGAGCTCGGGCCCCTTCTATGCCACCGCGTTGCTGCGGGCCGCGCGCCGTCTGTCCGAGGGCCCGGCGGATGCCCGCGCGTGGGCGGACGCATTCGTCCTCGGGGTGGACGCGGTGGCGCAGCTGGGAGGCGCCCGGCCTGGAGACCGCACGATGCTCGACGCACTCAGGCCCGCGGCGGACACCTTCGCTGGAGAGCTCCAGGCCGGAAGGTCGCCAGCGGAGTCATGGGCCGCGTGCGTGCGTGAAGCGGAGCAGGGCGCGGAGGCCACCTCTCGCATGCAACCCCGGTTGGGACGGGCCAGTTACCTGGGGAGCAGGGCGCTGGGGATTCCCGATGCGGGCGCCGCGGCCGTGGTCATCTGGCTGAAGGCGCTCACGCCCTTCATCGGCTGACGGGACCTCTTCACCGGTCCAGGGGCGGCAGCCGCAGCTTCCCCGAGGGAGCCTCGGGAGGAGTGCCCGACTGACGAGAGGCCGTGCTGGGGCGCCGAGGGGGGCGCCATCCCAGAGACACCCGCAGGAAGGGCGCGGGGCGCGTGGAGCGGAGCATCTCCAGGTCCACGCGCTCGCGGTTCCGGTCGAGCAGCGCGTAGTCGTTGAGGAGGTCGAGCCCGATGGACGAGCTCACCCAGAGGTTTCCTCCGCCCAGCCGGGTGTTCACCGTGGGCCCGAAGCGAAGCTGCGTCTCCCTCACGTAGTGCGCCCTGGGGCCCAGGGGGGCCTGAGGCATGCGGGTGCGGAACACCTGCTGGTCGAACGCGCCCGTGAAGCCCAGCTCCAACCCCTCGCCCACCTTCAGCAACATGGCGAGCCGTGGCAGGCCCAGCTCCAGGATGTAGGGCCCCTTGCGGTAGACGAACGTCGCCATGGGGATGACCGGACTGATGTCGAACGGGTACAGCGCCACGAGTCCGAATGTCACCCGCACTCCCGGGTCTCCGCCCACCAGATAGCTGGCCATCGCGTAGCCGGCCCAGGTCGTGTCGAGCCCGAAGTCGTAGGGGCTCTGGAAGTCGGTGCGGGTGCTCGCCGTCGCACCCATCACCATCATCCACCGGGGAGACAGCGGACGAATCACCGAGAGCCCCAACTGGAGCAGGTGGAAGCGCCGGCTCAAGGCCTCGTCCTCGGGCATGTCCGCGAGCAGACCCTTGCGCTCCAGGCCCATGAAGCGCGTCTCGTATCCCACGGACGGCACGAGCACCGTCTTGCCCAGGAAGACGGGCGGCAGTGGCAGCCGGAGGTCCAGGAGCTGACGCTCGTCCAGACTGCCACCCCGCGAGCCGATATCCGTGCCGCGCGCGAAGGTGAACCCGACGTACGCCCGGTCCTCCATCGTCTGCGCCTTCACGGCGGCCGCGAAGAGCAGTCCACAGGTGAGCAACACCCCGTGGATGGCCAGGACGCGGGAGGGAATCCCTCCGCGAGCGCGAGACATCATGCGTGGGTCTTTCCTGGTCGCCGACATGTGGACCTCACGCCATGCTGCGAGGAGGAAGTCCCAGTATACAGGGCTCAGCGAGGGTGTGAGGCGTCCCTCCGGACGAGGCCCTGATATTCCGCTCGTCACTGTCGGGTGGGACGCCTAGCTTCGAGCACATGAAGATTCTCGAGAAGCTGCTCCAGGAGCCCTCGCTCCAGCCCCATGTGGGCACCCCCGCGAAGCGGGCCGCGCTCAAGGCGAAGCTGTCGGCCACGGGGCCGGCGAAGCAGTTGGCCAAGGGACTGAAGGTCTCGGAGGGTGAGGACCAGATTCTCGACGCCGCGAGTGTCACGGTGAACGGTAACCTCGTCCTCGAGGACCAGGGCCGTCTGGTCGTGACCGGAGACCTGGTGGTGGAGGGCAACATCATCCACGAGGGCTTCGACTACTCGCTGCTCCTCGTCGGCGGTTCGCTCAAGGCGCACAACGTCTTGGTCCACGGTGAGATGGTCGTGCTGGGGGACTTCACCGTGCAGGGCGTGGCGTGGACCTACTACAACGACTACTCCACCTATGCGGACAAGCTGACCGCGAAAATCGTCATCGCGGATGACCGCGAGGATGCCATCGGCAAGGTGCGCGCGGACCACCACCTGGTGGGGCACTCCAGCGAGATTGGCCCCACGCTGAGCAAGCTGCTCAAGAAGGGGTTGGTGGATGAGGAGGGGGAGTGGTCCTACACCACGCTGGCGAAGAAGCTGGCGAAGCAGGAGAGCCTGCTGCCGTGACGCTGTGTTTCATCCGGGCTCGGCCGCTCGCATTCAAGAGGCCTGGGACGAACGGTTGAGCCGGATGTGACCCTCGCCAATGAGTCCGTGTACCTTGCACGCTCATGGCCCGTGGAAGTCAGTGGAAGTGGTGGGTGGCGGCCTTCGCCTATTGGACCTTGCAGGGGCTCGCGGCCTCCAGCGAGGCCCACTCGGTCCGAGGCGTGTCCTGGTCCCACGCGCTGCTCACGGATGGCTTCGCCAACGTGTTGTGGGTGCCCATCACCGTCGCCGTGTTGAACCTGGGGCTGCGCTTTCCCATCGAGCGCCGCCGCTGGCGCTCCCGTGTTGCGTTGCACGTGGGCGGCGCGCTGGCCGTCTCGTTCTTCCGCGCCACGTTCATCTATGCCCTGGACCCGTACGTGGGCTGGTACTCCACGCCTCCGGCCTACCTGGACGTCCTCGAGCACGCGCTGCTCTACAACCCGTTCATCTACCTGCTGACGCTGGGCCTGGCGCATGGCCTCTACTTCGCCGAGCAGCTCCGGTTGAAGGACACCCAGCTCGCCCGCGCGCAGCTGCATGTCCTCAAGGCGCAGCTGCACCCCCACTTCCTCTTCAACACGCTCAACTCCATCTCCGCCCTCGTGAACAAGGACCCCCGGGGCAGCGAGCG
Source organism: Myxococcus stipitatus (assembly GCF_037414475.1). The sequence continues at coordinate 2,190,976 of NZ_CP147913.1, read as the reverse complement.
GATGATTGCGCGGCTGAGCGACCTGCTGCGGGGCACACTCGACGCGGCGGCGCGCGAGGAGGTCCCCCTGCGCGACGAGCTGCGCACGCTCCAGCTCTACCTGGACATCCAAGGGGTGCGCTTCACGGACCGGCTCCAGGTGAAACACGAAATCGACCAGGACACGCTGGGGGCTCAGGTGCCGTACCTCTTGCTCCAGCCGCTGGTGGAGAACGCCATCCAGCACGGCATCGCCCCTCGCTCCGCGCCGGGCACGGTGACGGTGTCCGCGCGTCGCGATGGCCCGGAGCTGGTGCTGGAGGTCCGTGATGACGGCGTGGGACTGCGCCCGGGCACGGCGGCGAAGACGAGCGGTGGAGGCAAGGGCCTGTGGATTACGCGCGAGCGCCTGGTGCAGCTCTATGGGCCCGCGCACAAGCTGGAGCTGAAGGGGCGCGAGGAGGGTGGGGCGCTCGTCTCGTTGACCATCCCCTTCCGGACGGAGTCCGTGGCGTGAGCGCGCCCATCCGCGTGCTCATCGTAGACGACGAGCCCCTGGCCCGTGAGCGGGTGCGGGAGTTGCTCGCGGACGAGCCGGACATGAACGTCATCGGTGAGTGCCGCGACGGCACCGAGGCCATCGCCGCCATTCGCGCGGAGCGCCCGGACCTAGTGCTCCTGGACGTGCAGATGCCGGAGCCGGACGGCTTCGGTGTGCTGCGCGCGGTGGCGCAGGAGTATCAGCCCGCGGTCATCTTCATCACCGCGCATCGGGACTTCGCGGTGCAGGCGTTCGAGGCCAACGCGCTCGACTACCTGCTCAAGCCCTTCGACCGGGAGCGCTTCCACCAGAGCCTTGCGCGGGTGCGTGAGCGTCGCCGCACGGGGGCGACAGAGCTGGACTCGGAGCTCATCGAGCGGCTGGAGTCGTTGTCGCTGCGCCTGCCCCCCGCGTCCGAGCAATACGTGAAGCGGCTGGTGGCCAAGGTGGGCTGGCGCATGCGCTTCCTGCGTGTGGAGGACATCGACTACCTGGAGGCGGAGGGGAACTATGTCTCCGTCCACCAGGGCAAACAGTCGTACCTCACGCGCGAGACGATGAACGCGCTGGAGGAGAAGCTGGACCCGAAGGACTTCGTGCGGGTGCACCGCTCGCTCATCATCCGGCTGGACCGCATCGAGGAGGTCGAGCCCCTGGGCCCGGGCGAGATGGTGCTCACGCTGCGCGATGGCACGAAGCTGACGTCGGGCCGCAGCTACCGCGCGCGGCTCCAGCGGGCCTTGGATTTGCCGGCCTGAGAGGGCGCCGGAGTGGAAGTCCACGGTTCGCCCCGAGACCTCCACCATTCGTCACATCCTCATCGGCCATCTCGCGGCGCCGGGCGACTGTGTCTCCAACAAAGGAGACGCCGCATGCATCGCTTCATCTCGAAGAAGTCGTGGTCCGTCGGGCTCGTCGCCGCCATGTCCTCGCTGTCCATGGCCTGCGCCGCGCAGGAGCCGGAGTCCGCCAAGGTGGCCGAGGCGCTCGGCGCGCAGGGCGTGTCCAGCGAGGCCCTGTGGGGAATGACCTGCCCCACCGGTGGCAGCATGTTCGCCCCGGGAGAGGTCTCCCTGCCAGAGCGCTCCGAGTACCGCCTCACCTTCTCCGCCGACGGCAACACGGCGTACTACCACGTGGACTCCACGGAGGCGCCCTTCCAGGCCATCTACGAGACGCACAAGGTGAATGGCCATTTCACCCCTGGGCAGATGGTGTCGTTCTCCGGCACGTACCTGGACACCGACCCCTTCCTGTCGCCGGATGGCCAGTCGCTGTTCTTCTCGTCCACGCGCCCCATCACCGGCACCGAGGAGCGCCCGGACTCGGACCTGTGGATGGTGCACAAGCAGGCGGATGGAAGCTGGGGCGCGCCGCAGCACCTGGGCCCCAACATCAACTCGGACCGCATGGAGCTGTACGTCAGCGCGGACCGCGCGGGGAACCTCTACTTCGCGAGCGGCACGTTCGACTCGGACTTCAACATCTACCGCGCGGAGCGCCGAGGCCCTGGCTACGCCCCCGCGCAGAAGCTGCCCATCGCCATCAACAGTGATGACTACTGGGAATACAACTCGCACATCTCCGCGGACGGCCGGGTGCTCATCTTCGCCTCGCTCAACCGCCCGGAGGGCTATGGCCTGGGAGACCTGTACGCCAGCATCAACCTGGGGGGCGGCCGGTGGACGAAGGCCATCAACCTGGGGCCGAAAATCAACACGGAGAAGGATGAGTTCCACCCGTCGCTGAGCGTGGACGGCCGCCGCATCTACTTCGTGCGCCAGACCTGGAACCCGTTCGTGCCGTCGGACTTCTACGAACTCGACACCTACTGCCTGCTGTTCCAGTGATGGCGGGGGTGCGTCGCTTTGGGGAGTGACGCACCTGGGCCGTCATGTCGAAGAGCGGGGCGGGCGGGAGGTGACAGGGGACGCCTCTCGTCCGCTCCGCTGTAGTGCTTGTGTGAAGGTGCTGTTGCTACTTCGAGGCGCGAGCCCTGCTGGCCGCGGCGCGTGCCGCGTATTCACCGGGGGCGCAGCCTACCAGCGCCTTGAAGTCGCGGATGAAGTGCGACTGGTCGAAGTAGCCCAGTTGGAGCGCCAGGCTCGCCATGTCGGGCGCATTGGGGCGCGCGAGCTGCTCAGCGGCTTCGTGGAGCCGGTAGCGCTGGAGGACCCATTTGGGGCTGACGCCCACCGCCGCGCGGAAGCGCCGCTGGAGGTTGCGAGGCTCCATTCCCGCCAGCTCCGCCACCTGCTCCATGCGGGTGATGGAGGTGTCCTGCGCGAGCTTCTCCACCAAATCCCTCAACCGGGCGATGAGGGGCGGCATGGGCGGGAGGCGGGGCCGCAGGAAGTCCTGGGCCTGGGCCACGCACTGGCGCAGGTCCGGCTCGGTGAGGAGCGTGGCCTTCAGCGTGTCGCTCTCCGGACCGAAGACCGAGCGCAGGCTCACCGTGCGGTCCGTGAGCTCCGACAGCGGCTTGCCCAACAGGGGCTGGAAGGCCGCGGGGCGGAACTTGATGCCGAAGACGCGTGCGTGTCCGCGAAGCCATTGGCGGAAGCGGCGCGATTGCACGCCGGCGATGCGTGCCTGCCCCTTCTCGAACACCAGGTGGATGCAGGGGTGGGGGAGTGTCTCCGCGAGCAGGGGAGGCTCGTCGCGCAGGTCCCAGCGCACGGTCCAGAAGTGCTGGACGTACTCCTCCAGGTCCGGGGCGGGGGCGAAGCGCTCGTGCGCCACCTTGCCGGCGGGGGCCTGGCGTTGGAGGACGCCTCGAGGCGCGTTGAGACGGGGACGGCTCACCGCCGCGCATTGTGTCGGCGTGTCGCGTTTTTGCAATCCGCCCCGCGAGGGCTCGCGTATCTGACGGGCCACTTGGAAGAGGGGACCACCCATGATGAAGGCGGGGACGAAGTGGCTGGCGTGGACGCTGGGCGCCGTGCTGTTTCAGGGATGCACGGGGAGCCAGGCGTCGGTGGTTCCCACAGAGACTCGGAGCGAGGCGAACATGACGAAGCGTGTGAAGGGGCCTTTTGACGTCAAGGTGAAGCCGATGGCGCCGGACGCGGAGCCGACGGCGTACCCGGTAGGCCGGATGTCCCTCGACAAGAAGTACCACGGCGAGTTGGAGGGGACGGGTTCGGGACAGATGCTCGCGACGATGGATGCGAACCAGTCAGGAGGCTACGTCGCGCTCGAGCGCGTCACCGGCACGTTGCAGGGACGCAAGGGCAGCTTCGTCATCCAGCACTCGGGGCTGATGGCGCGTGGTGTCCCGACGCTGGTCATCAGCGTGGTGCCGGATTCGGGCACGGACGAACTCAAGGGGCTGACAGGGTCGATGCAGATTCACATCGACGCGCAGGGCAACCACACCTACGAGTTCGACTACGCGCTCGCGGACGCGCCGTAGCGGGCGCACCCTTGTGAAACGGGGTGTGCCGGCAGCTTGCGATATCACGCGTCCTCGCTGCCGGCACGGTCGACTCCATCAAGCAAGGCGCTTGAAGGAGTGGGCCTGACTAAGGTTTCGGCTGGGTCTTGGAGGTATCACCACCGCCCCCCCCTGGCTGACAGGACACCTCCGGGCAGGACTTGGTCTGGCTGCACGTCTGCCGGTCACAGCACAGGTACTGGCCTGGCGGGCAGGTCACCCCGGTGATGCAGGTATTGGTTGGGCCACACGTCTTGCCCGATGGGCAGAAGCCGCAGTCCAGGGTCTGGCCGCAACCATCCAAGATGACCCCACACGTGGCTCCCTGCTCGGCGCAGGTCGTCGGCTGGCAGATGCACTGATTGTTGATGCAGGACTCTCCTGCGTTGCAGAGGCCACAGCTCAGGCTTCCTCCGCAGCCGTTCGGGATGACGCCGCAGCTCTTCCCCTGTGCCGCGCAGGTCGTCGGCTGGCAGCTGCACACGTTGTTGGTGCACGCCTGGCCCGAGCCGCAGGTTCCGCAGCTCAGCGTTTCACCACAGCCGTCCGAGATGGAGCCGCAGTTCTTCCCCTCGGCGGCGCACGTGGTCGGGGTGCACGAGCAGTACAGCGCGCAGACGTCTCCCTCATCGATGCTCCCATCACAGTCGTCATCCAGGCCGTTGCAAGCCTCCGGGGGCGCGACAC